>NZ_SMJW01000003.1 GCF_004348335.1 Actinomadura bangladeshensis | reverse complement strand
GCCAGCACCAGCAGCGCCCCGAAGATGAGCACGGTGAACAAGGTGTCCGACAGGAGCAGATGCTCGAGCTCGATCTGGTACGAGTCCAGCAGGATCGGCGTGACGGCCAGCGCCGCCCACGTCCGCCGCACCTCGAAGTCGCGGACGAGCATCCGGTAGCCGACCACCGCCAGCCCGACGATCGCCGCATGCTGCAGCAACGTCACGAGCGCCAGGCTGTGGAACGGCTTCAACCCCCACAGGAACAGCCCGTAACCGGACGGCCGCAGCGGATGCGGGAACGGGTCGTCGGCGATCCGCAGGAAGTCGTAGCTGTCGTTGAACCACAGCACGCCCCGGAACCCCAGCATGGTGACGACCCGCAGCACGACACCCGCGAGCAGCACCACGACGAACAACCAGTTGCCCCTGGCGGCGGCCGGCAACGCACCGGCCTTGAAACGACGATCGGCCAGAGGGGAGAGCAGCACCGGGGAACCTAACTGTGGACATGCGGGCGGACGGAATCCCGCGCCGAGCGAATATCGGCCGTATCACGCCGGGGCGGGCCACCTGGCTGCGTCACCGCTACCGCCCACGCATCGCCCGAGATCCTACCAGCGCACTTGTCACCCTCCTCCGACGTCCGAGCCCCGCCCCGGGTTCGGACGAGCCCACACCGGCACCGGCAGCGCGGCACCCGTCCACCGGCCCGGCGAAAGACGCCCACCTCCCCCCCGTCCCATCCCGTTGACCTGCGGCGTGTTGTTGTTATGAGCGCCTTCATAACAACAACACGCCGCAGGTCAACGGAGTGTGAGGGGTAATCGGCTCGTCGGGGTGGACCTCGCGGCAGCCCTGTCTGCTGAGCGGTGCGAGGGAAAGGCGTGGCGGATATATGGTGGTTTTGCCTTATCAATGGCGGTGTGTGAGGAGACGTTCGTGGCATCGGACCTGCCAGAAGAGTCATCGGGTCAGGACAAACTCTCCCGGGTCAACACGAACATCCCTCACCCCGCAAGGGTCTATGACGTCTGGCTGGGCGGCAAGGACAACTTCGAGGTCGACCGAGCGGCCGCCGAGGCCGGCCTGAAGGCGTTTCCGTCCACGGTCAAATCCGTGCGGGCCAATCGTGCGTTCCTGGCGCGGACGGTGGAGTACCTGGTCGCCGAGGCCGGGATCCGCCAGTTCCTGGACATCGGGACCGGGCTGCCGGCGGCCGACAACACCCACGAGGTCGCCCAGGCGCTCGTCCCCGAGTGCCGGATCGTCTACGTCGACAACGACCCGATCGTCCTGGCGCATGCCGAGGCATTGCTGAAGAGCAGCAAACCGGGCATGACCGACTACATCGACGCCGACCTGCGCGACCCCGCCACGATCCTTCAGCAGGCGGCCCGCACGCTGGACTTCACCAAGCCGGTGGCGGTCATGCTCATCGGCGTCCTCCATTTCATCCCGGACGAGTCGAACCCGTCCCATATCGCGAACACGCTGATGGACGCCGTGCCCGCGGGCAGCCACCTGGTGGTGTCCCACACCGCGAACGACATCTTCCCCGAGGAGATGGCCGCGTTCGCGCGGGCCATGAACGAGAACTCGACGGAAAAGGTGACACTGCGCGACCGCGAACAGGTCACCGGCTTCTTCACCGGCCTGGAACTCATCGAGCCCGGCGTCGTCGAGGTCTCAAGATGGCGCCCCCGCTCCGATCTGGAGGCCGCCGCCCCCGCCGCCCTCTGGGGCGGAATGGCCCACAAACCCACCTGAACCACCCGCTGCGACCCGACCGGCTCGCTACCGGGCGGCGTCCGGGCCGGTGGCGGTCTCGGCGTTCCGGCAGGGGCGGCCGGCCGACGACCGAAGGAGCCGATCATGACGGGCCCGGTACCGGAGCAAGTCGAGCACTACGTACGGATGCTCCGGCAACTGGACCATGTCTCGCCGCACCCGGCAGAGAACCTGTGCTGGACCGTCGTCCGCCCGCACAGTGCCGACGTGACAGTGCGGGAACTGGTGCGCCGGTTGCACGGGGACCCGGACACCGTGACCACCCGCCGCCCGGACGACGACAGTGACTACGACTTCGACGACGCGGTCTTCCTCGAACAGCGCGGCGACGCCTTCGTCATCGTCGGATACGGCACCGCGACGGCCGAGGCGGACGCGTTGCGGCGGCTCAGCAGGGACGCCACGGTCCACTCGGTGTTCTGGCTGATCAACAACTTCAACAGGCTCTACCACCTCGTCGACGGTGTGGTGATCACCGAATTGGACATGCTCGACCCGCTGACCCGATGGGGCACCGATCCCGACGCCCTGACCGACCACCTCGGCGCGCTGTGCGACCTCAGTGCACAGGACCTTCCGGGCCCGGACTGGGAGACCGCCATGGCCACCCTGGAGTCATTGACCGGCCAGCGCCTCGACGCCGATTGGTTCGCCCGCCCCCAGCTGTACGCGGAGGCGAACCGCCGCTGACCGCGGAACCCGCGGCAGGGAAACGGGATGTGCCGCTCCCGGCGTCTCGGCCAGACTTGCGGCCATGACAGCCGAGATCACCCGCATCAATCCCGAGTCGCTGCACCGGACACCCGGATACCACCACATCACCGTCGCCGAGACCGGGCGGACGGCCTACCTGGCGGGACAGTGCCCCCTCGACCCGGGCGGCTCCCTCGTCGGCCCGGGATCCATCGAAGCGCAGGTCGACCGGATCGTCGCGAACGCGCTCGCCGCCCTCGCGGCGGTGAACGCCGAGCCGCAGCACGTGGTGCGTTCGGTGGTCTACGTGCGGAGCGACGTCCGGGACGACCTGAGCACCGCGTGGACCCGGCTCACCGCCTCCGCCCTCGGACCGGCGTTCACATCCGCGAGCACTCTCCTGGGCGTCGCGCAGCTCGGCTTCCCCGGCCAGCTCGTCGAGGTGGACCTCACCGCCGCCCTGCCCGACTGACTGTGCTGATGTTCGCGGTGATGGCCCCGGCGGCTCTGAACCGTCCCAGATCGTGCGGACCCTGATGGACGCCGTGCCGCCGGGCGGCGACCGGGTGGTCTCCGACACCGCGACTGACGCCTGAACCGCGCGGCGTCGTGAGGCCCCGAGTGCGTGAGGGCCTGCCCCTACGTCGGGTTGTTCTGCAGCTTGCGCCGTTCCCGGCGGTTGGGGTGGCGGATGACCACTCCGGCCGGGCCGCCGGACCCCGTGAGCCGGACCAGCGGGGTGCCCGGGAGCCGGTCGGGAGTGGTCTTGTCCTTCAGGCCGCCGAGGCCGGGATCCATGCCCGTGGTGTCCGCGGCCCAGCCGTCGGGGATGACGATCGTGACGCCCGCTGCCTCCCCGTACGCCTCCACCGCGACCTCGGCGAGACGGCACTCGACCCGGGTGAAGTCGATCTTCACACCCGCCAGACCTCCGTGAGCGACCACCCGCTCGGGAACCTCCCAGCGCCCAGGACCACGAGACGCGCCGTGCAGACCGCCCTTGAGTACCAGCGGCGACCGCTCCGCAGCGGATTCGGCCTTCGGCAAGTCGGCGGTCAGGACGGCCAACTCGGAGTGGGTCCTGGAGTTCAACGCCTGCTCCACGCGCGCATCGAGTTCATCGAGATCGATGCGCCCCTCGGCCGCCGCATCACGCAACCGCTCCACCACCGCATCCCGATCGGCATGGGAGGCGCGAAGCTCACCGGACGGAACAGTACGCGGAGACGACTCCGGGGGCTGGGCACTCATGGCCCCAAGGATATGCAGCCGGCAGACGAGACCGGCTGGGGGCTACTGCCGCTTGAGGTCGCTCAAAAGTGCGCGGAATGTGGGGGGATCGAGGAGGAGCTTGGGCCCGCCCGGATCCCTGGAGTCCCGCACGCCCACATCCCCTGCGAGCTCTGCCAGTTCCACGCAGTTACCCCCGAGGTTGTCGCTGTGGCTGGACCTGCGCCACCCCGACTCGTCCGTTGAGTCCGCCTTTAGTGACAATGCTCAGGCCCGCGTGTCCTTGAGTGCGGTCAGGAGTGCGCGGAACGCGGTGGGGTCGAGGAGGAGTCTGGGCCCGCCCGGGTTCTTGGAGTCCCGCAAACCCACACCTCCGGCCACGGCAGCGACCTCCACGCACTCACCGCCCTGGTCGTTACTGCGCTGTGCTTTATGCCACGTCACCTGATCCACGGAGCTCCTGCCGTTGCTGTGCGGCATCTCCCTTTCAGCGTACGGACGCGGAGTCGAGTTGTCTGGATGTGGCGAAGCCCCGGATGAAAACCGGGGCTTCCTGGCTGGTTGGAGGGTTACTGCTGTTTGATGTCGGTGAGGAGTGCGCGGAATGTGGTGGGGGTGAGGAGGAGTTTGGGGCCGTCCGGGTCCTTGGAGTCCCGCACTCCCACACCAGTGAGAAGGGCTGCCACTTCCACACAGGCTCCCTCTTGGTCGTTGCTTCGCCGCGACTTGCGCCAGGTCACATCGTCCACCGGTCAATCGCCCTTCGTATGGAGTCCCTGGAGTCACTGACGCTCATGGCGCGCGCCTGCAACTCCGCGAACGCGCTGACTACGTGCAAGATATCCCTTGGATCATCAGACGTGAGGCCTCCGGGTGAGGTCTCCAGGTAGACCAGTTCTTCGCGTGTTGGCTGTGTGGCGATGTTGAACGATCCGGAGATACCGGGGTAGTAGGCGATGGGGGCTAGCTGGATGGTGATGTTCTTTTGTTGTGACATCGTCAGCAAGTACTCGCACTGCGCCCGCATCACTTCGGGGCCGCCGACTTCGCGTGCAAGCACGCTCTCATCCAGGACGACGATGAGCTTGGGCGGTGCCTCACGGGAGAGTATCTGCTGACGCAGGAGACGCCGATCGACGGCGGCCTCGCTGGGGAGGAGGACGCGGGCGTACTCCGGCGTCTGTAGAAGCCCGGTGACGAATGTTGCCTCGTAGGCGCGTAGGAGTTCGGCCGTGGCTTCGGCCTCGGGGTAGTCGGCGAAGAACTTCGGGTAGTTGGCGTTGCGGAGGTGCTTGGTCCAGGCCGTCGTGAGTTGCTCGCCCGTGTTCAGTGCCTGGTCCAGGCGTTGGGCGAAGTCCATGCGGCAGCGCGTGTTGCCGCTTTCGACCTGCGAGATGTACGAGGGCGTGACCGCTACCCGCTGGGCGAGTTCCGTTCGGGTGATGTTCGCCTCTTCTCGCAGGCGTCTGACCTCTGCACCGAAAGCTTTGAGGGCGGGGGACGGCTTGCGCTTGGCCATGGCGGGGGGACCTCCAGCAGATCTGAACCGTTTGTAAGTGGCCTTAAGTCCTCGGTGTGCGGTTCGGAGCTTGCATAGTCAGATTACTCCTCGGAGTGGATTCTGTGCATTGAGTCACGAAACTCGGAGGTGATCGTTTCATGCAGGAGCCCGCAGAGATCGTTGTGCCGGTGCAGGCCGAGTCGATCAAGGCCGCTCGGGACTGGGTGGAGAACGTCCTGGAGAAGTGGGGGCAGGACGCGTACGTGGCGAAAGTCGTGGTGTCGGAGCTCGTGACGAACGTCCTGCGGCACACCGGCAGCACCACGGCGAAGGTGCGGCTCTTTCAGGCCGACAAGGGGACGGTCGTGGAGGTCTTCGACTCCTCCGACGTCCTGCCGGTCGCCGGCTCGGCTGAACTGCTGAGCGAGGACGGCCGCGGGCTCGCGATGCTGGGTGCGCTCGTCAAGGAGTGGGGCGCCCAGCCGCTCGGAGGTGGCGGCAAGGCCGTCTGGGCGCTCCTGCCCGAGGGACCCGCGTGAACGAGGCCGAGCTGCTGACCGATCTGCGGGGACGCTTCCCCGGGTGGGCCGTTTGGGTGGACGGCGGCATGTGGCGGGCGGCTGGGCGACGTCTCATCACGGCTTCGTCACCGGACCTGCTGGAAGCGGCGATGAACGGTGAAACCCCCTTCCCGGACGAACTCACAGCGCGCCGGGTGCGGGTGTGTGCGCTGTGAGGGCAGCCGCCGACCGTGATTGGCCGGTGCTTGCCGCGTCCTGCAACGGACCGCGTGACGCCGGGCTGGGGCGGGCCGGCGCGTCAGCCGTCCAGTACCTCGATCACCGGCAGTGTTCCGTCGATCCGCGCCCCTGCCGACTCCGGAGGGATCGCCTCGTCCTCCCGTACTGTCTTGGTCACCTTCATCGGTGCGTGCGGTGCCACCAAGTATGTGCCCGGTGGTAGGAGGTCATGGTCCGGAAGGACGATCCTGGACGTGGTCGTCCAGCGGCTCATGGTGGCGCATTCTGCCTGGACGAACGGCTGCTGTTCACCGCTCGTGTCGCTGCGGACGGGGAGGATTATGGCGCCCGTCGTCTTCTGAGGGATGTCGTTCCGCTTGGCCGGCGGGATGCGGTAAAAGGCCATGTAGTCAGAGCTTTCAATATCGAGTTGCTCTTTGCCGAGTCCGATCGCCCATTCGTATGCATGGGTCTTCGGAGGCTTTGCCTCATGTCCGAGGCATTGGCGCTCACCATTCGGGGTGTAGTAGACGGCTCCAGTGGTGCGTCCTCGGAACTCCTCGACGAGGCGCACTTCGGTGCCGGTCTTGGCCCTGGCCGGGCTGAGCGAGTACTTGAAGTCGATGTACGGGGTCTCCGAGGCGGGCAGGTAAGCCTGCCCGAGGAGCACGCCCGGCTTGGTGAAGTACGCGTGGACTCCGGCGTGGCTCGTCCCGCCCACGCTCGGGCCGGGCCAGAGCAACCATGCAGCGATCACACCGCCCACTCCCGCGACCCCGATCGCAGCGGCGCCCTTCGCCCCGCCGATCTTGCTCAGGAAGCCCTTGGACATGGACGCGCCGGTTTTCGCCATCACGTCCACCGAGGTGGCGCTCTGCGCGAGGCCGGTGGCGACGTGGCCCAGTGCCGTGGACGCTGCGGTGCCGGTCGCCGATGCGCCGGGAGTCAGGAGGGCGCCGCCGAGCATTGCCAGTGGGGCGGCCGTCACGACGGTCGCGGCGACCGCGCCGAGTGCGAGGAAGCCCCGCCGTTCCCAGTCGGGCCCGTAAGCCTGTGCGGCGACCGATTCCAACTCGCTGACGAACTCGTAGGCGTTCCAGATCCGGTCACTCGGTCTTCTCGCCAGGCCACGTTGGACGAGAGGACGCAGCGGCTCGGAGATGCTCTCGAAGGACGTGAAGCCCTCCTCGTGCGCCGTCTTCAGTTCGGCGAGAGTTGCTCCGGTGAAGGGCCTCTTGCCCGTGACGCATTCGACGAACACGCACGTTGCCGCGTAAAGGTCGGTCGCCGGGGTGGCGGGTCCGCCCGCCCATTGCTCCGGGGACATGTAGGCGGGTGTCCCGGCTTGGCCGCCCTGCCCGGTGAGGACGGCGATGCCGAAGTCGATGAGTTTGCTCTGCCCGTCGTCCTGCACGAGTACGTTCCCGGGCTTGTAGTCGCGGTGGACGACGCCTACGGAGTGTGCCGCAGCCAAGCCGAGCAGTGAGCCTTTGAGGATCGCCAAGGCCGCCTCGGGTGCCAGCGCCCCTTCAAGTTCGTCCAGTACCTTCCGGAGGGCACGGCCGGGCACCGCCTCCAAAATGATCGCCGCGCCCCAGGGCGACTCCAGATAATCGAGTAATCGCGCCACATGCGGGTTGTTCACCCGCTTGAGCATCTGAGCCTCTTCGCGGAAGACGCTCCTCGCGGCCGTATCACCGAGGAGGTCGGCGGCGAGGTACTTGATCGCTACCGCTCCGCCGCCCGACTCGTGCCGAGCGAGCACGACCTCGCCCTGGGCGCCTGTCCCCAGCTCCGCGAGTTCGATGAACCCGGGCAGCCGATGTTCGCGATCTGTCACTGGCCCGTGTTGGTCTGGATTTCGCTGACGACCAGTGGTGTGGGCCCCGAGGAGATGGGCCGTTCCCCGAGGTCGCCCCCAGCGTTGTCGCAGTCGTCACCCTCACACGTCCAGGTGATGTTCCAGGTGATGGTCGCGGTGATCTGGTACTTTCCGCCCGGTTGCCTTGCGGAGGACTGCTTGTAGGTGTAGTTGCAGGACTTGCCGTCCTTGCTGCCGGCGCTCTTGCAGGTGAACTCGTCTTCGCCCATGTTCCATCTGACCGAGACGGGCTTGGCCGTCGCCTGGACTGTCTGGTCGCCCGCGCTCACCGGCTCCGTTTGTACGACGTCGAAGTTGTCCACCCACAGAGCTGTCCGAACACGCACATATGTCTTCCCGTTCGGTGCGGTGTGCACTACGGGAACAGGAAAGCCCTTGGTGGTCAGGGCCTCGTCGACAAGCTGCAACGTGGTCGGCGGTGCCTGGGCCGGTGGCGCGTTACCGCCTGGGCCGTTGACGGCATCCACCGCCTCGTTGTCAGTCAGCCCCACTGGGTCGGGTGGATCGACAGGCCCGGAAACGCCGCCTCCTCCGCCCGTCCCACCGCCGCCACCAGTGGTGATGGTCTTGCTCGTCTTCGGGTTGCAATACAGGTCTTTCGGGGCTCCGCAATCATCGGCCCTAGCGGGGACGGCGGCCAGGGCAGGCGCAATGAGAGTCGCAGCGATGACCATGCAGGAGGCCGCACGGCGTCGAGTGGGTGGGTTGGGAGGCATTGTCTGTCCTTCCCTGCCGGCCTTCAGCATGTCTTGTCCTGGGCAGTTGCCGCGGCCTTCCATACACCGGAGTCGTACTGGAGGGTCGTCCGCTGGATGTGGGCCACGCCCGGTCCACCGTTGAGTCGCTCTCCCGTCTTCGCGGAGTAGCGGTAGGCGGCGAGGGTCCGGATGCAGTCGATGACGTAGACCTTCGTGCTGTCCTTGGAGCGGGCGTAGACCCGAGGATTGAACGTGTTCGTGAAGCGCCAGATGACGCCCTTGGCCTTGGTCGCCTCTACGTCGTTGGTGACCTCGGTGAGGAGGGGGTCCATGGCGACGTCGGGCAGGTTGGACGGGTCGTTGGTGTCGTAGGCCTTCTTGTAGGCGTCCTGGTAAGCGCGGTACCGCTCGAGGACGGTCTTGTAAAGCTCCGCCGTCGGGATCGCCGAGGGGGCTGCGGCGGCCGGGGCGGGGGCGGCGGAGCCGGTGTCGAAGGAGCCGTTCGGGGCGAACTCGCCGTTCGAGGACGAGCCGGACGAGCCGCAGCCGGCGGCCGCGCACACGGCGGCCGCCGTGACGAGCACGGAGGCGGCGCGGGGCGACCCGAGCGGGGAGGAACGTACCAACCGGGCGCGCATCGTCTTCCTTGAGCGGCAGCCGACAACGGGGGCAGAACTCGCGCGAAAGCTTACAGAGCCTCGTGGGGCGAGAAAAGAGATTCGTTGCGAACGAGTTGACCTCGACCTTGCTTGAGGTAGCAGTCTGGAGGAGCTACCGCTGATCGGAGGGGTTCACATGCGCGCGGTGTGGCTGAAGGAGTTCGGTGGGCCGGAGGTGCTCGTCCCGGAAGAGGCGCCGGATCCGGTTCCGGGTGAGGGGCAGGTGCTGATCGAGGTCGAGTTCGTCAACATCACGTTCGTCGAGACGCAGATGCGGGCGGGCACGGGTCCGGCGCCGGTGAAGTTGGAACCGCCGGTCATCCCCGGCAACGGGGTCGGCGGTGTGGTGACGGCGGTCGGGGCCGGTGTGGACGGACGGCTGGTCGGACGGCGGGTCGTCAGCAGCACCGGCGGGACGGGCGCCTACGCGGAGAAGGCGGCCGTTGATGCGAAGGGGCTCTTCGACGTCCCGGACGGCCTGGCGCTCGACGACGCGGTCGCCCTTCTCGCCGACGGCCGGACGGCGACGATGATGCTGCGTGCGGCCGACCCGAGGCCGGGGGAGCGGGTGCTGGTGGAGGCGGCGGCCGGCGGGGTCGGGACGCTTCTCGTGCAGCTGGCGAAGGCCAGGGGGACGACCGTCGTCGCGGCGGCCGGGGGTGCGCACAAGACCGAGGTCCCGATGCGCCTCGGTGCGGACGAGGCGGTCGACTACCGCGAGCCCGGCTGGGCCGAGAAGGCCGGCACGGTGGACGTCGTCTTCGACGGGGTCGGCGGCGATGTGGCCCGCGAGGCGTTCACTCTCGTCCGGCCCAAGGGGCGCATGGTCAGCTTCGGGCTGGCGTCCGGCGAGTGGGCGAGCGTCCCGGAGGAGCAGGCGGCCGAACGAGGGGTGACGCTCGTCCAGCCGAAGGCCACGCCGGAGCAGCTCCGCGAGTTCACCATCAGCGCCCTGCACGAGGCGGCCCAGGGACGGCTCCGGCCCGTCATCGGGCAGCGCTTCCCGCTCGAAGGCGCCGCCGACGCGCACAGGGCCATCGAGTCGCGCTCCACCGTCGGCAAGACGCTGCTTGAGGTTCGCCGCGCCTGACCGGCGCCGGCTAACCGACCCTCTTCAAGAAGGACTCAAGGTTGCGTTCGTAGGCGGACGGGTCGACGTTCCACGATTCGGTGTGGTCGCCCGGTGTGGAGATGTGCGTGACCATGCCGGGCGGCGCCGTCCTGGCAAAGGTGTAGGCGGGGCCGTTGGCGACGGTGGCGTCGTCCTGCGTCGTGAAAAGGAGGACGGGCGTACGCAGCCGGGGGGCGAAGCGGCGCTGGTCGTAGTCGGTGAGGTCGATGCCGATGCGCCATTCCAGGACCTGCTTGGCCACGTCCGTCATGAAGCCGGGCAGGTTGCGGGCGTCGCCCTGCTTGTCGAGGGTGGCGCTCCAGTCCAGGACGGGGGAGTCGAGGACGATGCCGCGCACGAACGACGGGTCCTTGCGCAGGGCCGTCATGACCATCGCGCCGCCCATCGACCACCCGTACAGGACGACACCGGTCGCGCCGTGTGCGCGTGCGTAGCCCATCGCGGAGATGACGTCCTGCCATTCCGTGTCGCCGAGATGGTTCTTCCGGTCGCCGGACGAAGGCGCGCCCACATCGTTCCTGTACGCGATGGACAGCATCGGCAGACCCATCTCGTGCACGGGCCGCATGACGCGGAACGTCTCCGCCTTGTCCGCGTTCCGTCCGTGGACGGCGATGACCCACGTCCCCTTGTAGGACGCCCCCGGAATCAGCCACGCAGGCATCGGCCCTACCCGGGACGGATAGGTGACGTCCTCGAACGGCAGGCCCACGGCCTTCTCGGGGTCGCCGTCGTACATCCAGTGGTCGATGGCCGCCGGTGCGCCCTTCCGCAATGAACCCGAAACGACCGACGTCACCTTCCGCACCACGTGGTCACGGTCGCCGCCGACGACGGGGCCGAGCATGGCCCGCCCGTCCTTCCAGACAAGCGCCCACGTTCCGGGACGTTCCGTCACCGGCTCGCGGGGCAGCGTGACGGTGCCGTCCGCCGTGTCCGCGATGGTCAGCGGGTACTCGGCGGTGTGGTCGACCTCGATCGCGACGCCCGCGAAGTACCAGCCGACCCCTCCCACGGCCGTGCACAGCAGCACGGCGAGCGCGACGAAGGCCGCCATCAGCGGGCGGGCACGGCGGCGGCGCCGCGCGCGGACCGGCGGCTCGGGGGACGTCGGGGCCGGTGATTCCGGGGCTTCGGTCGACACGACATACGAAGTTAGCTTCTCCCAGCGACCGCGAAAGCCCGGGTCACCCCGCGGTGCGGTTCACCTGCCGGACAGGTGCCATCGAAGAGGCCCGCGAGATGCTCACCGACGTACAAGCCGGCACGTGACCGGCGCGCGGTCAGGCGCTCCCGATCGCCGCCACCAGCCCGAGCGCCAGCAGCATGTCGAGGTGGATGAACGTCTCCAGCTTCGCGCCCGGCGGCACGTCCGGGTCGGCGGCGAGCCGGTCGAGGACGGCGAGGGCACCCGGGGTGTCGAGGTCGTCCGCCAGCGCCGCGTCCGCCTGGTCCGCGTACTCCCGGCTCATGGGACGGCCCGGGGACGTCGCCCACTCGGCGACCTTGCCGCGCCACGCGTCCAGCCGCTCGGCCGCGGCCGCCAGGCGCGCGTCCGACAACTCCACGGGCTCCCGGTACGGGACCTCCAGCATCGCCAGCCGTGCGGTCAGCGCGTCCGACGGCCTCCCGCCGGTCTCGGCGGGGACGGCCAGGGACAGCGCGGCCACGGGCTCGCCGGCCGTGACGTAGACGTCGGCGTCCGCCAGCGGCTCGCCGAGCACCTCGACCGACGCGACGGCGTAGTCCGTGTAGTCGTCGCCCGCGGCGAGGGGTGTGCTCACCAGCCGCACGCGGCGTCCCGACCGCTGCACGACGCGCCGCAGCAGATCGGCGACCACCAGCGTCCGGTACCCGGAGCCGGGAAGGACCTGGACCCGAAGGCCCGGCCCGGCCGGCAGGGGCTCCACCCGGCCCGTCCGATGGTCGTACAACCGCAGCATGCCTCCACCCTAGGCGCCGGAGCCGCCGACGGGCCCGGCGGGTCAGAGGGGGCGGTCGGCGGCCAGGGGGCCGAACGGGGTCGGGGCGGCGCCGTCCGAGCGGCGGACGGCGGCGAACCGCAGCCGCACGTAGTCGGCGACCCACCCGGACTCGCGGCGCAGCGCCGGCGCGGCCAGGTCGTTGACCCGGTCGAGCAGCGGGTCGACCAGTTCCGGCGGGACGTCGGCCAGCGCGCGCGCCGCGTAGGCGCGGACCCAGTCGGCGGCGCCGTTCGGGCCCTCGGTCATCCGGGTCGGCCGGTCGGCGTGCTCCAGCAGCCGCAGCGTGAACCCGGCCTCCTCCAGCTTGGTCGCGTACGCGGCCGGGGACGGGAAGTACCAGGGCAGCTCGGGCTCGCCGAGGCCGAACACGCGCCACGCGGTCTGCATCGCGACGATCAGCTCGGCGCAGTTACCCGCGCCGCCGAGCTCGCCGACGAACCGGCCGCCGGGGCGCAGCGCGGCGTGCACGCGCCCGATGACGGCGTCGGGGTCGCGGGTCATCCAGTGCAGGGCCGCGTTGGAGGCGACCGCGTCGAAGGACCCGCCGACCGTGAAGTCGTGGGCGTCGCCGACGATGAAGGACAGCCCGGGATGCATGGCGGTCGCCTGCGCGACCATGTCGGGGCTGCCGTCGATGCCCAGCACCTCGGCGCCCCGCTCTGCGATCTCCGCGCTGAACGTCCCGGTGCCGCACCCGAGGTCGATGACCCGTTCGCCGGGTTGCGGATCGAGCAGGTCGACCAGGGGCGCACCGTGCGCGGAGACGTACCCGAAGGCGGAGTCGTACGTCGTCACGGCCCAGTTCACTGTCATAATTTATCGGAGAAAGTCCTGTAGGGAGGCGGTGTTGCGCATGGCGGACGTCACGTCCGAGGTCCGGATCGTCGGCGCCGCGGGGCCGGACGGCCTGACCCTGCGCACCATCGGGCTGTCCGCGCGCGGCCTTCCGGAGTTGCGCGCCGAGGCCCTGCCGCCCTACCTGGGCGACGGCTGGGCGCGCGTCCTCGGCGCCCTGGCGCGGAGCCTCGCGGCCACCGGCGAGCCGCCCGCCGAGATCGCCCCCGGTATTGAGATCGAATTCACCACGGCGGCGGACGGCGCGCTGCTGCCCGTCCCGCCGCCCGGCCCCGGCCGCGACCTGGCCGAGTGGCGCCGGGACGTCCTGCTCCGCCTCTTCCCCGAAGCCCTCATCTGAAGACTCGTTCTAGAATCGGGTTCTGTCCAGTGGAGAGGGGTTCGGACGTGCCGTACAGGGAGATCGAGTACGAGGTTCGCGACGGGATCGCCACCGTCACGCTGAACCGTCCGCAGAAGATGAACGCCTACACGTTCACCATGCGCAACGAGATGCTCGACGTCTTCGACCGGATCGACGCCGACGACGAGGTGCGGGCGGTCGTGGTGACCGGCGCGGGCCGCGCGTTCTGCGCGGGCGCCGACCTGAGCGGCGGCGGCGACACCTTCGACAAGGAGAAGTCGAAGGACATGTTCGCCGGCGAGGACGACGTCCTAGAGGACGGCACCCCGCGCGACGGCGGCGGCACGGTGGCGCTGCGCATCGCACGCTGCCTCAAGCCCGTCATCGGCGCGTTCAACGGCGCCGCGGTCGGCGTCGGCGTCACCATGACCCTCCCGATGGACGTCCGGCTCGCCAGCGAGAAGGCCAAGTTCGGGTTCGTGTTCGCGCGCCGCGGCATCGTCACCGAGGCCGCGTCCAGCTGGTTCCTGCCGCGCCTCGTCGGCATCGCGCAGGCCATGGAGTGGGCCGCGACCGGCCGCGTCTTCGACGCGCAGGAGGCCCTCGCGGGCCGCCTGGTCTCCCGCGTCCACGCGCCGGACGAGCTGCTCCCCGCCGCCTACGCCCTCGGCCGCGAGATCGCCGACAACACCTCCGCCGTGTCGGTCGCCGCGATCCGGCGGCTGATGTGGTCGGGCCTGTCCGCCCCGTCCCCGTGGGACGCGCACGCCGCCGACTCCCGCCTCATGGCCTCCCTCGGCGGCGCCGCCGACGCGATCGAGGGCGTGTCGTCCTTCCTGGACAAGCGCGACGCCGCCTTCCCGATGCGCGTCAGCAAGGACCTCCCGCCCGAAGTCCCCGACTGGCCCCTCCGCTGACGTGCGTGGCCGTGCGGGACACCGCACGGTCACCCGTCTTCACCCGCATCTCCGTACAGAGTTCACGCATCCGGAATGTCAGCGCCGTGTGTCTTCAGCGTGACGCAGGGTATTAGCGGCGCGAAAGCGACACGTTCGGGGGTGCGTGGTGCGGATCAGGAAATTCGCCATTATCGGCGGCGCCGGCCTCCTGCTCATCGCGGGATGCAGCCACACCGACAAGCGGCAGGCGCGGACGGCCGGGGAGCGAGCCGCGCTGGGCGAGAAGGCGCAGGCGAGCCGGTCGCCGACACCGCCGCCGCCGCGGAGGATCGACTGCGACCGGGTGAAGTGCGTCGCGCTCACCTTCGACGACGGCCCCGGCCCGTACACGGCGGGCCTGCTCGACACGCTGAAGAAGGACGGCGTGCGCGCCACGTTCTTCATGCTGGGCCAGAACGTCGGCAGCCATCGCGCCGTGGTGCGCCGGATGGCCCTGGAGGGCCATGAGCTGGCCGACCACAGCTGGTCCCACCCGCAGCTCACCGCACTGTCGCCGGCGGAGGTGCGGTCGCAGATCGAGCGGACGCAGAAGGCCATCAAGGAGGCGTCCGGCGGGGTGGAGCCGACGCTGATGCGCCCGCCGTACGGGGCGACGAACAAGCACGTCGGACGCATCATCGGGATGCCGCTGATCCTGTGGAGCGTCGACACGCTCGACTGGCGCTACCGCAACGTCGCCCGGGACGTCAGGGTCGGGACCAAGGAACCGAAGAGCGGCGGCATCATCCTGTTCCACGACATCCACAAGACGAGCGTCGAGGCGATCCCGCAGGTGGTGGACGGCCTGAAGAAGCGCGGGTTCACGTTCGTCACGGTGTCGGAGCTGTTCCAGGGCCGCGACCTCAAACCCGGCGAGACCTACAGCGAGCGGACCACCGAGGTGACGGCGGAACCGCCGCCCTACGGCTCGCCCGCCGGGCCGGGTGCCGGCAGCCCCGCGCCCGCGGACTCGGGATCGGGCGGCTCGCCGTCCGGCCGCCCCGCGCCGAGCGGGCCCGCGCCGGGCAGTGCCGTGCCGGGCAGCCCCGCCCCGTCCGGCCCGGTGCCGTCCAGCACCGGCTGAGCGGAGCGGGCCGGCCGCGTCAGCCGTCCCCCGGCTCCTGCCGGCGGGGGCGGCGGCGCGGCGGCGGCTGCGGCGGGACGACCTTCGCCGCGACCATGATCTCCTCGGGCACCTCGACCAGCTCGCCGTCGCGCCGGCGCACCAGAAGCCGCTTATCGGACCACGATTCGAGTACGCCGACGACGTCGCTGTACTCTCCCGTAGGCAGACGGCGGCGCAGCGAGATCCGCTGGCCCACGTCCGCGCCACTGATGGACACCACCAGCCGCGCGGCGAAGCGGGCGGACATGTGAGGACCCCCATGTCGAATCGACTGAGCCGTGGTGGCCATACTATTCACAGCGAGCTTGCGGTGAGCCGTGACGTGCGGCGGGGCCGGAAATCCGAGAGGAGTCACTGACGTGACCTACGTCATTGCGCAGCCCTGCGTGGACCTGCTCGACAAGGCATGCATCGAGGAGTGCCCGGTCGACTGCATCTACGAAGGGAAGCGTCAGCTCTACATCCACCCGGACGAGTGCGTCGACTGCGGTGCGTGCGAGCCGGTCTGCCCGGTTGAGGCCATCTACTACGAGGACGACGTCCCCGACCAGTGGAAGGACTTCTACAAGGTGAACGTGGAGTTCTTCGACGACCTCGGCTCGCCGGGCGGTGCGTCCAAGGTCGGCAAGATCGACAAGGACCACCCGATCGTCGCCGCGCTGCCTCCGCAGAGCCACGACGACTGAGCCACGACGACTGAGCCGGGGGACCGGACGGCGCGCCCGCGGGCGCGTCCGAGGTCTCCCGCGTCGATTTTCCGGGCCGTGGTCTCCCCGAGTTCGGGAAGGCCGCGGCCCGCCGGGTCTCCAGAGGAGGAGCAGGGACAGTGTTCACGTTGCCGGACTTTCCGTGGGATCGGCTCGCCCCGTACAAGGAGCGGGCGCTCGCGCACGCGGACGGCATCGTCGACCTGTCCGTCGGGACGCCCGTCGACCCGACGCCCGCGCCGATCCGGGAGGCCCTCGCCGGTGCGGCCGACGCGCCCGGCTACCCGCAGACCTACGGGACGCCCGCGCTGCGCGAGTCGGTCGCGGGCTGGCTGCGCCGCCGCGCGGGCGTGTCCGGCGCCGACCCGGACGCGGTGCTCCCCGTCATCGGCACCAAGGAACTGGTCGCCTGGCTGCCGACGCTGCTCGGCGCCGGCCCCGGCGACAAGGTCGTCTTCCCCGAACTGGCCTACCCGACCTACGACGTCGGCACGCGGCTGGCCGGGGCCACGCCCGTCTCCACGGACGGGCTGCTCGCGCTCGGCCCGGTCAACCCGAAGATCGTCTGGGTGAACTCGCCGTCCAACCCGACCGGCAAGGTGCTGCCCGCCGAGCACCTGCGCAAGGTCGTCGCGTGGGCGCGCGGCCGGGGCGCGATCGTCGTCAGCGACGAGTGCTACCTGGAGTTCGGCTGGGACGAGGACAAGCCGCCCATCTCGATCCTGCATCCGGACGTCTGCGACGGCTCCCACGAGGGCCTGCTCGCGGTCAACTCGCTCTCCAAGCGCTCCAACATGGCGGGCTACCGCGCCGGGTTCGTCACCGGTGACCTCGCGATCGTGAAGCGGCTGCTGGAGGTCCGCAAGCACGCCGGCATGATCGTCCCGGCGCCGGTGCAGGCCGCGATGACGGTCGCGTTCGCCGACGACGCGCACGTGGACGAGCAGCGCGCCCGCTACGCGCGCCGCCGCGCCGCCCTGCGCGAGGCGTTCGAGCGGCACGGCTTCCGCATCGACCACTCCGAGGCGTCCCTGTACCTGTGGGCCACGCGGGACGAGCCGTGCTGGGACACGGTCGCCCACCTCGCCTCCCTCGGCGTCCTCGTCGGCCCCGGCGAGTTCTACGGCCCGGCCGGTGCCCGCCACATCAGGATCGCCTTCACCGCCACGGACGACCGCGTGGCCGCCGCCGCCGCCCGCCTCTGATCCGGCCCGCCCGCGCGCGGCCCCGCGCGCCGCTTCGGCGCGGCTCCGGTTCCGGCCTTGCATCGGATCGCGGGTACACCTATGAAACCCGTGGATCATTTGATACGTCTCATCGCGGTATGGGCGTGAGGCACCACAGTCGGTAGGATCCCGCTGGTCTGTGCCCTTGCTGTCGACGAAACGATGGAGGTGTCCGTGGGCGGAACAGCGATTGTCATCCTTCTCGCGCTGATTCTTGTCGCATTGGTCGTGCTGATCCTCGTCCTGCTGCGACGTCGTTCGAACGCCCCGGCGCCCGCTGCCCCGCCGGCACCGCACGACCCGTTCGCCCCGGAGGACTCGGTGGCGGGCGACCCGCGCACCCTCAAGGCCGGCGACATGGTCGAGTACCTCGGCACCCGCTACTTCGTGCGCGGTTCGCTGCGGCTGAAGGAGGGCGGCTTCACCTGGAGCGAGCACCTCCTCGACGCCGACACCATCGAGGGCCAGAAGGTGTGGATCTCCGTCGAGGAGGACCCCGACCTCGAAGTCGTCTGGTGGACCGAGCACGACATCGGCGACCTCACCCCCGGTGAGAAGACCATCGTCGTGGACGGCGTCGAGTACCGCCGCGACGAGCACGGGACCGCCGACTACACCAGCGAGGGCACGACCGGCGTCGGCGTCCAGGGACGGGTCGAGTACGTCGACTACGAGGGCCCGCGCGGGAAGTACCTGTCGTTCGAGCAGTACGGCGGCGGCCAGTGGGAGGCGGGCCTCGGCGAGCGCGTCCCGACCGGATCGATGACGATCTACCCGGGTGGCGGTAGCTGAGTTGCGCGCGACCCTCGACACCCCCTACGCGGACGTGCGCGCCGACGGGCTCTCCTTCGCGCTCGGGCTGCCGCCGCTGGCGGCCCTCGCCGTCCTGCCGGTGGAGCGGGCGGGCCTGACCGTGGAGATGCGCCTGCTCGGCGCGTCCCACCAGGTCATCGCCGGTCCGCTGAGCGAGACGGTGGCGTGCCTGGCCGGCCGGGCCGAGCCGCTGCCGGGACGCGCCGCCGTGAACGTGCCCGGCTGGGCGTACGACTTCGCCGCGACGACCGCCGCGCACAGCGACGGGACGGCGTTCGCCCGCGCCGTCGAGGCCGTGTGCGCGCGGCTCGCGGACCGCGGTGACGCGCTGACCGGGGCGTTCCCCGGCTCCCCGCACGCCGTCACCGCACTGGCCCTGGAAGAGACGCAAGAACCCGGGTTCGGCTGGCGGACCTGGCACGCCTACCCCCAGACCCGGGAGATCGTGATGACGCGAAGCCGGTTGGTGAGACCCTCATGAACAGCAGGAGACGGGCGGCGGGCGCGGTGGCCGCTGCCGCCCTGACCACCGTGGCGCTCGGCGCCTGCGGGCAGTCGCAGTCGTCGTGGATCGGCGACAAATACACCCGGATGGGAGCGGACACCTACCGGTCCTCCAAGGCACCCGGGACGGTCGCCTCGGAGATCAGCCGCAAGTTCAAACCGATCGACCGGGTGGACGACATGGCGACCAAGGGGGCCGCGGGCGGCATCTTCCTGCGCTACCCGAAGCTCGTCGTCGGCGTCCTGCCGAACGGCGCCGGCAGCCGGATCACGGTCGACAAACCCCGCCGCGGCTACAACCGCTACTACTCCCACATCGGCGGGTACTGGGCGAGCCCCGGCAGCAACGGATGGAACAGCAGAGGCGCCGCGTCGTTCCGGGGCGGCGGCCCGGGTTCGGGCAAATGAGGAGCGACAATTGAACGACATCCTTAACGAGGTCGGCGCGACGTTCGCCTACGGGGCGGTCGGCATCGCGCTGATGGCGCTCGGCTACCTGGTGGTGGAGGTGACGACGCCCGGCCGGCTCGGCAAGCAGATCTGGACCGAGGGCAACCGCGGCGCCGCGCTGCTGCTCGCGGTCAAGCTGTTCGGCATCGGCGGCATCGTCTTCACGGCGATCGTCACCAGCGACAACGACCTGCGCGACGGGCTGATCGACACCGCCGTGTTCGGCGCGTGCGGCATCGTGCTGATGGTCATCGCGTTCTTCCTGCTGGACGTGATCACGCCCGGCAAGCTCGGGGCGACGCTCGTCGGCGCGGACGGCACCGGGAGCGGGACCGGCATCCACCCGGCCGGGTGGGTCGTCGCCGCGGCCGACCTCGGCGTCGCCGCGATCGTGGCCGGGGCGGTCTCCTGACGTCCCGCGACACCGGCCGGGCCGTCGCCGACGCCGCTCGGCCGTCCTCCCCGGAGCCGTCCCCCGCGGACGGGCCGGGGAGGCCGCGCGTTCCCGCCCGGCTCGCCCGCACGCTCGTCCTCGCGGCCGTGTTCACGTGCGCGGCGTGCGGGCTGGTGTACGAGCTGGCGCTGGTCGCGCTCGGCAGCTACCTCGTCGGGAACTCGGTCACGCAGGCGTCGATCGTCCTGTCGGTGATGGTCTTCGCGATGGGCGTCGGGTCGCTCGCCGCGAAGCCGCTGCAGGGCCGCGCGGTCGTGGCGTTCGCGGTCGTCGAGGGCGCGCTCGCGCTGATCGGCGGCGTGTCGGTCCTCGCGCTGTACGCGGCGTTCGCGTGGCTCGACCTGTACGTCCCCGCGCTGGTCGCGGTGTCGTTCGCGGTCGGCGCGCTGATCGGCGCGGAGATCCCGCTGCTGATGACGCTGCTGCAGCGGATCCGCAAGCAGGACGCGGGGTCGGCGGTCGCCGACCTGTTCGCCGCCGACTACGTGGGCGCGCTGGTCGGCGGGCTCGCGTTCCCGTTCCTGCTGCTGCCCGCGTTCGGGCACATCAAGGGCGCGCTGCTGGTCGGCGCCGTGAACGCGGTCGCCGGGATGGCGGTCGTGCTGTGGCTGTTCCGCCGCCAGGTCGGGCGGGTCGCGCGGGCTGCGCTGGCGCTCGGCATGGTCGCGGTCCTCGCCGTCCTCGGCGGGACGTACGCGCTGGCCGACCGCTTCGAGGTGTCGGCGCGGCAGGCGCTCTACAGCGACCCGATCGCGGTCTCCAAGCGCACGAAGTACCAGGAGATCGTGATCACGCGGCAGGTGGGGCTCGGACCGTCCGACCTGCGGCTGTTCCTCAACGGCGACCTGCAGTTCTCGTCGGTGGACGAGTACCGCTACCACGAGTCGCTCGTCCACCCGCTGATGTCGGGCCCGCACGGCCGGGTGCTGATCCTCGGCGGCGGGGACGGGCTGGCGCTGCGCGAGGTGCTGCGCTACAAGGACGTCCAGAGCGCGACGCTGGTCGAACTCGACCCGGAGATGCTGCACCTGGCCCGCACCTACAAGCCGATCGTGTCGCTGAACCACCGCTCGTTCGAGGACCCGCGCGTGACGACGGTCGCCGCCGACGCGTTCTCGTGGCTGCGCGCCCTGGACCGGCAGTTCGACGCGGTCATCGTGGACATGCCCGACCCGGACGACGTGTCCACCGCCAAGCTGTACTCGGTCGAGTTCTACGGGATGGTGAAGCGGGCCCTCGCGCCCGGTGGGCGGATGGTCGTCCAGTCGGGGTCGCCGTACTTCGCGCCCAAGTCGTTCTGGAGCATCGAGAAGTCGATCGCCGCCGCCGGTTTCGCGGTGTCGCCGTACCACGTGGACGTGCCGAGCTTCGGCGACTGGGGGTTCGTCCTGGCGTCCCCCGGCAAGAAGGCGCCCGCGCTCAAGCTCGCGCCCAACGTCCCCGACCTCCGCTTCCTCGACAGCGGGGTGCTGCAGGCGTCGACGGTGTTCCCCAAGGACCGGCGGCACCGGGACGTCGAGGTCAACACGCTCGTCCACCCGCGCCTCGTCGAGTACGAGGGCGAGGAGTGGAAGAACGCCTGACCGGCCGGCCTCCGATTCGCGGCATAGTCCGCAACGTCGAGGCTTGGCTACTCTGAGTGAACACTTGACTACTCTTCGGATTTGTGCGACCCGGCTCCGGGAAGGGGGCGAAGCAAGACCCGAAGGAGGATTCAGTGACAGGTTTCCTGACAGGTGGCGCGCGGCGCCGGGCGTGGGGCGGCCTTCTGGCGTCCGTCCCCCTCATCGTGGGGCTGACCACGGCGGGTGCGCCGGCCAACGCCGCGGATACCGGGCGGCTCCCGGTCAAGGAGATCGAGAGGATCATGCAGGCCGAGGGGACCGTGAGCAAGAGCGGGGTCCTCGAGATCGACATCGACCGCAAGGACCTGAAGGTCACCGGCGGGCAGCCGCGGGTGCGGTTCGAGGACGGCTTCCAGATCCAGCACGAGGTGTTCTTCCAGTCGATCGGCCGGAACAGGGCGATCATGAACGGCGACCTGGCGCTGCGCCCGCAGGAGATCCAGCGGGTCATCGACGGGTATCTCGCCCACGGCATCGTCTTCCAGGCCCAGCACCAGCACCTCTACGATCTCGAGCCGATGGTCTGGTTCACGCACTTCAGGGCGGTGGGCGACCCGCGCAAGCTGGCCGGGGCCATCCACGACGTCATCCGCCGCGACACCTCCACCCCGCTGCCGCAGACCCTGCCGAAGCACCCCGAGACCCCGCTTCCGGCGGAGCGGCTGGGCAAGATCCTCGGCGGGGACGCCATGGTCGGCGAGAACGGGATCGTCACCGTGACCGTGCGGCGCACCGACAAGATCCGCCTCGGCGGCATCCGCGTCGACCCGGACCTGGGCGTGTCCACCAACGTGCAGTTCCAGCCGGTCGGCAAGGGGATGGCGGCCGTGGTGCCCGACTTCTCGATGACCTCCGGGGAGGTGCAGCCGGTCATGAGGACCATGCGCCGCCACCGCTGGCAGGTCGGATGCCTCTACAACCAGGAGACCGCGGAGCACCCGCAGCTGTTCTTCTCCCACATGTTCAAGGTCGGCGACCCGGTCACCCTCGCTCGCCAGGTCCGCGAGGGGCTCAACCACACCGCCGCCCAGCGCGCCTGATCCCTGGTCCCCGGTCCCCGGGGAGGGCGGGCAGGCCGGCCCGGAGGCGTCCACGTTCGCGGGCCGGCATCGCCGCGCCAGGCGGGTCAGTCCGGCACGGACCGGCGGATGGCCTTGTCGACGGCCCGCTGGAACGACGTCACCAGCGACTGGATCATCAGCGGCTTGAGCTTCCCCGCCATCTCCATGAGCCGCTCGCGCTCCTGCGGCGACCGCCCGCCCTCCCGGTAGGGGCGGACGACGGTGTCCTGGAAGACCTGCTGGAGCTCGGCGGCCAGCGCGGTCGTGTGCCGGTCGACGGCCTCATGGGACGCGATCAGCGTGTCCAGCGGCATCGGCAGCTCGGCCAGTTCGGCGCTGATGCCGAGCAGCGCCGGGCTGACGACCCGGATGACGTCGCCGGCCACCCGCTCGACGACGCCGAGGGCCTCCAGCCGCTTGATCGTCTCGTCGTCGAGGTGCCGCCCGGCCCGCCGGTCGAGTTCGGCCCGGTCGAGGTCCTCGGGCTGCTCCGGCGCCCACGGCGACAGCAGCGCCCGCTGCAGCGCGAGGTCTTCGGCCGGCGCGTCCACGGGAATCCTCTGCAGGTGCTTCTCGATGGAGGCGAGCGTCAGGCCGAGCGACTGGAGCTCCCGGACGAGTTCGAGCCGCGCGAGGTGATCGGGGCCGTAGAGCCCGGTGCGCCCGCGCAGCCTGGGGGGCGGGAGCAGGCCGCGCCCGGCGTAGAACCGCACGGTCCGGACGGTGACCCCGGCGCGCGAGGCCAGCTCGTCGACGGTGAGCTCCATCCCGCCTCCCTCTATGTGACAGCACCAGTGTTACATTAACTCTGTATCAGCACGTACTTACATGAGGGAGACCGCCGGATGGGACGGGACATCTACACGGGCGAGCACGACGCCTTCCGCGACATGGTGCGCTCCTTCATCGCGAAGGAGGCCGCGCCCCACCACGAGCAGTGGGAGAAGGACGGCATCGTCTCGCGCGAGGTGTGGCTGGCGGCGGGGCGCGCGGGCCTGCTCGGCATCGACATGCCGGAGGAGTACGGGGGCGGCGGCAACGACGACTACCGCTACTACGTCATCTTCAACGAGGAGCTGGCGAAGGCCGGCGTCCACGGCCCCGGCTTCGCCGTCCACAACGACATCAACGGCGGCTACCTGCGCCAGCTCTGCACGGAGGAGCAGAAGCGGCGCTGGTTCCCCGGCTACTGCTCCGGTGAGATCATCACCGCGATCGCGATGACCGAGCCCGCCGCCGGCTCCGACCTGCAGGGCATCAAGACCACCGCGGTCAAGGACGGCGACGACTACGTCCTGAACGGGTCGAAGACGTTCATCTCCAACGGCATCCTCGCCGACCTCGTCATCGTCGTCGCGAAGACCGACCCGTCCGCCGGGGCCAAGGGCGTCAGCCTCCTCGCCGTCGAGCGCGGGATGGCCGGCTTCGAGCGCGGCCGCAACCTCGACAAGGTCGGCATGCACGCGCAGGACACCGCCGAGCTGTTCTTCGACAACGTCCGCGTCCCGAAGGCGAACCTCCTCGGCGAGGAGGGCATGGGCTTCATCTACCTGATGACGAACCTCGCCCGCGAGCGGCTGTCCATCGGCGCGACCGCGATGGCCGCCGCCGAGGACGCGTTCGCGCAGACCCTCGAGTACTGCAAGACGCGCGAGGCGTTCGGCCGCCCGATCGGCAAGTTCCAGCACAACCGCTTCACGCTCGCCGAGATGAAGACCGAGCTGACCATCGCCCGCTCGTTCACCGACGAGTGCATCCTCAAGGAGAGCGAGGGGGAGCTCACCGCCGACGAGGCCGCGATGCTCAAGTGGTGGAACACCGAGCTGCTCAAGCGGGTCGTCGACCGCTGCGTCCAGCTCCACGGCGGCTACGGCTACATGACCGAGTACCCGATCGCGAAGGCGTACCAGGACGTCCGCATCCAGACGATCTTCGGCGGCACCACCGAGATCATGAAGGAGATCATCGGCCGCGGCCTCGGCGTCTGACCCTCCCGCGTCACGGCGTCCCGCGTCACGGCGTCCCTCCGGCCGGGCCGAACGGCACCGGCCGGGGGGACGAAAGCCCCTACCTTCGCGTTTCCGTCCGGCCGACGATCGTGGGCACGGCGCGCCGTGCCGAGGCGGACGCGCGGGCACGGAGGGCGGGAAACGTGACGGACTACCCCTACGCCGACCGGTTCGAGGTCCACGAGCGGCTCCCCGAGGACGGCCGGCCCCCGGAGGAGATCCTCGCCGAACTGCGGGAGATGGCGGGCGCGGAGGACGCCTTCTGGGAGACCGGCAAGGCGTCCGGGACGGTCTACTGCGGCGACCACCGCCACTACGCCTTCATGGCGGAGACGTACGGGCTGTTCGGCCACGCGAACGTCCTGCAGCGGGACATGTTCCCCAGCGCGACGAAGTTCGAGGGCGAGATCCTCGCCATGACCCTCGACCTCATGCACGCCGGCGCCGTCACCGGGACGGAGCCTGCCGGGATCGTCACGACCGGCGGCACCGGCAGCATCCTGCACGCGATGCTCGCCTACCGCGACGCCGCCGGCCTGGAACGGCCGAACATCGTCAAGCCCGAGACCGCGCATCCCGCGTTCGACAAGGCCGGGCACCTGTTCGGCATCGAGGTGCGGCGGGCGCCGGTCGACCCGCGCACGACCCTGGTGGACGTCGACGCCGCGGCGGACCTCATCGACGCGGACACGGTCGCGCTGGTCGGCTCGGCCGGCAACTACGGCTACGGGACGATCGACCCGATCGCGGAGCTGTCCGAACTGGCCCTGTCCCGGGGCGTCGGCCTGCACGTGGACGCCTGCCTTGGCGGGTTCATCCTCCCGTTCGGTGAGGAACTGGGCCTGGACGTCCCGGTGTTCGACTTCCGGCTGCCGGGCGTCACCAGCATCTCCGCCGACACCCACAAGTACGGGTACGGGCTGAAGGGCACGTCCACGCTGCTGTTCCGCGACGGCGCGCTGCGCAACGCGCTCTACTTCCTCGACACGGGATGGAGCGGCGGGAAGTACCTCTCGCCGGGCATCGAGGGCTCGCGGTCGGGCGGCCTGCTCGCGGCCACCTGGGCCGGGATGGTCAGGCTCGGGCGCTCGGGGTACCGGCGCCACGCCGCGCGGATCTTCGAGACGGCCCGCCGGATGATCGGCGCGGTCCGGTCGCACCCGGAACTGCGGGTGCTGGGCGAGCCGACGTTCCTGTTCAGCTTCACTTCGGACGAGTTCGACATCTACCACGTGTACGACTCCATGGCGGGACGCGGCTGGCGGCTCAACGGGCAGCAGTACCCGAACGCCGTCCATATGGCGGTGACCCGGCCGCAGACCCGGCCGGGCGTCGCGGAGGCCTTCGCCGCCGACCTCGCCGAAGCCGTCGAATACGCACTGAAGCAGGAGAAGGCGGGGGAGGCGCCCATGTCGGGCGCGGTGTACGGGGGAGTGCCGGGCGGGCTCACCCATGAGGCGGACGACTTCATCCGGCAGGTCATGGCCGGAATGCTCGACACCCAGCAGTCGCTGCCGCCGTCCGCCCGCTGACGAGGCGGGGCAGGGGCATGTCCGCGCCGCGCGAGCGCTGCGTCCTCACCGCCGACCTCGGCTCGACCGGGCTGAAGGCCGGCCTGGTCTCGCTGACCGGCGAGATCCTCAGCTGCGAGTTCGCCCTGCTCACCACCCGCCGGCCGGGCGGCGGCGCGTCCACGCAGGACGCGGAGGAGTGGTGGCGGCTGCTCACCGAGGCCGCCCGGAAGGCCATGGCCGCCGGAGGCGTCCGGCCGGAGCAGGTCGTCGCCGCGTCCTGCACCGGGCAGTGGGCCAGCACCGTGCCGGTGGACGCCGAGGGCCGTCCCGTCGGCGACTGCCTGCTGTACGACGACACGCGCGGCGCGCCCTACTCCCGGGACGTCATCGCGGGGCCGGTCGCCGGGTTCGCGCCGCGCAACGCCCTCGCCTGGGTGCGGCGGACGGGCGGGGCCCCGTCGCCGTCGGGCGCCGACCCGATCGGGCACCTGCTGTTCCTGCGGCACGAGATGCCGGACGTGTACGCGGCGGCGCGCTGGTTCCTGGAGCCCGTGGACTACCTGACGATGCGGATGACCGGCGTCCCGGCCGCCACGCACGCGTCCATGACGGCGGCGTGGCTGACCGACAACCGGCGCCCGGACGTCCTGCGCTACGACGGCGGACTGGCCCGCCGCGCCGGGATCGACACCGGCAGGCTCCCGCCGCTGCGCCCCATCGGCTCGGTGGTCGGCACCGTCTCCGCCCGGGCGGCGGGCGAACTCGGCGTGCCGGAGGGCCTGCCGGTGGTCACCGGCCTGCCCGACCTGCACGCGGCGGTCTGCGGCGCCGGGACGCTGGACGACTTCCAGGCCCATCTCGCGATCAGCACGACATCCTGGATCGGGCTGTCGGTGCCGTTCAAGAAGACCGACGTGCTGCGCTCCATCGCCAGCGTGCCGGGGCTGGCGGCGGGCTCTTACGTCGTCGCCGACAACCACGAGACCGGCGGCCGGTGCCTGCAATGGCTGAACGAGACCGTGCTCGGCGCGTCCGCCACCGGCGACTCCGACTACGAGCGCCTGGTGGCCCGCGCCGCCGCCGTCCCGCCGGGCAGCCACGGCGTCATCTTCACCCCCTGGCTGGACGGCGAGCGGTCCCCGGTGGACGACCGCGACGCCCGCGCCGGCTTCCACAACCTGTCGCTCACCACCACGCAGGACGACCTCGTCCGCGCGGTGCTGGAGGGCGTCGCCTACAACAGCCGGTGGCTGCACGAGGCGGTCGAGCGGTTCGCCGGGCGGCGCCTCGACCCGGTCCGGATGATCGGCGGCGGCGCCCGGTCCGACCTGTGGTGCCGGATCCACGCGGACGTGCTCGGCCGCACCGTCGAACGGGTCGAGGACCCGATCAACGCGACGCTGCGCGGCCAGGCGGTCTTCGCCGCGCTGTCGCTGGGCGCCGTCCGCCGCGAGGACGTCCGGACCCGCGTCGACCGCGTCTTCCGCCCCGACGCCACTGCCGGGGCGGAGTACGAGCGCCTCTACCGGGAGTTCCCCGGCCTCTACCGGAGCCAGCGCCGCATGTTCCGCCGCCTCGCAATGCGTTGACCTGCGGCGTGTTGTTGTTATGGCAAGGCGGATAACAACAACACGCCGCAGGTCAACGCGGAATTAGCCCAGGGGTGGGACGACCGCCTCGATGAGGTGCGGGCCCGGTTCGGCGAGCGCCTTGCCGAACTGGTCGGCGAGTTCCTCGGCCGTGTGCGCGCGGGACGCCGGCACGCCCATCCCGGACGCCAGCGCGACGAAATCGAGGGCCGGCCGCGACAGGTCGACCATGTCCCGCGTGATGGTCCCCTCCTCGGGCGGCGCGGGGACGGCGCCGACCCGCGTCGTCTCCATCGACAGGATCGCGTACGAGCCGTTGTTGAACACGACGGTCGTGACGTCGAGCCCCTCGCGGGCCTGCGTCCACAGCGCGGACAGCGTGTACATGGCGCTGCCGTCGGCCTCCATGCAGACGACCGGGCGGTCCGGGCAGGCGATCGCGGCGCCGGTCGCGACGGGCAGGCCCTGCCCGATCGCACCGCCGGTCAGCGACAGCCAGTCGTGCGGCGGCGCGCCGGCGGTGGCGCCCGGGAGCCACAGCCCGGACGTGTTGGCCTCGTCCGACACGATCGCGCCCTCGGGCAGCAGCGCGCCGATGACGGCGGCGGCGCTCTCCCCGGTGAGCGCCCCGGTCGGGACGTCCGGCCGCGCCGCCACCTGCAGCGCCGGAACCGCGTCCCCGCCGACCGCGTCGGCGAGCGGGCCCAGCGCGTCCGCGCCGAGGTCGTGCACCTGGCAGCCGTCCGGTACCAGGTCGCCCGGCTTGCCGGGGTAGGCGAAGAACGTCACGGGACGCCGCGCGCCCGCCAGGATGATGTGCCGGGCGCCGTCGAGCTGCGCCGCCGCCATCTCGCCCAGGTAGGCGAGCCGCTCCACCGCCGGGAGCCCGGCGCCCCGCTCCAGCCGCGCCGGGAACGTCTCGCACAGCACCCGCGCCCCGGTCGCCGCCGCGATCCGCCCGGCGGCCTCCAGCCCGCCGCGCCGGGTCGCGTCGCCGCCGATCAGCACGACGCAGGGTTCGCCGCTCGCGAGCGCGGCGGCGGCCGGTTCGAGCGCGCCCTCCGCCACCGGCTCGCGGGCAAGGGCGGGCGGCTCCACCGCCACGTCGCCGCCCTCCGACCAGGCGACGTCGGCGGGCACCACCAGGGTGGCGACGCCCGCGGCCCGCGCCGCCGCGACGGCCTCGGCCGCCGCCTTGCCCGCCTCGGCCACGTCCACCGGGCGCCGCATCCAGGCCGACACCGACCCGGCCACCGCCGCGATGTCCGACTGGAGCGGCGCGTCGAACCGCTCATGGCTCGTCGCGTGGTCGCCGATGACGGTCACGACCGGCGTCCCGGCCCGCCGCGCGTTGTGCAGGTTCGCGAGCCCGTTCCCGAGCCCCGGCCCGAGGTGCAGCAGCACGGCGGCCGGATCGGGCGCCATCCGCCCGTACCCGTCGGCCGCACCCGTCGCGACGCCCTCGAACAGGCACAGCACGCCCCTCGCACGCGGCTCGCCGTCCAGCGCCGCCACCAGATGCAGCTCGGACGTACCCGGATTGGCGAACCACACCCCGACGCCGGCCTCCGCCAACGTCCGCACCATGGCCTGCGCGCCGTTCATACGCAACTCCGATCTCAGCCGAACAGGACGCCCGGGTTGAGTATCCCGTCCGGGTCGAAGGATGTCTTGATCCGCCGCATCAGCGCCACCTTCGCCGGGTCCTCCAGGGCGAGGAAATGGCGGATCTTCTCTCGTCCGATACCGTGCTCTCCGCTGATCGTCCCACCCAGCTCCGCCGCGGCGGCGAGCAGCTCGTCCATGACCTTCGCCAGGGCGTCCTCGTCGGGCTGGAACACCGACAGGTGCACGTTGCCGTCGCCGGCGTGGCCGCAGCCGCCGATCAGCGCGCCGTGCCGGTCGGCGATGGCGGGGACGGCGGCGAAGAACCGGGCCAGCGCGGCGCGGGGCACGACGGCGTCCACGATCGCGTTCGCCCCGGCGTTCCGCGCGGCCCAGAACGCCCCCTCCCGCGCCGTGATCAGCTTGCGGAGCGGGTCGCCGGTGAGGACGTACACGTCGGCGGCGCCCAGCCCGGCCAGCTGCTCGCCGAGCGTCTGGACGTCCTCGTCCAGCCGGTCCGCCGAACGGTTCTCCAGCACCACCAGCAGGTAGGCGCCGGCGGCGTCCTGGATCTCCTGCGGCACGCCGAGGTCCAGTCCGGCGTTCTGCATGATCGCCGACATCGCGAGGAGGTCCACGTACTCCAGCACGAGCGGGTCGAGCCCGCCGCCCGTCAGCCGCGGCACGGCCGCCGTGACCGCCTCCGTGTCGGGGAACGGCGCCAGCACCCCGGCCCGGTGCGGCAGCCGGGCGCGCAGCCGCAGCGTCACCTCGGTCACCAGGGCGAGCGTGCCCTCCGACCCCACGATGAGCTGCGTCAGGTCGTATCCGGTGGACGTCTTCACATACCGGCCGCCCGTTCGGATCACCTCGCCGGTGGGGAGCACCGCCTCCAGCCCGAGCACGTGGTGGCGGGTCACGCCCTCCTTCACCGCGTGCATGCCGCCCGCGTTGGTCGCGACCGTCCCGCCGATGCTGGCGCTGCCCTCGCCAGGGAAGATCGGGTAGACGAGGCCGTGCGCGGCGGTCGCTTCGTCAAGTTCCGCGAGCGTGACGCCGGGCTGCACGACCGCGACCTGGCCGTCCGTGTCGATCTCCAGGATCTGGTTCATCCGCTCGAACGACACCACGAGCCCGCCCGGACGCGGCACCGCCGCTCCGGACAGCCCCGTCCCCGATCCGCGCGCCGTCACCGGCAGCCCGTGCTCACCGGCCACCTGCAGCACGGCCGCGACCTGCCCGGCGTCCGCGGGCCGCACCACCAGATCGGGCCGCACGCCGGTCACGCCGAGCGACTCGTCCCGCCCGTACTCCGGCGGCACCGCGTCACCTGCCAGCACATGCTCCTCGCCGACGACCTCCGCCAGCGCCGTCCGGACATCCGCCATGGCTTCCCTCCAGGTGCCCCGCCCGGCCAAGTCTGGCCCCGCCGCCCACGGACGGCGGGGTGACCTCCGCCCCTGATCTGAGGGCCGAAGGTCCCGGCGCTCACCTCGCGGAAACCCGGTGGGCGCCGGGTCGGCGGCGTGAACGCATCTGAGGACAAGGTCGTACGGCTCGGCGCCGTGCGCAAGGTGCGGTCAACGGCCGGGCGCCTCCGGTGCTCGGGACGTGAGGGAGACGAGGAGGTCGTTGAGGCGGGAGACGAACGCGCCGGGCTCCTCGATGCGGGCCCCGCTGGTGAGGACGGCCTGGTCGAACAGGACGTGCGCCCAGTCGGCCAGGCGCGGGTCGTCCTGCCCGCCGTTCAGCCGCTCGACCAGCGGATGGCGCGGGTTGATCTCCAGGACCGGCCGGCCCGGCAGCCCGGAGCCGCGCAGCCGCTGCGCGAGGGCGAACTCGGTCTCCGCGCCGTCCCCGACGATGCAGGCGGGCGAGGTGGTGAGGCGGCTGCTCACGCGCACGTCGAACGCCCTGCCGTCCAGGTGCTCCTTGAGCCGGCCGACGAGGGCGGCGTAGTCGGCGCCGGCCTGCTCGGCGGCCTCCTCGTCCGCCGCGTCCGCCATGCCGCCGAAGTCGGGTGCGCCCTGGGCGACCGACTGCAGCGGCCTGTCCTCGAAGCGCGGCAGGGCGGTGACGACGAAGGTGTCGACGGGGTCGTCCAGCAGCAGCACCTCGATGCCCTTCTCGCGGAACGCCTCCAGGTGCGGGCTGGACGCGGCGTCCGAGAGGCCCGGCGCGAGCAGGTAGTAGATCTTGTCCTGCCCCTCCTTCATGCGGGACACGTAGTCCGCCAGCGAGATCCCGGTCCGCTCGGTGGAGGTGAACCGCAGGAGCCGCGCGATGTCGTCCCGGTGCGCGGGGTCGTCGGGGACGCCCTCCTTCAGGGTGGCGCCGAACTCCTTCCAGAAGGTCGCGTACTTCTCGGGCTCGCCGTCCGCCATGTCCTTGAGCAGCTTGAGCACCCGCTTCACGGCGCTGGACCGGATGTGGTCCATGGCCTGGCCGCCCTGCAGGATCTCGCGCGACACGTTCAGCGGCAGGTCGGCGGAGTCGATGACGCCGCGCACGAACCGCAGGTACCGGGGCATCAGCCGGTCGGTGTCCTCCAGGATGAAGACGCGCTGCACGTGGAGCCGCACGCCCTGGAGCGACTGCGGAAGCCACAGGTCGTACGGCGCCTGCGACGGGACGAACAGCAGCAGCGTGTACTCGTACCGTCCCTCCACCTTGGCGTGGACGTGCGCGAGCGGCTCGGCGAAATCGTTGGTGAGCTGCCGGTAGAAGTCGGTGTAGTCCTGCTCCTTCAGTTCGCTCTTGGGACGCGCCCACAGTGCCGTCGCCCGGTTCACCGGGGTGTCGTCGTCGCCCAGCAGGATGGGCCGCCCGATGTGGTCGGAGTACCGCTTGATGATCGTCCGGAGCCGGTGCTCGTTCAGCAGGTCGTCCTCGCCGTCGCGCAGGTGCAGGACGATCGTCGTGCCGCGCTCGGCGCGCTCGACGGACTCCACGGTGTACTCGCCCCTGCCCCCGGACGACCAGCGCACGCCCTCGTCCGGCGGCAGCCCCGCGCGCCGGGTCGTCAGCGTCACCCGGTCGGCGACGATGAACGCCGAGTAGAAGCCGACGCCGAACTGCCCGATCAGCGCGGTGTCGCCGCGCTTGTCGCCGCTCATCGCGCGGAGGAACTCGGCGGTGCCGGACCGGGCGATCGTGCCGATGTTGCCGATCACCTCGTCGCGGCTCATGCCGATGCCGTTGTCGGCGATGGTGATCGTGCGGGCGTCCCGGTCGAAGCCGACCCGGATCCGCGGCTCGTCGTCCGTCTCCTTCCCGGTCGCCTCCGGGGCGGTGAAGCGCTCGATCCGGAACCGGTCGATCGCGTCGGACGAATTGGAGATCAGCTCGCGCAGGAATATCTCCTTGTCGCTGTACAGGGAATTGGCCATGAGATCGAGGATCTGGGCCGCCTCGGCCTGAAAGCTGAACGTCTCCTCCGCGGGCAGGGTCACCGTTTACCTCCTTTAGCCGTCCGGACGACCCATCAGAATAGAAATGCCGTCGCCCACCGGTCAACCGACCGCGCGCCCGGAGGCCGAGCGGGCCGCCGCCGCGCCGCGTTCCCGCAGGTCGTCCAGGAGATGGCGGCCGGTCGTGTGGCTCCGGACATATGGGGTACGCGCCGGAGGACGACCACAATCGGGGAGGAAACATGCCTGTCCAGGAGACCGGTCACGTCACGGGGACCAAGGACAAGGACTACGACATCACCTGGTTCGTCGAGCAGTGCCTGAGCAACGCGCTCCGGCTCGACACCTTCATCGAGGACGCCGAGCGCGACGGGGACGTCGAACTCGCCGACTTCTTCCGCCGGGCGCAGGGGGAGAGCCGCAAGGGCGCCGAGCAGGGCAAGGAACTCCTCAAACAGCGCCTCTGACGCGGCATCCCGTCCCGTCCGGGCCGCGACCGCCCGGGCGGGGCGCCGCCGGGCCTCGTCCGAAAGTCAGCGTGAGGCGCAGGTGATGCAGGTGCGGGCTGCCGGGCGCGCGGCCAGGCGTTCCGCCGCGATGGGGCCGCCGCAGTGCTCGCACGTGCCGTAGGTGCCGTCGCGGAGCCGGCCGAGTGCGTCGTCGATGTCGGCCAGTTGCGCGCGGGCCCGCTGCAGGGACGCCTCGATCCGGGCGCGTTCGAAGGCGATGGTCGCGCCTTCCGGGTCGTGCTCGTCGTCCACGTTGGCCTGCGACGACGCCTCGACGACGCCGTCCCAGTCGCCGTTCAGCGATGCGATGAGCTCCAGCGTGCCGGCGCGAGCCGTGATCAGACGTTCTTCTGCCGTGGTCATCTCAGGTTCAACGCCGATCCCGCCGGGCCGAATTCCGCTGGGGCGACCGTCTTGCGGACGTGTGCCCGCAAGGCGGTCGCCGGGTGCACGGATCAGTTGGCGGATGTGATTCGTCCGTAGGCGTCCAGGACCGCGATCGGGCGGGCGCCGGGGCGCAGGCGTACCTCGCGCCGGTCGCCGTGGCGCTCGATCTGCGGTGTGCCTCTGGCCGCGGTGCTGAGGTCGACGCAGAGGCCGGCGCCCGCGACGCTCGGCTTCGCGCAGGCCAGCTTGAGGTTGGCCATGCCCGGGGACGGGTTGTACGGGTTGTACTGCACCGGGGTCGGCATGTTCCAGCCGCAGAAGCCGCCGCCGGTGAGGTCGGCGACCTGGCCGGACGGGCTCACGGTGGCCGTCCCGCTGGGACCGGCGCCGCCGAGGGCGAAGGGGTTGTCCACGCGGACGGCCGTCCCCTGGAGGTCGATGTTGGCCAGCCCGTCCGGGGCGCTGGTGCACGCCATGGCGACGGCGTAGGGCATGCTCGTCACGGTGTCCGATCCGGCGTGGCTCAGCGAGCCGGTGGACGAGGCGTAGGTCAGGTCGCCGATGTCCACGGTGAATGCGGCGGGGTCGATGCGCAGCCGGGTGAACGCGGTCCGGACGTTCGTGCCGGGAGACGCGCCGCCGGCCGTGTACTGCGAGAAGTTGGCGGACTGGCCGGTCTTCACGAGGGTGATGTATTCGCGGGGCGTGCTCTTCATCCCGGCGCAGTACACCGTGAAGAGCCGGCCGCCGCCGGCGAGCAGGTAATTGCCGTCCGGCGCGATCGGAATGCGCTCGTGCACCTTCTGGCAGGTGCCGGGCAGGAGGCCCGGCTGCTGGGCATGGGCGGGAACCGCCGCGGCCATCGGCACCGCGGCGCACAGGGCCGCCAGAACCACGGACGTCCGGAATGGCAATCTTGCCATGGAATTCCCCCGTCGGATCGGGATGGAGAGCGGGCATCCGCAAGCCAACAGTGCCCTCGGCGTTCCGGGCAATATCCGGCACGACGAACGAACTAAGCGGTAAGAATCATCGACCGGCAAATAGGACTAATTCCATTAAAGCCCGTATCCTGCCCGCGAAACGGCGGCCGCGATCCCGCCCAGGAACCCGCCGGAACCCGGGGCCGCGGGCAGCATACGGCCCCGGACGACGCGTACTGCTCGCCGTGGCCTGGCTCCGTCCCGCGAGCCCGATCCCCGCCCCGCCCCCATGGCGCGGGGAAGGCGTCCGTATCCGGTCAAGGCCATAGGATGATCACTGGATGAGTGCTGGAATTCCATCCGTGTGCCGGATGAGAAGTAACTAGACTGGTTATGGACCGATAGAATCCGCCATGCGGTCCTTGCGGTGGATGCTTTCCGTGAGAAGCCGCTTGACGCTCTCACTTGATCGATATATATAGACCGTACAGATGCATATCGGCGAGGCGAGGTCCGCGTCATGACACTCAAACTGATCGGTGGTTCGGGCTGCGGCAACGGTCCGTGTCCCGCGGTGTACGAGACGGAGAACAAGACGATCGTCGTACAGGGCTTCGTCGTCGACCCCGACAGGGTGGATCTCTCGCTGCCGCCCGGCGAGGCCGCCGTGGAGATCCCGCGCTACATCCTGGAGCGGGCGCTCGCCGCCGAATGACCGCGAGGCCGGCGGCCAGTGGCGGGCCGGCCCGAAAATGGGAGAATTCTCATTATTCTCAACATGGATCAGTTCGGTCGGCTTTTCGCGGAGTTCAGGTCGTCGGCGACCCGGATCGAAACGCTCGCCGTCTACACCGTTCCGGAGGAGCGCGAGCACTTCGAGCTCTACCTGTCGGGGGCGCCGCTCCCGCCGGACCGGAACGAGGAATGGGCGCGGAACATCCGCGAGTGCGCCGCCGCGGGCAAGTACATGGGGCGCGTGCACATCATCGACCACGTGCTCACGCCGTACCTCCAGTTCGAGATCGACTGGTACTACGCGATCAACGGCGCGGCCGGGGAGGACATCCGGTTCATCTTCCGCGAGGACGTCCCGGACGTCGTCCACACCGACACGTGGCTCTTCGACGACGAGACCGTCGTCGACCTGAGCTATGACGACGAGGGCCGGCTGCTGTACGTCAACCAGAACGAGGATCCGGCGCGTCTGGCGGAGGCCAGGGCCGCCTGGCGGGAGTTCCACGACCGTTCGTTCCCACTCGCCGACCTCCTGGCCAAGATCCGCGGTAACGAGCTGACGGTGCCGCGGCGCCCGCCGATGGTCCTCGGCACCCCACAGGCGGAGGAGGAGGCATGCGCGCCGGGGGCCGGACGCACCTGAGCACCGAGTTCGTCATCAGCGACCAGGCGGCCGGATACCCCCGCCGCACGGTCACCACCACGGCGACGCCCGAGGACCTCGACGCGCTCGTCCGGTCGGGCTACCTCGTGCGCAGGCGCCTGCTGGACGAGGCGGCGGCCGGGGTCCTCGCGGACGCCGTGCTGCGCCTGGCCGAAGCCGAGGAGGGACGGCCCGAGGCCGAAGAGCTTCCCGGTGACAGCGCCTACATCCGGTCGCTGCTCGACAAGGACCCGCTGTTCCACCCGCTCCTGCGCCTGGAGCCGGCGCTGTCGATCGCGCGGACGCTGCTCGGCCCGCAGGTGTGGATCGACCTGGAGGCCCGGCTGAACCACGCGGGCCGCCCCGGTGTCGCGGTGCCCTGGCACGCCCATCTGCCGGTCATCCCCGACCCCCTGCCGCCCCTCTTCAGCCACCCGCACCAGATCCACTGCCTGATCTACCTCGATCCGGTCACCGAGCGGGAGGGCGCCCTGTGCCTGCTGCCCGGATCGCATCGCGACGGCGCGGTGCGCATCCCGCTCGGTGACCGGAGCGACCGGGACGGGCAGGTCGAGCTGTTCTTCGAACCGGGCGACGCGGTCCTCATCCACGCGGGCCTGTGGCACCGGACCGTCCCGTCCGAGGCGGCCGCCGGTTACCGCCGGCTGCTGCTGCTCGGTTTCGTCCCGTCCTGGCAGAGGGCCGACACCGGCCGCGGCGTGCGCGCCGAACGCCCGCTCACCGAGGAACTCGCGCGGGACGGAGACGCGGAGACCCGCGAGCTGCTCGGTGAGTTCCAGTGGTGACCGTCAGTCTGCGCCCGCTCGAAGAAGCCGACCTCCCGGTCTTCGAACGCGCCTACGCCACCCGGGACGGCTCCGGAGAGCACCAGTGGTTCGGGTTCGGTCCGCCCGGCCGGGGCCTCGCGGAGATGGGGGCGCTGGGCCCGGAGGGCGGCAGGCTGACCGTGACCGCCGGCGGCCGGGTCGCCGGAAGCGCCTTCTGGTTCCGCCGCTCCTGGGGGCCGCCCGAGACGTCGTGGTGCTGGGAGGTGGCCCTGCACGTCCTCACGGCACAGCGGCGGCGCGGTGTCGGCACGCAGGCGCTGAACCAGCTCACCGGGTACCTGTTCGACCACACGACGGCCTGGCGCGTCCAGGCCATCGCCGACGCCGGCAACACCGCCTCGCAGCGGATGCTCGCGCGCGCCGGTTTCAGCAGGGAGGGCCTGCTGCGCGCCGCGCAGTGGCGGGAGGGGCGCCGGCATGACCAGGTGCTCTACTCGCTGCTGCGCGACGACTCGCTGCCCGGGTCCGGCCCGGCGGCGGCCGCGGCGGCCTCCGCGCGCAGCGCCACCGACCGCGCGTCGTCGTAGTCGGCGAAGATCGCCTGGGCCTCGGCCAGGTATGGTGCGGCCTCGCCGCGCTCCCCGCCCGCCGCCAGCGCGTCGGCGAGCCGTACCAGGCTCTTCGCGCGCTTCCAGCGGTCACCGAGCCTGCCGTGCACCGTTGCGGCACGGCGATGGAAGTCCGCCGCCTCCGGGAGCCTGCCGAGTGCGCGGTACGCGCGGCCCGTGCCGTCCAGCGCCATCGCCTCGCGGCTCGGGTCGCCCTCCTTGCGGAACATCACGGCGGCGCGCTGGGTGGTGACGAGCGCGTCTTCGGGGCGTCCTTCCGCCAACTGAGCCTTGCCCAGGTACAGCAGCGCCGTGCCCTCCCACAGCGAGTTGTCCATGTCGCGTGCGATGGCCACCGCGTCCTCCGCCGTGGCGAGTGCCCGCGCGCTCTGCCCGCGCCTGCGCGCCAGCAGGCTGAACGCGGTGAGCACCATCGACTCGTAGAGGCGGTGGTCGCCCATGTCCCGGTACGCCCCCAGCGACCTGGCGAGGACGGGCTCGGCCTCGTCGAGCAGCTCCAGCTGGATCAGGGCGTAGCCGAGGCTGTAGCGGACGGTCGCCGTCCAGTAGGGGTCACCGAGGTCCTGGATGATCGGCAGCGCCTCCTCCAGGCCCGCACGCGCCCGCGCCGGCCGGTGCGCGAACAGCTCGACCCAGCCGAGCCCGTTCAGTGCCTTGACCGTGCTGAGACGGTCGCCCAGCTCACGGTGGATCTCCATCGCCGCCCGGTGGTAGCGGGCGGCCTCGTCCAGTTGGAGCGTCATCCGGCAGAGCCGGCCGATGCTCTCGCAGAGCACGGCCTCGCCCTCCCGGTGACCGAGCGCCCGCGCCGCCTCCAGCCCCAGCTCGGACGTGACCCGCCAGTCCTGGAAGTGGTTGTAGGTCGCGTAGATCCGTTCCAGGACCACGGCCAGCCGGTAGGTGAGTTCCCGCCGGTCGGTCTCGGCGGCGGCGCGCACCGCGCCCAGGAGGTTCGCCTTCTCCTCGGCGTACCACCGGGCGGCCTGCTCTCGGTCTCGGAAGGCCGGCGCGGGGAAGCCGGGAGGCGGTTCGAGCTCGAACAGCAGTGTCGTGTCGTGGGCGAGCGAGAGCGCGCACTGGTACGCGCCGTGCAGGTACCACGAGCACATCCGCTCGACCGCGGCCAGCTGGTCCTGCTGCGAGACCTCGTACCCGGCCCTCGCCACCGCGTAGGCGCGCAGCAGGTCGTGGAACTGGTAGCGCCCCGGTGACCGCTGCTCCAGCAGGTAGGCGCCGGCGAGGACGTCCAGGCAGGCGCGCACCCGCTCCTCCCCGGGATCGGCGAGGACGGCCGCGGCGGCCTCGCTGAAGTCGCCGCCGGGATGCAGCCCGAGCAGGCAGAACAGCCGGGCGGCGTGCTCGGGAAGCGCGCGGTAGGACCAGGCGAAGACCGTCCGGACCGCCTCGGCCTCGTCGTCGTCGCCGGTGGACAGCGCGTCCCACAGGGACGATTCGTCCCGCAGGTCGGCGATGAGCTCGCCCAGCGGCATGCCCGGACGCCCCGCGGCGCGCTCGGCGGCGATGCGCAGCGCCAGCGGGAGGTTGGCGCACAGCCGGGCCAGCTCGGCGATGTCCGCGGGATCGTCGCCGGGCCGGTAGGCCGCCATCGTCTCGGTCAGCAGCGCGACCGACTCCGCTTCGGACAGGGTCTCCAGGATCGTGCGCTGCGCGCCGTCGCGGATGAGCAGGCCGGAGAGCCGGCTGCGGCTCGTCACGATGGCCAGGCTGCGGCCCGCCCCAGGAATGAGCGGCCTGACCTGCCCAGTTGTTCCGGCATTATCAAGAATTACCAACATCTGGCGATCGGCGAGAATTGACCGATATAGGGCGGACTTGTCGTCCACCTCGGGAGGAATGGCCGTCGCGGGGACGCCGAGCGCGATCAGGAACCGCTCCAGCGCCTGCCCCGGCGTCACCGGCGGCCCCGGATCGTAGCCGCGCAGATCCACGTAGAGCTGCCCGTCCGGGAACGCGTCGCGGACCCGATGCGCCCAGTGCAGCACCAGCGATGTCTTGCCCACCCCGGCTGTTCCCGCGATCACGTAGGCGACGAGGCCGTCCGCCGCGTCGGCCTGCGGCCCGGTGATGAGGGCGTCCAGCCGCCGGAGATCGTCCCGCCGGTTGACGAAGACCCGGACGCCCCTGGGCAGCTGCCACGGCGCGGAACGCGGCGTTCCGCGACCGTAATGGAAATGCACTCCGCCGTCGATATCGCGAGCCTGTACGACATCTCCGGCGCTGCCCGACATGGTCGAATAGGTGTCGTGGGCAGTGGGATCATGCTGATCTTCCGGCATCGATCACCTGCCCTTTCCGCCTTTCCCCACCCTACGACGCCCCCGCCCCCCGGCAAACGCGCGCCAGTGGCCATCCGCGGCCGGTTCAGGGATGTCACCGCCGCGCGCAGGCACACGCCAGGCACGGGAACGCGGCGATGTCAGTCGGCTTCGCGCGCGATCGGGATCACCTCAACCTCTACGCCGTAGTTCGCCTTCAGGATGCTCGACATGCGGGCGAGGGCGATCTGCGCGTGCGGGAAGAGCGTGTCGGCGGTCAGCGGGGTCTTGCGCTTGACCATCATCCCGAATACCACCTTCTCCGGACGCCAGCCCTTCGGCAGGGTCCGTGCTTGGTTACTGGTCCTGCGGACGAGCCCGGCGAACTCCTCCCGGGCGTCAGGCAGGAGGCAGAGCGCCTCGGTGGAAATGAGCGCCTGGTTGAACAGGTGGCTGAACGGGCCAGTGCCCTGGCCGGCCTTGACGTGGATGAGTTCGTTGTCCGGGCCGAGCAGGTCGCACGCCTCGAAGCCCTTCTTGCCGTGGTACGGGCTGGGCACCATGACCCTGTCCAGCTTGAGAACGCGTTCCGGGCCGAGCAGTTTCTCGACGTGCTTGTTGTAGTTCTCCTCATCGCCCTCCGGCCATTTCGGGAGGGGCACGCCGGGGGTGTCCGCGAAGAGCCCGGCGATCTGCCGCTGGATGGAGTCGTGATAGCGGACTCCGCCCTCGTACCAGCTCCCTTCGATGAGGAAGTAGTCGCGCGTGTCGAGGCGTGTCGACACCGCCAGCCACCGGTCCGCCGACGCCTTCGCGATGGCGTGCTGCCCGTGCTCGTCCTCGCAGAGTCGCACCTCGCCTCGCCGAAGCGCCTCGATCGGCGGAATCTCGCGCCCGCCGCGCCACTGGGTGAGGAGCATCTCCAGATCGGGCTCGCTCGTCCGGCGGAGGAGTTCGCGGCGGCCGACCTTGATGACGAGGCTCTGCGCCTCGCCGGCCGCCTCGGTGACTTCCAGCGGGACGGCGGGTGCGAGCTGCGTGACCGTGTCGTCGGCGTCCAGGTCGTTGCGGAGGTAGGCGTTGAGCTGCTCGTCGAGCTCCTTGCTCCGGGCCTTGTCTCGGACGGGCACGATGGCCTCGATGAAGGCGAACTCGTCCCGGACGTCCCGCGCGCAGATCTCCGAGATCCGGCGGAGCAGCGCCACGAGCAGGTCGGGAGCGAGCGGGATGGCCATCCGCAGTCCGGCCGCACCCTCCACGCGCACGGGCTTGTCCCCGTCGAGGCCGAGATCTGCCGGATCGACCCGTCCGGCCAGGCTGCGCACGAGTTCGGCGTACTCGCTGAGCCCCACGTGCCCGATCGGGATGCCGCCCGGGACCCGCGTGGCGTCCTGCCGCCCGAGCCCGGTCATGGACCGCCGGACGATGCCGCGGATGTCGGCGTCCACCGCACGGATGGTGAAGCCGAGCCCGAAACCGTGGTCCTTGAAGTCGTCGGGGACGGCGCGGAAGCCGCTGCCGAAACCGATCACGTAGGTGACGCCGTCCACTTCGACCCAGAGCAGTGCCCCGCAGTCCTGTGTCTCATAGTCAGCGGGGAGCGGCCCGGCCAGCCGGGTCGCGGCATCGAACCAGGTGGCAGGCTCCGGCCCGTACCGCCAGATGATCATCACGCCGGACGCCCCGGGCAGGTCGAGGTCGACGATGTCGTTGCGGATCGTCTTCTCCATGAAGTCCTCCGCGAGCCGTTCGAAGAACGTCGCCAGGTCGTCTCCGGATTCGGAGCGGCGGTAGATGGTCACTTCGCGAGTGGGGACGGTCATGGCGGACCTCCGGAGGAAGACGTCCCGGCACGAGCGGCCGGGGTCGGATGAAAAAGGACATGCGCGGGCCTCGCGGAGTCCGCGCCTCACTGGCTCCGTAAACAGAGTCGGGTAGATTGTTAGCGTTGTCAACGCGTTTGAATATTGATCAGGTGCTCACGCCCGTGTACGTTGCCGTTATGCCTGATGAAGAGCCGCTGGTTCCGCCGGCGGAGATCGCCCGGATGGCCGGGGTGACCCGCGCGGCCGTGTCGAACTGGCGGCGCCGCCACGCGGACTTCCCCGAGCCCGCGGGCGGCACGGCGTCGGCGCCGCTGTTCCCGCTGTCTCACGTCCGCCGCTGGCTGGAGCGGCAGGGCAAGGGCCAGGCGGTGGCGGACGAGGTCAGGCTGTGGCATGCGCTCCGTGCCGAGCGGGGCGCGGACATGGCCGGCGCGCTCGCCGCCGTCGCGGCCGAGCTGAGCGGCGAACCCGCCGAGCGGCCGCTGTCGGCCCCCACCGCCGAACTGGTCGCCGAACTGGCACGGGAGCGGACGCCGGGGGATCTCGTCGGCGACCTGGCGAAGCGGTTCGTCGCGTCAGCGACCCACAGCGGCGGTGAGCATGTGTCGACACCGGCGCTCGTCCGCGTCATCCGCCATTTCGCCGGGGACGTTAAAGGTGTCGTGTACGACCCGGCCTGCGGCATCGGCGACCTGCTGCTGTCCGTCGGCGGCGCCAAGGTGAAGACCCGCGTCGGGCAGGACACGGCGGGCGACCTGCCCGAGTTCGTCCGGCTGCGAGCGGCCCTGGAGGAGCGGCCCGGCACGATCGAGACCGCCCGCGGTGACTCGCTCCGCGACGACCGGTTCCCCCGGCTCAAGGCCGATCTGGTCGTGTGCGACCCGCCGTCCGGCCAGGCCGACTGGGGGCGCGACGAGCTGCTGCTCGACCCGCGCTGGGAGATCGCGCTGCCGCCGAAGGCGGAGGGCGATCTCGCCTGGCTCCAGCACTGCCACTTCCACACCGCGCCGGGCGGACGCGCCCTAGTGGTGCTGCCGGCGTCCGCCGCGTACCGCCGGTCGGGCCGCCGGATCCGTGCCGAGTTGGTGCGCGGCGGCCTTCTCGACACGCTCGTCGCGCTACCGGGCGGCCTCGCCGCGGGGCACTCCGCGCCCGTCCACCTGTGGGTGCTGCGGCGTCCGACCCGGCAGCCGGGCCCGGATGCGGTCGTCCGCATGATCGATCTGACGGACGCCGACCTCGGGGGGTCCATTGCTCCCGACGCCGACCGCGTCGCCGACGTGCCCGTCATCTCCCTGCTGGACGAGGACGCCGACCTCACCCCCGGCCGCCACGTCGCCGCAGGTCAGCCTGGCGCCGCCGCCTACGACCGGGCACGCGCCCGTTTCGACGAACTGCTCGACGGCCTGAGGGGGGCGTTGCCCCGCCTGCCGGAGGGTGCGGAGGACATCGCGGCCACCGTGAACGTGTCCGAGCTGATCCGCGGCGGCCTCGTCCGGGTCGAGGACGGGCGCGCCAGTTCGACCACCGACCAGCTCGATACCGACTTCCTGCTCGGGTTCTTGAAGAGCGCCGTCAACACGCGCCGGAACACGTCCGGCTCCGGCACCCACCGCGCGGATCCGAGGGGAGCCCGCGTCCCGCAAATGGACCCGGACCGGCAGCGGACGTACGGGGCGGCGTTCAGAGAACTGGAAACCTTCGTACAGCGCCTCGAAGAGGCGGCCAAGATGGGACGCCGTGCCGCACAACTGGCCCACGACGGCCTGACGAGCGGGACACTGGAACCGCCCCCCGCACGCGAGGAAGAGGATGACGAGTGAGCGTTGACCAGAACCTGTCCGCCTTCATCTGGTCGGTGGCGGATCTGCTCCGAGGCGACTACAAGCAGTCGGAGTACGGCAAGGTCATCCTCCCGTTCACGGTGCTGCGCCGCTTCGACTGCGTGATGGAGCCGACCCGCCAGGTCGTGTGGGATCGGGATGAGGCGTATCCGGGCGACACCCCGCCGGCGCTGCTGAAGGCGGCGGCCGGGCTGCCGATCTACAACACGTCCCGGCAGAGCTTCCGGACGATCGGGGCCGACCCGGCGAACGTGCGGAAGAACCTCACCGACTATGTCAACGGCTTCTCGGTCGAGATCGCCGAGATCCTCGACCGGTACGCGTTCCACACCCAGATCGAGCGGTTGGACGCGGCCGGGCTGCTCTACCAGGTCGTGCAGAAGTTCGCCGACCCGAAGCTCGACCTGAGCCTGTCGAAGGTCAGCAACCACGACATGGGCTACCTGTTCGAGGAACTGATCAGGAAGTTCTCGGAGCTGTCGAACGAGACGGCCGGTGAGCACTTCACGCCCCGCGAGGTCATCGAGCTGATGGTCGAGCTGCTGCTGGCCCCCGACAACGACGCGCTGACCGGCACCAGGAAGGTCATCGACATTCTCGACCCCGCCTGCGGGACGGGCGGGATGCTCGCCACCGCGGAAGAGCACATCCGGAAGATGAACCCGGAGATCCGCATCAACCTGGCGGGGCAGGAGATCAACGCCGAGTCCTACGCGATCTGCCGCTCCGACATGCTGATGAAGGGGTACGACGACAAGAGCGCGGCGATCAAGTTCGGCAACTCGTTCAGCGACGACCAGCACACCGCGTACCCGTTCCGGTACATGCTCGCCAACCCGCCGTTCGGCGTGGAATGGAAGAAGGTCGAGAAGGCCGTCAAGGACGAGCACAACGACCTCGGCCATGCCGGACGCTTCGGCGCCGGCCTGCCGCGCATCAACGACGGCTCGTTCCTGTTCCTCCAGCACATGATGCACAAGATGCGGCCCACGACGGCCGACGTGGGGGACGACGACCTCAAGGGCTCCCGCATCGCCATCGTGTTCAACGGCTCGCCGCTCTTCACCGGCGGCGCGGGGTCCGGTGAGTCGGAGATCCGCCGCTGGATCATCGAGAACGACCACCTTGAGGCGATCGTCGCCCTGCCCGACCAGCTCTTCTACAACACCGGCATCTCCACGTACTTTTGGATCGTCACGAACAACAAGGGGCCGGAGAACCGAGGCAAGGTCATCCTCCTGGACGCCCGCGACCAGTGGACGAAGATCCGCAAGTCCCTCGGCGAGAAGCGCAAGGAGATCAGCAAGGCCCAGCGCGCCCACATCTGCACCATCTACCGGGACGCGTTCTCCATCGCCGCCGACCCGGACCACCCCGACCACGCCAAGGTCAAGGTGTTCCGCAACGAAGAGTTCGGTTACCAGCGCATCACCATCGACCGGCCGCTTCGCCAGCGCTTCGAGGTCAGCGAGGAGACCCTCGCCGCCGTCGCCGAGGCGAAGGCCGTCCAGGGCTATGACCCCGACCTGCGGGACGAGCTGCTGACCGGTCTCAAGACCCTCATCGGCACGTCCGAGACCGACCGGACGAAGTTCCGCGAGAAGCTCTTCGCGGCCTACATCGAGAACTCGGTCACCGTCCCGCCGGACAAGGTCGAGAAGGCCGTCATGGCGGCGTTCTCTGTCACCGACCCAGACGGAGAGGTCCAGAAGGCCAAGGGCAAGGTCGTCCACGACCCCGACCTCCGCGACTTCGAGAACGTCCCCCTCACCGAAGATATTGACGAGTACTTCGCCCGCGAGGTCCTCCCGCACGTCCCCGACGCCTGGATCGCCGAGACCAAGGACCCCAAGACCAAGGAAACGATCCGCGCCAAAATCGGCTACGAGATCCCCTTCACGCGGTATTTCTATACCTACACCCCACCCCGCCCCCTCGAAGAGATCGACGCCGACCTCAAAGCCATCGAAGCCCAGATCCAAACCCTCCTCGGCCAGGTGACCGCGTGAGTTCTAGCATGAGGCTTCGTTATCTCTTGCGGCCACGAGAGGTGACTGGCCTTAACGACGCGAGGGTGTTGTCGGTCTACCGGGATCACGGAATCGTTCCCAAAGAATCGCGAGACGACAACTTCAACAAGACTCCGCTCGACCTATCTCGCTATCAAGAGGTGCGAGCAGGAGATCTGGTTATAAATAAGATGAAGGCATGGCAAGGTTCGCTAGGGATATCGGACTACCATGGGATTGTAAGTCCGGACTACCTAGTCTGCGCCCTATCGTCGGCAGTCCATGGCCGCTACCTGCATCACCTGCTTCGCTCGTCAATGATGATCGCCGAATACGGCAAGAGGTCGAAGGGGATACGGCCCTCTCAATGGCGTCTCTATTGGGAAGACCTAGCTGAAATATCGATTGACCTGCCGCCGGTGGAGGAGCAGCGGCGGATCGCGGACTTCCTCGACGCCGAGACCGCCCGCATCGATCAGCTTGTCGCTCTGCGCCGTGAGCAGCTTGACCTATTTGCTGAGCGGTATGTGGCCTTCCTCTCTGAGGCTGTAACCCCGGGCATCGGTGATCCAAGCGCAGTACGGAGCCCCAGCTACCCCTGGTTGCCTGGCACGTTGCGCACAGCAAGACTTGGCCACTTCATAAAAATTCAATCCGGGATCACAGTAGACGGTTCTAGGGATATTGCTGCCGATTCGGTTCGGCGACCATATCTTCGGGTAGCTAACGTTCAGGATGGCCAGATTGACCTTGCCGAGGTCAAGGAGATTGAAGTCTCGCCCTCAATGGCCAGGCGCGCGACTCTTATCAAGGGCGATGTTGTAATCACGGAAGCTAATGGAAATCCAGACAACCTTGGGCGCGGGGCAGTGTGGCGTGGTGAAATCAAAGGAATGGTTCACCAGAACCACATCTTTGCGCTTCGCGCGGATCGTCGACGCCTCATGCCTGAGTTTCTGGCACTAACCCTGGCCTCACTTCATGGGAGAGCCTACTTTCGGGCGACATCTAGCCAGGTGGGGATCGCAACAACTAGCAGTTCAAAAATTGCGGCGATGCCGTTTCCCTTGATGGCCTTGCCAAGGCAGAAGCAAATCATCGCTACCTGCGAGCAAATGCGGACAGCAGCGGAGGGCGTGACGCAGACGCTACGAAGGCAGGTGGAGTTGTTGGAGGAGCGGCGGCGGGCGGTTGTTACGGCGGCTGTTACAGGGGAGTTGGACGTGACGACCGCGCGGCGCGTGTCGTGAGATAGGTGGTCTCGGCCCGAAGATGGACGTGACGACGTTGGGATGCGTCTCACGTGGTTGGTGCTTGGAGCGGCGACAGGCCGAAGCCCATGGGCAAACGTCCATTGTGTGTAAGTGCTGGTAGTGCGCAACTCGGTGGGTTTCGGTCGGGTCTGCGTCGCTGATCGGCGTGGGTGTTGCTGGCGTGCGCGTTGCTGGAATGCGCGTTGCTTCAATGAGTTAGTCATCGCAGACTGGGATGACCCGGCAACTTGAAGGCGTTCCAGTGACCGCATCTCGGAGGATGATCATGAGGGCGACTGGCCGACTTGGTAAGACTCCTACGGAACGTGGCGACACCACCTCCACGACCGGTTCTCCGGATATCCTGACTCTTGACGACGGCTCCTTTGCTGTTATCGGCGTCGACATTACGGATCAGCTCGGATCGAACCCTCTCCAAGACGCGCGTTGTGCGCCGAACGAACGTATTGTTCAAATCACGCGCGCTACCCTCACTGCCGCAAAGAAGGATATTCCGGACATATGATGCATCGGCCGCCTGCATGGTCCCTCGCCGGCAGCGAACGTGTCTCGCTCGAAGAATTTCAGGTTCGGTTTGGTGAAGCGTGGTCACAGATCGAGCGGCGCTTCATCAAGGTCGAGTGCTGGCAGTCGTACAAGGAAGCCGAAGGTGTGCGGTCGCAGGAGGCATTCCAGGAGGGAGACGTCGAGGCGGCCAGGCGTTTCCTCGCGGAAGAGGCGAAGGGCGATCAGCCACTCCGCGACGAGGTGAAGGCGCGCGGCCTGGAGTTCACCCGCGTCCGGTTGGTGACACCGCCACTCACCGACTATCTTCGCTACGAAATGATCAACTACGAGATCCGTGGTCGTCTCGGAGAGAGCGTCGAGTTCATCTCGCCGGCGTCTCCCGTGGAAGAGTACTTCGACTTCCTGCTTTTTGACACGAAGGCTGCTCTCATTCACGACTACGGAGACGGGCCCATCGGGTTTCAAACTGGCGGCTGGTTCACGCGTGTTCCGGAAACGCTGGACGCCCTCGCGCGAATCGTCGAAGACCTGCGTTTCCAGGGAACTCCGATGGCGGAGGCCGATTTGATGTCGGACGTGTCCGGCAGTTAGCCGTCCAGGGGCGGAAGTCGAGCATGGTGCGCCAATGAACAAGTACGGTGGGTTCGTCCGGGTGGGGTTGTTTGTTGCGGCGGGGCTTGTCTTGGTGTTCGCCTGCATTCTGGTTCCGATCTTTCTGCTCTTGCAGCTCGACAAGGACGAACTGGCCAGGTGGTCGGACATAGGCCAAGCCGTAAGTCCGATCGGAATCTTCTTCTCTGGCGTCGCGTTCATCGGTATTTCCGCTGCTCTCCTCATGCAGGGACGAGAGCTGAGGAATCAGCGAGAAGAGCTGACGATCGCCCGTGAGGAGCAACAGCGGAGCAGCGAGTTGGCGATGCGCGAGCTGCACACCGATCTCATCAAGATGGCGATCGATGATCCCGAGCTTCGTTCCGTGTGGCCGGCGCCCGCACCCGGGCACGAGACCACGCGCAAGGATCACTACTGCAATCTGATTCTCAACCTGCAGAAGGTTGCCTACGAAACCCACACGATCGACTTGCCCGAGCTTCGAGGCGCTCTTCGTTTTCTCATGACGAGCCCGGATATGCGGGCCTTCTGGTCGCGTACTCGCTCGGCCCACGTCTCCATCACCGACAGCGACGGTCCCGAGGAAGAATTCACGGCCGAAGTTGATGCCGCATACGCCGCCACCATCGCGCCATAGCGGACGTCCCTCGTGAGAGTTCCGAAACCGCGGGAGCAGCGGCGGCGGGCGGTCGTCATGCGGTGGGTGCGGCGACCGTACGGCCTGTGCCTTCAATAGGCCGATCGTCCAGAGCCGAGTGCCCTGGAGCGGTTGCCGGTCTGGGGGACGGTCGGTGGCCTGCGCGGGGTTGGGGGAGCGCAGGCACCGGGACGGCAACCGCTCCGGGAGATCAACGGCGCTGCACGGTCGGCAGCTACCTGGGGGCGGCGTGTTGCCCCTTCGCGCCCCAGCCATAGGGCAACACGCCGCCGGTCGAGGGGAGCCGCCGGACCGTCCGCAGCCCGCCGGTTCCGTTCACCTGCGGCGTGTTGTTCTTATGCGTCTGCTGATAAGAACAACACGCCGCAGGTGAACGTGGTTCTGGGGAGTCGGTGAGTTGACTCCCATCTGCCCGCTTTGTTCATTTGCGGCTTCCGAGCTTTATCGGCGGACTTGTGCGGGTCGAGCGGGGTAGGTGCGTGGTGGCGTGCGATGCCGAGGTGGTGAAGGTTTGTCGGCATAGCGGTGTTTGCCTACGTAGCCGTGGTCGGCGATCGCCGTGCTGATGAAGAGGATCAGCATCCAGACAGCCAAGACCGCGAGGAGCGAGGCGCCTGCGATCGCCAGGGCGGAGATCACAAGGTGTCCTCGATCTTCCGCTGGGCGGCTAGGGCATCGCTGAGCAGCTGATATGTGTCCTCAACGAGGGTTGCGCATAGGCCGTAGTAGATCTCCCGCTGTGTAAGGGGACGGCCTAGGCGGGTGGCCACGAGGCACTCCATCGTCGGAGGCCGGCGGATGTGCCACGCGGGATATTTCTCCTGGAGTCGTTCGCGCTGTTGATCATTCACGGGTCGGGTTCCCTGCAATGTGGTTCGGCGTTTCAAAAGAAAGCCAAGCAGGGAAGAGTTACTGTGAGCTACGAACCGCTCACCCCCCAGCGAGCACCCGAGCCAGTGAGGCGACACCCCCGAGCAGACGGGCCGACACCCGGGAGACACCCGATGGCACCCACGCGCGACAGCAACCCTTCCGCCTACCAGGAGATGTTCGTCCATGAGTTGCGCGCCCGGCGCGAAGCGTCCGGTCTCTCACGGAACAAGCTTGGGGCGGCACTGGGCTGCACTCCCCAGTGGATCGCCAAGGTCGAGACCTTCGAGAAGCCCCCGTCCGAGGGCCTTGCCGACGACCTCGACACGTACTACCAGTTGGGTGGCGTCTTCCGTCGCATGTGGGAGAAGCACATGGAGGCCCGGAAGCGTGGGTTGATACCGAGCGGCTTTCGACCGCTGGCCGAGGCGGAGCCCGAGGCTTCGCAGTTCAGCATCTTCGCGCCACTGCTCGTCCCCGGATTGCTCCAGACCGAGGAGCATGCTCGCATGGTTTTTGAAGCCGAACAGCGAGCGGACAAGGTGGAGCAACTTCTCGCAGTCCGTATGGAGCGCCAGGCGCTCCTCGCGAAGGCGGATCCTCCCCTGTTGTTCCTGCTTATCCGTGAGGCCGTCCTCAGGGATCTTCATCGAGACATACGAGAAGGGCAGTGCAAGCGACTCCTCGATATGTTTGCGGAGCCGAACTTCTCGATCCAGGTCATCCCCGCCAAGGCCCGTGTATTTCAAGGTGGTGGGTTCCAGTTGCTCTCGTTCAACGAGGGCGCTGACGTGGTTTACGTGGACGGGGCTGGCGGGAACGGGCAAATGATCACGGACCAGGTAAGGGTGCGCAGACTCACCGTGCTCTTCAATAAGATCAGGTCTGCCGCACTGTCGGCGGAGGACTCTGAAGACCTGATCCGCACGATCATGGAGAGCACGTGAGCACATTGCATCTGTCATCCGCACTCTGGCGTAAGAGCTCGCGCAGTGACTCCTCGGGAGGAGACTGCGTAGAGGTGGCCGAGGTCATGAGCGGAGTTGCCGTTCGGGACTCGAAGGACCCGGACGGGCCGAAGTTGGCGTTCGGGCGTGCGGCGTTCAGCACGTTCGCGGACGACGTCCGCGCCGGGCGGTACGACCGCTAGCGAGCACGGGGAGGTCGCATCAGCACGTACGTCCTACCCCGTCGTCCGTCCACTGGCGCGAGAGTTCGCCCAGTGCTCTGAGCGCGACAGCTCCGTCGGAGGCGGTGGGGACGGGGTCTCCGTCGTGGCGGTTCGGGATTCCAAGGACCCGGACGGGCCGATGCTGACCTTCGACCGGGCCGCCTTCGGGGCGCTGGTGCGGGACATCCGCGCGGGCCGGCGCGACGGGTAGACGACACCCTGCGACAGCCGTGAGGGCCTCACGCCCGCGACCGGGCGTGAGGCCCGAGAGTGCCTACCGAGTTGACGTGGATGCCGAGGGTGGGTTCACGCTCGCACTCCGTACAGGTCGAGTACGGAGCCGCCGAAGATCGAACGAGCGTCGTCCTCGGAGAGGTTCCGGCCGAGCCGTTCGACGACCCCGTGTGAGTGCGGCCATGTCGATTCGGCGTGCGGGAAATCGCTGCCCCAGAGCAGGTTCAATCCGGCGGCGGCGTGCGTCACGGCGAGATCGTCGTCCTGGAGGGTGAAGTACACCGATTCCGCGACGTACTCGGACGGAAGCCGCCGCACGCCGGTGTCCATCGCGAGCCACCGGCGGTGGCGCAAGAAGTAGTGGTCCAGGCGCTGGAGCAGGTAGGGCACCCATCCCGCGTCGAACTCCGCGAAGACCACGCGCAGATCCGGATGCCGCTCCAGCACTCTGCCGAAGACGAGGTCGGTAAGCAGGTTTTGCGCGTCCCACGGAGCGCTGAGGCCGATGCCGTGCGCCGCGCCGGTGGCTGCGGGATTGCTCGACGGAAGCGCGTGGAATGTCAGCGGAGTCCCCGAGTCCACGGCGGCCGACCACAGGCGATCATAAGTGGCGGCGGAGTACACGCCCTCTCCCGGATGCAGTGGGAGCACCACACCGGACAGGCCCATCTCCCTGCACGCGATGATGGTCGAGACTGCGCTCTCACTTGACGGCGCACTTGAGGCGCCACAGCCGATGTAGCGGTCTTGTTTCCCCGAGATCGCGTCTGCCAGCCAGCGGTTGTAGACGCTCAGGACAGTCTGTGCGTACCCGCGGTTGACATGCTCCAAGAGGAACAAGCCGACCGTTGGGTACAGGACTTCGGCGGCAATACCGTCTGCGTCCTGGTCGACGGTGCGCTTGCGGCGCTTCTCGTCCTCCGGCGTCACGCACCAGGCAGATGCCGCTCCTGAGCGCTTCGCTGAGGTTCTGCATCGCCCTCGCGAAACCGATGAGTTCATCGTCATCGGACGCGTTCTGCACGCCGTTCGTCGACTCTTGCGCGGGACGGGAACGGCGATGTGCGCGCGGGTCGAACGTGAGGTGCGTGTGCATGTCCACCAGTGAGGGGGTCGCCCAGCAGCCGGTGAGGTCGATCGCCTCGGCACCGGGCGGCTCCTCCCCGCCCACAGCGGAGACGGTCCCGTCGGTGATCGTGATGCTCGTGTCCTTGAGCACATCGCAAGCCTCCACGTCTACGACATGCAGTGCTCGAAGGTGCAGGCTCCGCATGCTCACATGGCCTTTCTGCCGATAGGCCCGCGCAGGCCCGGCGAGACTGAAACTCAGCCGGTCGCCACCAGGTAGGGCGCGGTGAAGACGTGCCGGTACCCCTGCTGTTCGTACCAGCGTTGAACGGGCGAGCCGGCCTCCGTCTGCAGAAGCATGGTGCGCGCCCCGCGCTCGACGGCCAGTTCGGCGAGGAAGGCCATCATGGCCGTGCCGATCCCGGCTCGGCGGTGCCCGGGGACGGTGCCGACCCCGTAGACGCCGGCCAGTCCGCCCTTGACGAACATGCAGGCGACACCGAGCGGAACTCCTCCCTGAGAAGCCAAGAGATAGTGCTTCTCATAGGCGCCCGAGGAGACCTCGAACGAACGATGGAGACTCTGCCCGTACGCCGGGTCCAGCTCACCGTAGGGGTCGTCGGGTGCGTCGCCCGAGTAGGCGGTTGCGAATGTCGCCACGTACTCGTCCCTGCGGTCGATGCCGACGAGGGAGAGCTCCGACTTCCCGGGGCCGGCGGTGCGCTCCGCAAGCCGGACCGCGTCACCGATCAGCCAGGCGTCCCGTGCCCATACCTCGGCCCCCTCGGGCACCTGTACCGTGCCGCCGACCTCCGGCGCGGCGTAGACGGCCGGTGCGCGACCGCGATCGGTGAACTCGGCGAGATGCTCCGGCGGAACCTCCAGGCCGTCCGTCACGATATTCGGAGCGTAGAAATTGTAATAGGGGTCCGTGATGTCCGAGCTGAACAAGAGGGCTCCGGCGGCGGTGCGCCGGTGCTCCAAGAAGTACATTCCCTGGAGGCACTCGAAGTGAAATTCGAGGAGTTCTCCGGTGGTGGGCTCCGGTTCCGTCATAGGATCCCCCGGGTCCTTGGCCTTGTGTCGGTGTGCTGTCACCTCACTCGGTAGACGTGGCCGCTTTGTTTGCGTCAGTGTCGAAGCGGCTGCTTTCCGGCGGCAGGGCAGCTTCTCGGATGGCGGGATGGGGGAGCGTTCAACCTAACGCGATCCTCGGCTCCGAATTAATGATCTTTGCCCGCGCGCCCGGCGCTGCGTCCAAAGCATCCGCGCGGTGAATTCGATTCTTGCGGCGCGGTAACTCCGGGTGGAAGGACGGCTGGATCTTCTGGCGCGTCCAGCGTCCGGTGTCCGGACGGAGGGCGTTAGCTGTGTCAACATGGCGAAACGCATGGTGAACCGCTCACGCTCGGCGTAGGATGCTCCGTATCGGGTGGTACAGGGTCGCTGAACGGGAGTCGCGGGCGTGAAGGTGTACGGAGAGAGGACGTTCGAGGACGCCGTCGAGAGTGCGTTGATCGCGCACGGATGGGCGCCGGGCGAGCCCGGGAACTACGACCGGGAGCTGGGACTCGACACGGCGGAGCTGGCCGTGTTCCTCGGGCGGACGCAGCCGGAGGAGTGGGAGCGGCTGCGCGGCGCATACGGGGACGACCCGGCGCGGCCGTTCGCACGGCTGGTCGGCAAGGAGATCGACGCGCGAGGTGCGCTGGACGTGCTGCGCGTCGGTGTGAAGGACAAGGGCATCCGGTTCCGGCTCGCCTACTTCCGGCCCGCCCACACGCTGGCCGTGGGAGCCCTGGACGACTACAACGCCAACCGGCTGACCGTGACACGCCAGCTCCACTACTCGGCGGACGAGCCGGGCAAGTCGGTCGACCTGGCGTTCTTCGTCAACGGGATCCCGGTGGCGTCCGCCGAGTTGAAGAACGCGGCGACCGGGCAGACCGTCGCCGATGCGCGCCGCCAGTACCGGGAGCGCGACCCCAAGGCCCTGTTCTTCGCGCGGCGGACGCTCGTCCATTTCGCCGTCGACACCGATCTCGTCTTCCTCACCACGCGCCTCAACGGGGGCAAGACGCGGTTCCTGCCGTTCAACCAGGGATCGGACGGGCCCGGGCACTCCGGGTCGGCGGGCAACCCGCCCGCCGGCGAGACCGGGTACCGGACCTCCTACCTGTGGGAGCAGGTGCTCCAGCGCGACAACTTCCTGGAACTGCTCCAGCAGTACCTGCACGTGGAGGACGCGGACGCGAAGGCGGGCAAGGCGCCGTCCTACAAGCCGTTCGCGGCGCACACGCAGCCGCTGATCTTCCCCCGCTACCACCAGTGGCATGCGGTGAAGTCGCTGATCGCGGACGCCCGGCAGAAGGGCGCGGGGGAGAACTACCTGATCGAGCACTCGGCCGGGTCGGGGAAGTCCAACACGATCGCGTGGCTCGCGCACCGGTTGTCCACGCTGCACGACGCCGCGAACGAGCCGGTGTTCGACAAGGTCATCGTGCTGACCGACCGGCTCGTCCTGGACAAGCAGCTCCAGGACACCATCTACCAGTTCGAGCAGGTCCAGGGCGTGGTGGAGCGGATCGAGACCGACTCGCGGCAGCTCGCCGAGGCGCTCACCGGCGCCCGCGCCCGGATCGTGATCACCACGCAGCAGAAGTTCCCGTACGTCCTGGACAAGGTGCGCGACCTGGCGAAGCGCAAGTACGCGATCGTCATCGACGAGGCGCACTCGTCGCAGGGCGGCGAGGACAACGCGGCGCTGAAGAAGGCGCTCGGCTCCAAGACCGTGGACGAATCCGGCGACCCGCTCACCTCGGCGGCGCTGGCGCGCGGCCGGCAGCCCAACCTGTCGGTGTTCGCGTTCACCGCCACGCCGAAGAAGAAGACGCTCGACCTGTTCGGCCGGTACGACGCCGCCGAGAACAAGAACAAGCCCGTCCACGTGTACTCGATGCGGCAGGCGATCGACGAGGGGTTCATCCTCGACGTGCTGAAGAACTACGTCACCTACGCGACGTACTTCAAGCTGTCGGAGGCCGCCGCCGACGAGGCCGAGCGGATGGTCGACCCGCGCAAGGCGAAGGCGCAGTTCGTCCGGCAGGCGATCTGGTCGGAGGCGTCCACGGCGCTCCGCGCGAAGATCATCGTCGACCACTTCCGGTCGCACACCGCGCCCCGGATCGGCGGGCGGGCGAAGGCCATGGTGGTGACGCCGCTGCGCGCCGACGCGCTGAAGCTCTACCAGGCGATCCGGACGTACGTGGACGAGCGCGGCTTCACCGACTGCGGGACGCTCGTGGCGTTCTCCGGTGCGCTGCGGCTGGAGGAGGACGGCCCCGAGTACACCGAGGCCAAGCTGAACGGGTTCCCCGAGCGGGAGCTTCCGGCGCGGTTCGGGTACACGCGCGTTGACGACAAGCGCGCGGGGACGGTCCCGAAGCAGGAGTACCGCATCCTCGTCGCCGCCGAGAAGTACCAGACCGGCTTCGACCAGCCGCTCCTCACCACCATGTACGTCGCGAAGCCGCTCGCGGACGTCGCCGCCGTGCAGACGCTGTCGCGGCTGAACCGCACCCACCCGGGCAAGACGCAGGAAGACCTCTTCGTCATGGACTTCGCCAACAGGCCGGAGGACATCCTGGCGGCGTTCCAGCCGTTCTACGAGACGACGATCAGCGAGCCGACCGACCCCGACCTCCTGTACGCCAAGGAGCGGGAGGTGCACGCCTACCGGCTGCTCGTCGAGTCGGAGATGCGGCGCTTCTTCGAGGCGCTCAGCGCCGAGCGGGCGAAGGCCGCCGACGAGCGCGAGCTGATCAAGGCGCACGGGAAGCTGTACCGGTGGCTGGAACCGGCCGTCGACCGGTTCACCGCCCTGACTGCGGAGGAACCCGACAAGGCCGAGGCGTTCCGGGGTGCGCTGAGCGACTTCGTCCGCTCCTACGGCTGGCTGTCCCAGGTGATCGGCTACAACGACGACGACCTGGAACTGCTGTACCAGTACGGGCGGTTCCTGCTGAACAAGCTGCCGCCGCGCGGTCAGGAGGCAGCGGTGGACGTCGGCGAGGTCGAGCCGAGCCACCTGCGCATCGAGAAGAAGGACGAGGCCGAACTGCGGCTGGAGGCCGCGGGCGAACGGGAGGTGCCGGGGCTGCTGGGCGGCGCGCCCGGCCCGTCCGCCGATCCCGACGAGCTGACACTGGCCGAGCTGATCGAGCAGATCAACGACGAGTACGGCACCGGGCTGTCCACCGCCGACAAGATCATCGCGGGCCAGTTCGCGGTGGCGGTCGCCGAGGACCCGCAGCTCGCCGCGGTCGCGCTGAACAACTCCCGGGAGGTGTTCGAGCGGGAGGTCGACAAGGACGCCGACCGCATCATGATCGACCAGGCGACGTCCAACGACGCGCTGCTCGTCCGCTACTTCGAGGACGAGCGGGTCAACCGGCTCTTCAAGCAGGTCGCCAAGCGGCAGGCCTACGACATGATCCGGCGGCCGGTGCGGCGGGAGGCGCAGCGCCGCGCCACGGCCGAACGGGCCGCCGAGATTCGCCGGACTCGCGGCACTTCTCCCGAGTAGCGTGCGTGCCATGGGAGACGCCGACGAGGCGGGCGGGCGGGTCGTCGCCGGCCGCTACCGGCTGCGCGCCCCCATCGGGGCCGGCGGCATGGGCGAGGTCTGGGAGGGCTACGACGAGCGGCTCGGCGGGCGCCGCGTCGTCGTGAAGATGATGCTCGACGAGCGCCCGTCCGAGCTGTGGCCGCGCGCCGAGGCGCTGGAGATCCGCCGCGAGCGGTTCCTGCGCGAAGTCCGGACGACGGCCGCGATCGAGCATCTCGGCATCCCCGCCGTGTACGACGCGGGCGTCTCCGACGGGCGGCTGTTCATCGCCATGCAACTGCTGCACGGCCGCGAACTGCAGACGCTCATCGACGAGACCGACCACGAGAGTGAGCCGTTTCCGGTGGCGCGGGCCGCCGCGATCGGCGCGCAGATCGCCTCGGTACTGGACGAGGTGCACCGGCACGACGTCGTCCACCGGGACGTCAAGCCGTCCAACCTGATGCTGACCCCCGGCGGGATCGTGAAGGTCCTGGACTTCGGCGTCGCCTCGCTGCTCGGCTCCGGCGACAACCCGCGCCTCACCCAGGTCGGCATGACGGTCGGCACTCCGCCCTACATGTCGCCGGAGCAGGCGCTCGGCAACACGATCGGACCCACGTCCGACGTGTACGCGCTCGCCTGCGTGGTGTTCGAGGTGCTGACCGGACGGCCGCCGTATGCCGAGTCCGGGGCACGGTCGCACCAGTGGCACCACGTCCACTCCGACCCGCCGCGGATCCGGGCGACGCGGCCGGACGTCCCGGAGGAGATCGAGGACCTCCTTGTCGCGATGCTCGCCAAAGAACCCGAGGGTCGGCCGGACGCCGCCGAGGTCTATGAGCGGCTGCTGCCGTTCGCGTCCCGTCCCGGACCGGAGGGGTTCCCGGCCGACATCGCCGACCTCGACCCGTGCCTGCCGTTCGTCCGCCCCCTGGGCGGCCGCGTCCGCCGCCGGGCAGCCGCCCGCGCCCCGGCCGCCCCGGCCGCCGCGGCGCCGCCTCCCGCCGCCGCGCTCACCGAGCACGAGATCGACGAGATCGGCGCCCGCGTGGAGGCCCTGCTGGGCGAGGACCTCGTCGTGGAGGCGCTCGACCTCCTCGAGGACGCGCGCATGCGTGCGGGGGACCCCGAACTCGCCAACGAGATGGCGTTCCGGCTCGCCAGTGCCAAGTTCATCGCGGGCCGCCACACCGAGGCCGCCGCCCTGTTCTCCGAGGTCGAGCGGTACTACACCGAGCGCTTCGGGCCGGACGACCACGACGCGCAGATCGCTCGCTACTACCTGGCGCAGAGCCGGGACGAACTGGGCGACATCAGCGGTGCCGTGGCGGCGTTCGAGGATGTCGCCGGCGCCGCGTTCGATCCGTCCGACGAGCCCGCCGTGGAGCGCCACCTCGACGCGCTCGCCTCGCTGATGCGGCTGTACGCGGCCGGCAGGCGCCGCGACCGGCTCGGGGATGCGGAGGCGCGGATGCGGGACGCCGTCCAGCGGTACCGGCCGGACGAGGCCGCGACCATGCTGGCCGACCTGGACGCCTACCTGGCACGGCTGCGGCGGCTGCTCGGATAGCCGCCCTGTGGCGGCGGACGGACGTTGTACGCGCCCGAGAACAGGCCCGGTCGGGGCATGAGAGATGCGCGGCAGCGACAGGTTTGCGCTCAGCGCCGCCATCGCTGTCGTGCAGGAGGAGCGTCGCGCCGCCCTTGAGGCCCGGGCGAGCCATGCCCGACTACCCGGCCCGCCGCACTCGGTTGAAGCGACTCGGCCCCGACCTCTGGCTCCCGTAACCGACCTTGAGCGGCGGGGGACGACTCCAGGGCTCAACACCGATGTGGTCGGTGGGGCTCATTGCTTTACATAGAGGTCGCCGAACAGGAGCCATAGGTCAGCGAGTTTGCGCATTTCCTCGTGGCAGACGTAGTCGCTCCAGCGGCCGTCGGAGGTTCCGGATCGGCCGACCTGGTCGCAGGCGTCCTGCCCGCCGAGGTACGACGCTTCGAAGGTGTATCCGGGCGGCGGAGCCCAAGCGGACTTCGACGCGGCCGAGGAGGCCGATGCCGTGCCCGTCAGGCCGGCTGAGACGAACGCCGCGGCCAGAACCAGGGCGCTGATCCAGCGCATGTTCGCTCCTCTCGCTCTGTGGTCTCAGGGGATGGGCGTGGTCCGGTGCCGCCGCGCCTCTTCCTGCTGCTCGGCGGTGACCGAGGCCTGGTCGACCATGCGTACCGTCGTCCAGTGCTTGCCCACCGGGCATCGCTGCAGCCGTCCGCCGCCCAGTCGCAGGGCTTTCAAGGAGACCCCAGGAACGAACGGCGTCTCGAAGAGATGTCCATCCGCGCACTGAGCTATCCGCCAGTAGGGCATGTGTCGCACACTCCTCCGTATCGTTTCTTCACTTTTCCAGCAGAATGGTCGGGTTGAATTTCCAGGCGAGCCAGCCGAAGCTCACGAGCGCGGCGGTACCGGCCACGGCCGCGGAGCAGGCGAACGCGAGCGCGATATCGATGTCCGGGAACCACGCGACGATGAGGAAGAGGAGCAGCGCCGGCAATGCGCCGATGCGCGGAAGCCAGTTCCCGGACAATCCGAGCCGCAGATCGGTGGCCTGCGGGACCAGCAGCGCCAGCGCCATCACGACTCCGCTTCCGAGCGCGGCCAGCGGCAGCGGGGTCAGGATGGCGAGGGTCAGGTAGCCGGCTGGAACGGCCAGCCGCAGATCGGCGGCCAGGAGCAGCACCGCTCCCGCTCCCAGCACCGGACCGGTGATGAGCGCCCAGGTGACCGCCGTGATGGTCAGACCGGCGCCCAGCAGCGCGGCCAGGAGCGAGGAACGGCGCACCGGGGCGGCCAGGATCGCCTCGACCGTTTCGGCCGCACGCTCCGCGCCGACGATGTTCCGGACGTTCTTGGCCGCCACGCTCGCCGTCAGCGTCGCGATCAGTGGCGGCATGAGCCCGAACGCGAGTCCCACGGCCACGGCCGCGTGCCGGTCGCCGGCCCCGAGGTTCCGCACCCCGAGACGCGCCATGTGATCGGCGCCGTTGAGCCGTTCCGGGTAGCTCGCGGCCAGCCCGATGAGCGTCATGATCAGCAAGGCGTATCCCAGCGGCGGGGCGATGAGACGCCAGCGAAGCTCGTGCCAGGTCCGCCACAGGAAGGCGTGCAGCAGTGCGGGCGCGGACGTGGGCTCCCTCATACGCTCCGGCCCTCCCGGGAGGCGCCGGGCAGCCGTGCCGGCGGCGGCACGGCCGCCATGTTCTCCACCCGCAGGATCGTCAGGCCGTCCCTGATCAGCCTGTCCGTCAGCACGATCAGCTCGGCATGGTGGTGCAGCCGCACCGTCGCACGGTTCGGGTCGTCCGGATCCACCCGGTACTCCCACTGGCCGATGGACCCCGCGATGGGGCCGTCGGTCACGACGGACACGGCGGCGTCGCCGGTGCCGGGAAGGTAGTCCGGATGGTCCCCCAGCGTTCCGTCCCGGATGGTCAGCGCGCGATCCGCTCCGGCGAAGTCGCGTGGATCGTGACTGGCCAGCAGGACGCATCCGCCGCGCCGGGCGAAGTCGCGTACGAGTGCGATGAAGGCGCCATGCCAGTACTGGTCCAGCCCGACCGTGGGCTCGTCGAGAAGCAGTAGCTCGGGTTCGCCCAGCAGCGCCCGCGCGATCGCCGCCCGCTGCTGCTGGCCCCGGCTCAGCCTTCTCGCCGGGACCGGCAGCAACTCGTCGAGTTCCAGGGCGGCGGCCACTTCGCGGATTCCGTTCGCAGCATCTTCTTTCCGCAGGCCGTACAGCCGTCCCCAGAAGAGCAGATTCTCCCGGACGGTCAGATTCCGATAGAGCGCCGGACGGTGCGCGAGATAGCCGATCCTTCTCCGGACCGCCGCGTCCGAGTACGGATTCGCGCCCAGTGTGCGGACGGCCCCGGATTCCGGCGGCAGGATCCCGGCGCACACCCTGAGCAACGTGGTCTTGCCCGCGCCGTTGCCCGCCACGAGTGCGGTGACTCCGGGCGTCAGCCGCAGCGAGACGTCGCGCACGATGACCGGGCCGCCGTATCCGGCGGAGACACACCGGAGATCGATGACGGGCCTGGGCTCGGCCATCGCCGTCACGTTCCTGCTCCCGTCACGTGACCTCCGCGGGCTCGATAGTGGTTCCCGCGGTGCCGCCGGTCTCAAACGCGCGGTCGCGCACCGGACGGCGAAACCGGTCCGGCCACCGCACCGGGCGATCCACCGGCCAGAGGAAGAGGACCAGCCCCGCGGCGACCGCGAAGAAGAAGCTGACCAGTCCCATCACGACCGCGATGCCGAGATGGAAGAGCAGTCCTTCCAGCAGCAGCCAGCGGCGCTTCTTCTGCGGCAGGAACAGGCCGAGGAAAATGGCGAACTCGGCGGCGAGCGAACCCCAGGTGAGGAGGGCGACGAACCACGGATTCCATAGGAACGGCTCGAAGGCCGACCGGATCCACCCCGACGCGCCGTAGGACGGAGCATTGATCCAGTAGTAGAGCGCCGTGCCGTCCGCCCACTCCCGTACACCGAGTTTCGACACCGCCGCCTGGAAGTAGACCCCGGCGATCTGCAACCGGATCACGAAGAGCGCGGACCAGGCCAGAATCCTCGCCCAAGACGCCGTGGACTCCGGGGCGGGGGGAGGGTCCCAGTGGGTCCGCCGCGCGTCCGTCAGAGAGACGGGGATCAGCATCAGACTCAGCAGTTCGGTGATCTGGTCGCCGCCGTCGGGGATCCGCGATGTCGCGGCGAAGCTGAACGCCACCCAGGCGAACGGCACCGCGGTCACGCGCGGCCAGATGCCGGTGGCGGTGACGAGCAGGATCGCGACTCCCGCCCAGCGTGCGAGTTCCAGGTGACCGGCGCCGGCGACGCAGAAGAGGCCGGCTCGGGCGGCGCCGGAGCACAGGATCCGCTGGGGGATCTCGACCGTGGGAAAGAAGACGCTGCCGGTGTCGGAGAAGATGAGCGTGGCAGCCAGGCCCAACGCCAGACTCGTCCGAGCGACGCCGTACACGTTCGTCCACGGCACGGCCGCGGAATGGGCGAGGGCGAACCGTCCTGCTCGCGTCAGCATCTGATCATCACCCTGGCCACCTTGAGCACATGCCAGTGCTGATGGGTGTCGCGGCTCCACGCCCAGGGGACGGGCTCCTGCTCGGCCAGGGCGGCGTCCCCACAGGTCACCGGGTGCGGTTGAGCGTTGTGAATGGTGCGCGGGACCGGCGCGGCGGCAAGACAGGCGTCGATTGGGCGGCCATTGCACGCGTACCAGTCTTTGTCCTGCAGTTGGTATTGCAGAACTCCCAGTTCCGCCGCTTGCGCGCGGGAAAGCCGGTCGAGCCCGAACGCGTTGCGCGGGCGGGAGTGCGGGCTGAGCAGTGCACTCTCCCAGCCTCGCGCAGTGTGCTGGTACGCGAAGTAGACGGGCCTGCGCGGAGATATGGTGAAGAACGCCCACCCCTGCGGCACAGTCTGGAGCGCGGATAACTTCATTTCTTTTTCATGGGGCAGCGAAAGCGCGGTCGGCGGGAGGGCCGACTTCACGGAGTAGGCGCCGATGACCACCCAGAACAGCGCGACCGCCAATCCGAACAGGCCGGCGAGGCGAAGGCTTCGCGAGGAGTCTGCGGGAGTGTCGGACATGGTTCGTCTCCAGCGGAAGAGGACCTTCGGCAGAGGAGCCGGGCGGGGGCCGGCCCCTCCACCTGGGCGCGGGGTGTGATGGACCGGCGGGTCAGGCGCGCAGGTCCTTGGCGATCGCGTTGACCCAGATGTCCAGCGCCAGCGGCTGGCTTCCGCTCGACGCGCCCTCCTGGAACGCGCTGTCGGGCGTCTGGACCGCCACCTCCACCACCGCGACCGCGGCGGCGATGACGACGATCGCGACCTCGGCCGCGGCCACGACGTCGGCGCAGGCCGTCCAGCCGCAGGGGCCCTTCGCCGTGGTGGAGCCGGCCGTGGCCGTGCGGCCGGCCGCCGCGCGGGCGCTGCTGTCCGCAAGGTCGTGCGCGGTGAAGAGCGCCGAGCGGATCCGGTACCGGTCACCACTGCGGATGTCAGCGGCGAACCGGGAGAAGAACGCCGGGTCGCTCTCGCTCATGAGGCTCACGAGCTCGTTCACGACGTCCGTGCGCACCCGCGCCTGCTGCTGGTGCGTGATGTCCGGGAACGTCGTCGCGACCGGGCCCTGTCCGAAGAACAGTCCCCGGAACAGGTCCTCTCCCGAGAACCGGGCGGTCTGGACGGTGGCAGGCCGGGCCGCCTGGTCGGGGCTCGCGATGGCGGGTGCGGCCCCGGCGAGCACGGTGACCGAAGTGGCGATCGCTAAGGCGCTCGCCAGGTGACTCCTGCGCAGTTTCGCTGTCTGCATTTTCTCTCCTTCTGGGACGCGCCGGAGCACGCCAGCATTGAAGAGGGGAGCTGGTGGCAACGTCGCGCCGCTGCGATGGTGAATTGACGGTGCCCTGGAGACTTGCACTGGCTCTCCAGGGCTTCACCATTAGATCGCAACGCGCGTATCTATGGACTGGGCCTCTCCTGCGCATCACCTCCTCGATCACTTAGCCGAGTGAACTATGGCAACTCGTCAGTGCAGTGTCAATGTGCAGTCAATAAGCAAAACTTTGGCAAAGTGGGTCGCCGGTCAAGTGGGCGATGTATCGGTCCATGACTGCTCGTGTAGTGGCCGGCTCGTGATCAGTACTGATTTACAGAGCGCCAATAACTGGACGCCCTCGGTAGGCGCCGCCGCGGCCGCCATCGGTCCCCCGTCCTGACCGGATGCGGACGGCGGTCACCCTGAACGCGTCCGATCGAGATCGACGATCTGCCGTCAGCGGAGAATGGCGTGGGTGAGTGAGATGAGAATCGTCGTTGACGACCTGTCCGGGGCGGAGATCGCGGAGTTCCTGGCTGAGCACGTCCGGCAGATGCGTTCTGTTACGCCGCTGGAGAGCAAGCATGCGCTCGACCTCGACGCGCTGCGGAGCCCGGACGTCACGTTCTGGACGGTGATGGACGGGGAGGTCGTCGTGGGCTGCGGGGCGATCAAGAGGCTGGACGCCGCCCACGGCGAGTTGAAGTCGATGCGCACGTCTCCGGCGCGCAAGCGGAGCGGTATCGCGTCGAGGCTGCTCGGGCACGTCATCACCGAGGCCGAGCGGATGGGGTTCGCCCGGCTGAGCCTGGAGACGGGGTCCGACGACTTCTTCCTCCCGGCGCGGCGGCTCTACGAGAAGTTCGGGTTCGAGTATTGCGCACCCTTCGCCGACTACCGCCCCGACCCGAACAGCGTCTTCATGACGAAGCGGCTCGGTGGTGCCTCGCACTGACAGGGATGCAGAAACGGCTGGTCGCGCCACATAGAGGACGGATGCCGGGGGAGTAGTAGCCGTGTGACAGCGGTCGTTACGGGTGCACTCCGTGGTCGCGCAGGGGGCCGACGGTCAGGTCGGCCGCGCGGCACCGCCGTACGACCTCGGGTAGGGCGCCCAGGGTGGACTTCCAGGCGCCGGGTGCCGAAGTGACGTCGCTGTCGTGCAGGAGGAGCGTCGCGCCGCCCTTGAGGCCCGGTGCCAGGGTCTCCAGCACGGAGGACGGGGTGGAGGAGGACGTCCAATCCTTCCCCCACGCCGTCCAAAGGATGGGCCGCAGGTCGTTGCGGCGGGCCGCCACCCACGCCTCGGTGCTCAGAGCCCCGTACGGCGGCCGGTACCAGGACGGGGTCACGCCGCACACGTCCTGCACGAGGTGCACCGTGTCCCGGATCTCGCCGGTCACCCGGCCGGGACGCGTCGTCAGCGCGTTGTCGTGGTGCCAGCCGTGCACGGCGATCTCGTGGCCCTCCGCGACGATGCGGCGGCCGAGCGACGGGGTGCGCCGCAGCATCGTGCCGAGGACGAAGAACGTCGCGCGGCAGTCGAGGCGGGCCAGTTCGTCCAGGAAGAGGGGCGTGGACGAGGGGTCGGGGCCGTCGTCGAGGGTGAGCGCCACGTGGCGGGGGCCGCCGCGGCCGGCGATGCGGGGCGTCAGCCGGCGGACCGGGGACAGCCAGGTCGCCGCGGGCAGGGCGTGACCCAGCAGGGCGGCGGTCAGGGCGGCGGGCACGCGGCGGGACATGAAGACATTTTCACCGGGGGGATCTCAACACATGGGCAAACGACTCTTAATTCTGACAGCGGGCATGGGCGCCGGGCATGACGCGGTCGCCGACGAGCTGGCGCGGCGGATGGCGCCGAAGGACGTCGAGGCGTCCGTGCTGGACGTGCTCGACCTCGTGCCGATGCGGCTCGGGCACGGGCTGCGGAGGATGTACGAGGCGATGGTCCGGTCCGCGCCCTGGCTGTACGAGGGGATCTACCGGGCGTTCTTCGTGTCCCGCCGCCCGCCGCCCTCGTCGCCGCTCACCGCGCTGATCGCGCGGAGGCTGGACGCGCGGATCCGGGAGCTGCCGCCCGACGCGGTCGTGTCGACGTTCCACCTCGCGGCGCAGGCGGCCGGGCGGCTGCGCGACTCGGGGCGGCTCACCGTGCCGTCGCTGGTGCTGGTCACCGACTTCGCCGTCCACCGGATGTGGCTGCACGCGGGCAACGACCGCTACCTGTGCCCCGACGAGCAGGCCGCGCGGACGGTGATGGAGCGGACGGGCCGCCACGCCGGCGTGTACGCGCCCGTGGTGCGGCGCGAGTTCCGCCGGGCGCGCGGCGCGAGCGACCGGCTGCGGGAGGAGGCCGGGGCGCGGCCGGACGACAGGATCGTGCTGATCTCGGCGGGCGCCTGGGGCGTCGGGCGGGTCGTGGAGACGGCGCAGGGCCTCGCCGCGTCCGGCCGGTACGTGCCGGTGGTGCTGTGCGGGCGGAACGAGCGGCTGCGGGAGCGGGTCTACGGGCCCGCGCTCGGCTGGCGGGACGACATGGCGGAGCTGATGGCGGGCGCCTACGCGCTGATCGACAACGCGGCGGGGCTGACCTGCCGGGAGGCGTTCGCGTGCGGGCTGCCGGTGGTCTCCTACCGGCCGATCGCCGGGCACGGCCGCGACGGCGCCGCGGCGATGGCCCGCGACGGGCTGAGCTGCTACGCCCGCTCGCCACGCGAGCTGATCGAGGCGCTGGACCGGCTGAAGGACGAGGCGGTGCGGGCGGCGCGGGCCCGCCGGGCCGCCGCGCTGTTCGACGCCGTCCCCGCCGAGCGGGTCATCCGGGCCGCGCTCGGCTGACGTCGTGCTCCTCGTGCAGCAGCGGGGATCGGGCGATGCCGATGCTGCCGAGGAGGATCAGCCCCATGCCGGCGACCTCCAGGACGACCCACGGCCCGCCCTGGACGTCCTCGCCGAACAGGTAGACCCCGAGGATGATGCTGGCGACGGGGTCGGAGATGGTCAGGGCGGGCTGCACGGCGACGAGGCTGCCGCTCTGCAGCGCGTTCTGCAGCAGGAAGAGGCTGGCGAGGCCCGCGAGGGCCATCGCGTAGATCTGCCAGGACGTGAAGGCGATGGTGACGCCGCGCTCGAACTGGCGCGTCGCGGTGTTCATGAACGCGGCCGTCAGCGCGAACCCGACCGACGTGGAGATGCCCAGCAGGATGGCGCGGACGGGCCCGGGGACGACCCAGGCGAGCGCGATGAGGCCGGCGACGCAGCCGACCGTGCCGACCGCCGCGATGATCCACGCGGCGGTGGTCGGCACGTGGTAGCCCTCGTCCGGCGAGAGGGCGGCCAGCAGCACGGCCAGCCCGGCGCTGAGCAGGATGACGGCGGTCCACGGCACCCGGTCCAGCCCGCGCGGCGGCAGCAGCGCGATGAGGATCATCGTGAACGGCAGCTCGACGGCGAGCAGCGGCTGGACGAGCGACAGCCCCGCCATCGACAGCGCCGCCGCCTGCAGCACGAAGGCGGCGATGAGCGCGCCGATGCCGCCGAGCCACAGCGGGCTGCGCAGCAGGTCCAGGATGAGCGCGGGCTTGAAGGCGTCCGAGTCGGGCGCGGCCTTGGCCACCCGCCGCTGCAGCACGGACGCGAGCGCGTTGGAGGCGCCGGCGAGCAGCGCGAGCACGACGGGGATCACCGGGCCTCCACGCCGTCAGGCGGCGCGGCCGCGCGCTCGCCGGGTTTGCCGAGGTAGGGCGACCGGCCGAGGACGATGATGCCGCCGACCATCGCGGCGAGCCCGAGTGTCTCCAGGGCGAGGTCGGAGACCTCCAGCCGCACCCGCTCCCCGAAGATCACGATGCTGAGCGCGATGCCGGTGAGCGGCTCGGCCGCGGTGGTGGCGGGCAGCGAGATCCGCAGCGGCGCCGCGTCGAAGGCGCTCTGCGCGAACAGCAGCCCGAGCGCCCCGATGAGGACCACTCCGTACGGCTGCCAGGTGACGAGGGTGCGGGACAAGCCCTCGTCGGAGACCAGCAGGACGCTGCGGGTCAGGGTGTCCTGGAGCCCGTAGAGCAGCCCGGCGCCGCATGCCAGCAGCATGGCGCGGACGCGCAGGTCCCGGTGCAGGCCGCCGGCCGCGCACAGCACGACGAGGGCGAGCACGGCCCCGCCCGCGAGCCAGCGCGGCGAGTGCACGCCGGGCAGGGAGCCGCCGTGCGGCACCCCGATCCCGAGGAACAGCGCGACGCCGCCGGTCAGCAGCAGCGCCCCGAGCCACTCGTTGCGGCCGAGCCGCTCCCGGTAGATCACGTGCGCGGCGAACAGCGCGAAGATGAGGTTGACGGTGAGCACCGGCGTGACCTCGGCGACGTCGGCCATGTTCAGCGCGAACGCGAAGATGATCTGACCGGTGATCATCGAGGCGATGCCGGTCAGCCACAGCCGGCTGCGCAGCAGGTCCAGCAGCAGCCGCGGATGCAGGATCTCCTCCAGCGGCTCCCGGAACGCGGCGTGCTGCTGGGCCACGAAGCCGAGACCGATGAAGCCCGCGGCCACCACCGCGATGGCCATGCCGAGAATGCTCATCGGAATCCACGATCTCCCCCGGCTGATTCGTCCGGACCCGCACCTACCCGGCGGCGTCCGGCGCAACCGGGCGCCCCGCGGCCGGCCGGGCGAGACCGGATCCGGTCTCCGGCATTCCACAAACCGACCGGACGGTATGTAATGCGCCGGTAGGCAGTGCGCGCCGGCCAGAGGAGCACCATGCGCATCCGAGCCCTCACCGTCCTCGCCGCGGCCGTCCTGGCCGCGCTGGTCCCCGCAGGCCCGGCCCAGGCCGGCCAAACCCCCGATGACCAGCCGCTACCCGGATACACGATCGACAATCCGGTGCTCGCGCCCGTCCAGGTGCGCGGGGAGGCGTCGCGGGTGCTGCAGGGCGTCCACCACCACGCGGCGTACGACATCGAGGTGCCGCCGCACTGGAACGGCAAGCTCGCCCTCTACGCGCACGGCTACGCCGGGCAGGGGTTCGTACTGACGGTCGGGCCGCCGCCGTTCGGGCTGCGGCAGCGCCTGCTCGACCAGGGCTACGCCTGGGCGGCGTCGTCCTACTACGACAACGGCTACGACGTCCGGGCCGGGGTGCTGAGCACGCGCGACCTCGCCGAACTGTTCGCCGCCAAGGCGGGACGGCCCAGGCAGCGCATCATCGTCGGCGTGTCGATGGGCGGTCACATCATCGGGCGCTCGCTCGAGCAGTTCCCCGGCTACTACGACGGCGCGCTGCCGATGTGCGGGGTGCTCGGCGACGACGAACTGTTCGACTTCTTCCTCGACTACAACGTGGTCGCCCAGGACCTTGCCGGCGTCCGCGAGTACCCGGTGACGGACCAGTACGCGACCGTGACCGTCCCCAAGATCGAGGCCGCGCTCGGCCTGACCGCGCTGCGGCCCGGCGGACCGGACACGGCCAACGCGCGCGGCAAGCAGTTCCGGTCGATCGTCATCGACCGGACGGGCGGGACGCGTCCCGGCGCCGTGCAGTCGTTCGCGCTCTGGAAGGACTTCCCGTTCACCCTGGCCACCCCATCCACGCCGGGCGCGACGCTGGCGGAGGAACCGGGGCAGCTCGCCACGAACCTGTTCACCCGCTACCGGCCGAACGAGCCGGTGGACGTCAACGGGACCGTCCAGCGGGTGCCGGCCGAGAACCTGCCGGCGCGGCTGTCGAACCGGCTGTCGCAGGTGCCGCGCATCAACGGGCGGCCGCACGTGCCGGTGCTCAGCCTGCACGGGCTGGGGGACATGTTCGTCCCGTTCTCGATGGAGCAGGTCTACGCGTCCGAGGTGGCGCGGAACCACCGGTCGCGGCTGCTCGTCCAGCGGGCGATCCGGACCGCGCAGCACTGCGAGTTCTCCGCCGCCGAGGCGGGGACGGCCTGGGACGACCTGGTGCGCTGGATCGACACCGGCAGGCGCCCGGCGGGCGACGTGACGACGCGGCCGCGGGTGGTGGCGCGTGCCGACTACGGGTGCCGGTTCAGCGACCCGGCGGCCTACGCGGCCGGGACGGGGACGCGGCGGCTGTTCGACCCGTGCCCGTCATGAGCCCGGACGGGATGAGAGTCCGGCCACACGCGCCCGTGGCCGGATACCGTCAGCGCGCCGCTACAGGTCGGTGTCGATGATGTTCTCGATGTTGCGTTCGGCGAGTGCGGTGATCGTCACGAACGGGTTGACGCTGGTGTTGCCGGGGATGAGCGAGCCGTCGATGGCGTAGAGGCCGGAGTAGCCGCGCAGCCGGCCGTAGTTGTCGGTGGCCTTGTTCAGGACCGCGCCGCCGAGCGGGTGGTAGGTGAGGTGGTCGCCCCAGATCTTGTAGGCGCCGAAGAGGTCGGTCCGGTAGATCGTCCCCTCCTTGCTGTTGATCTTGTCGAAGATCGACTTGGCCATGTCGATGCTGGTCTGCTTCCAGGCCGTCTGCCAGTTCAGGTCGACCCGGCCCGCCGCGGCGTTCCAGGAGAACTCGGCCCGGTGCGGGGTGTTGGTGATCGACAGGTAGAACGAGGCCCACGTCTCGATCCCGGTGGGCAGCGGCGCGACCTCGGCGAACGCCCCGCCGGCGTCCCAGTTGTCGATGCCGCCGGTCGGGATGGACGACTGGAGGCTGCCGGTCGGGTCCCAGATGTGGTTGGCGCGGCCGCACATGACGTTGCCGTTGTCGCCCCAGCCCTTGCCGACCTCGCCGTTCAGGTTCGGCAGGGCGCCGGTCGACTTCAGCTTGACCAGCAGCTTGCTGGTGCCGACGCTGCCGGCCGCGAAGAACACCCGGTCGGCCCGCACGGTCTTCGTCCCGGTCACGTCGCCGGAGGTGTTGAGCGTCTCGATCGAGACCGTGTAGCCGCCGCCGGACGCGGGCGTCACCGACGTGACCCTGTGCAGCGGTGAAATCGACACCTTGCCGGTCGCCTTGGCCTGCGCGAGGTAGGTCTGCTGCAGCGACTTCTTGCCGTAGTTGTTGCCGTAGAGGATCTCCGCCGCAAGCGCCGACCGCGGCACCGTGTTGGCCGCCTCCCGCTCCATGTAGTCGAAGTCGTAGACGTTCGGGACGTACACCCACTCGAACCCGGAGCGCCCCGCCTGCTTCCGCCCGACCCGCGCGTACTGGTAGCAGTCGGTCGAGTCGAACCAGGCCCGGTCGATCTCGTTGACGCCGAGGCCGGCGTTGGCGCGCGGGTAGTACTTGTTGTACATCTCGTCGGCGTTCACCGACGGGAGGACGCCGCTGAACCGCGAGCGCTTCGGCGTGACCGCCATGCCGCCGTTGACGAGCGAGCCGCCGCCGACGCCGCGCCCCTGGTAGACGGTGATGCCGGCGAAGTCCTCGGCGTCCAGGATCCCGGTGTAGCGGGGGACGTCCTTGTCGATCGGGAAACCGAGGAAGTTGCTGAGCGGCTGCTTGGTCCGGGTCCGCAGCCAGAAGGACCGGTAGTCGGGCGACCGGGTGTTGGCGAAGATCTTGCCGTCCGAGCCGGGCGTGTCCCACGCCTGGCCCATCTCGATCATGTGCACGTCGACGCCGGCCTGGGCGAGCCGGAGCGCGGCGACGGAGCCGCCGTAGCCGGTGCCGATGATCAGGGCCGGGACGTGCGCCCCGTCGCCGATCGGGCCGGCCGCCCGGGCGGTGGACGCGGCGGTGCCGCCCAGCAGCCCGAGACCCAGAATGGAACCGGTTCCAACAATGAAACCGCGACGTGACATGCCGCCGGGTCTCCCCATGGGCATGGCGGAGTCGGTCATGTGACCTCCCTCACTCTCGCTGAGACTGGAACAGGTTCTATATCGGCGGGCGAGGGAAGTCACTAGCTACGCAAAAGTAACTTACGAACCATTACGCACGAGTGTTGCCAGGTCACGGGCTGTTAACCAAGTGCTTGCTTGGCTTTCCGGCCGGGCTTTGTTACATTCCGCGCATGATCTCCGTGATCGTCTGGGGCACGGGCAACGTGGGCCGGCTGGCCCTGCGTGCCGTCGACGCCCATCCGGCACTCGAACTGACCGGCGTGATCGTCCACGACGAGGGCAAGGCCGGACGGGACGCGGGCGATCTCGCGGGCCTCGGCCGCGGCCTCGGCGTCGCCGCGACCACCGACATCGGCGCCGTCCTCGGCACCGGCCCGCAGGCGGTGGTCTACGCGGCGTCCGGCGACATCCGCCCGGACGACGCCCTCGCCGACATCCTGCGGGCGATCCGGGCCGGGGCCGTGGTCGTGACGCCCGCGCTGTACGCGCTCTACGACCAGCGCAACGCCCCGCCCGAGATGCGGGAGGCGGTGCTGGACGCCGTCGCCGAGGGCGGCGGCTCGCTGTTCGTCTCCGGCGTCGACCCGGGCTGGGGCAACGACGTCCTGCCGCTGATGATCAGCGGGCTCGGCGGCGTCGTCGACGTCGTCCGCTGCCAGGAGATCTTCGACTACACCACCTACGACCAGCCCGACTCCGTCCGCTACCTGGTCGGCATGGGTCAGCCCATGGACTACGAGCCGCCGATGCTCGCGGCGACCGTCCCGACCATGGTGTGGGGCGGGCAGGTCCGGCTGATGGCACGGGCGCTCGGCGTCGAGTTGGACGAGGTCCGCGAGACCGTGGAGCGGCGGCCGCTGGAGGAGACCATCACCACCGCGTCCATGGGCGACTTCGACAAGGGTACCCAGGGTGCGGTGCGGTTCGAGGTGCAGGGCATCGTCGGGGGCGAGCCCCGCATCGTGGTCGAGCACGTCACCCGCATCCACGCATCCTGCGCGCCCGACTGGCCGGCGCCGCCGGACGGCGACGGCGCCCACCGCGTCATCATCGAGGGCGACCCGCGCATCGAGGTCACGGTCGAGGCCACCGACGAGCACGGCAACCGCGCGGCGGGCGGCAACGCCACCGCGGTCGGGCGCCTCGTCGGCGCCATCGACTGGCTCGTGGACGCCGGCCCCGGACTCTACGACGCGCTCGACGTCCCGCTGCGTCCCGCCGTGGGCAAGCTCGGGAGGAACGCCCGATGAACCTCGACATCCCCGAGGGCAAGGACCCGATCCAGTACGCGTGGGGCGAGATGGTGCCGGGCATCGGCCCCGCCGCGTCCAACCTGTCGCTCGCCGTGTACGCGCACACGACGCTCGGGCTCCGCGAGTTCGAGGCGGCCCGCCTGCGCATCGCGCAGATCAACGGGTGCCTGTTCTGCCTCGACTGGCGGACGGACCGCGACGGCGAGAAGGTCGAGGAGGAGTTCGCCGGCGCGGTCGCCGAGTGGCGCACCACCGACCGCTTCGACGACCGCACCCGCCTCGCCGCCGAGTACGCCGAGCGGTACGCCCTCGACCACCACGGCCTGGACGAGGAGTTCTGGGACCGGATGACGGCCCACTACACCCAGGCCGAGATCGTGGAGCTGAGCATGTGCATCGGCTCCTGGCTGGCGTTCGGCCGGCTCAACCACGTCCTCGGCCTCGACGCCATGTGCATGCTGCCCAAGCTCTGACGGCGGCAGGGCCCGGGGAGTCGCCCCTTCCCGGGCCCTGGCCGCGTCGATGGTGCCGTGGATCAGGAGCGATCCAGCCCGGCACGGGCCTCCGCGGTGAGCTTGCCGATGTCGGACGCGTAGACGCTCATCCAGTGCGGATGCAGCCGGTAGTAGACCACGTCGTTGTCCCAGTCGAAGGCGTCGGCGCCGTAGAAGTCCTTGAAGTAGGCGAGTAGATCCGGCCAGTCGGCGGCCGGCTCGCCGTGCTGCGGATTGAGGATCTCCGCCGTGCCGTGCGTGAACACGCCCAGCTCCTCACCGCGCATGTGCGCGGCGCTGACGGCCGGGCGGGCGGCCAGGTGGCGGGCCTTCACGGCGTCGCGCGCCGTACCGAAGTGCCACTTGCCGTGCAGGAAGTGCCCGTCCACGCCGCTGATCCGCGGTTCGCCCTTCGCCGTCACGGTGGACAGGGCCAGGGTGCACATGCCGGTGAGCACCCCGGTGAGCTGCTCCGCTGTCAGTGTCCGCTCGGTGCTGATGATCGAGCGGAGATGCGAGGAGGCGCGGGACAGGGAGGCGTCCAGCAGGGCCTGCAGCTCTTCGAGATCTTCTGGTGTTTCGCGCATGGAGGCTCCTCGTCCGTCTATGGGGCTCGGTCCACGCCCGCTGTCGGCGTCGACCGGTGAATCCATGGTCCCTTCGAACCCTGACATCCTCTGTCGGGGTTTCTCGGCGCATCGGTACGTCTTGACGGCGGCGTCCCGATATAACATGCTTATCCCACCAAACATGTAGGAAAAGGTGGGTAGTGATGATGCGCGTGCGCGGGACAGGGGTCGTACTGGGGCTGGCCGCCGTCGCCCTGGGGGCGGCCGCCTGCGGGGGGTCGGCGGACGCGGGCGGGAAGGTGCGGCTCTCGCTGGTGGCCTACTCCACGCCCCAGGCCGCCTACGAGGCGATCATCAAGGAGTACCAGAGGACGCCGGAGGGCAAGGGCGTCACGTTCACCAAGTCGTTCGGCGCGTCCGGTGAGCAGAGCCGGGCGGTGGCGTCCGGCCTCAAGGCCGACATCGTCGCGTTCTCCCTGGAGCCCGACATGACCCGGCTGGTGGACGCCGGCCTGGTCGGCGCCGACTGGAACAGCGGGCCGGAGAAGGGGATGGTCACCGACTCGGTCGTCGTGCTGGCCACCCGGAAGGGAAACCCGAAGAACATCAGGTCCTGGGACGACCTGGTCAAGCCGGGCGTCCAGGTCATCACCCCGAACCCGTTCACCTCGGGCGGGGCGCAGTGGAACATCATGGCGGGGTACGGCGCCAAGGCGGCCAAGGGTGCCGACAGGGCCGCCGGTACCGCCTACCTGCACGCGCTGTTCAAGAACGTCCCCGTGCAGGACTCCAGCGCCCGCAAGTCGCTGCAGACCTTCGCGGGCGGCAAGGGGGACGTGCTGCTCGCCTACGAGAACGAGGCGATCTTCGCGCGGCAGAACGACCAGCCGCTCGACTACACCGTGCCCGACTCGACCATCCTGATCGAGAACCCGGTCGCGGTGACGAGGAAGAGCGCGCACCCGGCGGAGGCGCGGGCGTTCCTGAAGTTCCTGCACGGCAGGAAGGCGCAGGAGATCTTCGTCGAGAACGGGTACCGCCCCGTCGCGGACGGCGTCCCCGGCGCGGAGGAGTTCCCCGCCCCGGCCGGGCTCTTCACGATCGCCGACCTCGGCGGCTGGCCGAAGGTGAAGAAGGAGTTCTTCGACCCGAAGGGCGGCATCATGGCCGATGTCGAGAAGGCCGTCGGCGTCACGGTGGAGGGCTAGGTCCTTGACCACGACGACCGAGAAGGCCGCTGCCGCGCCCGGCCGCCGGATCACCCCGCCCTCCTGGGGCGGCACGGCGGTCGGCGTGGGCACGGCGACGATCTTCCTGAGCGCGGTGGTGCTGATCCCGCTCGGCGCCGTGCTGTGGAAGGGGACCTCGCAGGGCCCCGCCGCGTTCTGGGACGCGATCACCACCCCGGACGCGTGGGCAGCGCTGAAGCTGACCGTCGCCGCCTCGCTGGTGGTGGCGTTGATCAACCTGGTCATGGGCACGCTGATCGCCTGGGTGCTCGTCCGCGACTCCTTCCCCGGCAAGAGCCTGGTCGACCTGCTGATCGACCTGCCGTTCGCGCTGCCGACCATCGTCGCGGGCCTCGTCCTGCTGACCCTGTACGGGACCGACAGCCCGCTCGGCGTCTCGCTCGCCTACACCCGCGCGGGAGTCGTCGTGGCGCTGCTGTTCGTGACGCTGCCGTTCGTGGTGCGGACCGTCCAGCCGGTGCTGCTGGAGCTGGACCGGGAGATGGAGCAGGCCGCGGCCTCGCTCGGCGCCGGCGACTGGACGGTCTTCCGGCGGATCATCCTGCCGAACCTGGTCCCGGCGATGCTGACCGGGACGGCGCTGGCCTTCACCCGCGCCGTCTCCGAGTTCGGGTCGACGGTGCTGATCTCCGGGAACGTCCCCTTCAAGACGCAGGTCGCCGCCGTGCACATCTTCGGCCAGATCGAGAGCGACAACACCGCCGCCGCGGCGGCGACCTCGACCGCGCTGCTGGTGCTGTCGCTGGTGTTCCTGCTCGGGATCGACCTCGTCCGCCGCTGGGGGGCCCGCCATGGCTAAGTACGCGCTGCGCCTGATCGTGCTGGCCTACCTGGCCCTGCTGCTGATCGTGCCGGTCGGGCTGATCGCCTGGCGGACGTTCGACGCCGGCTTCGGCGCGTTCGTCGACGCGCTCACCACCCACTCGGCCCTGCACGCCTTCCAGGTCACGGCCGTGGTCGCCGGGTGGGCCATCGTCGCGAACACGCTGTTCGGGGTGCTGGCCGCGCTGCTGCTCGTCCGGCACCGCTTCCCGGGCAGGCGGCTGCTCGGCGCGCTGATCGACCTGCCGCTGTCGGTCTCCCCGGTGGTGGTCGGGCTCGCGCTGGTCCTGGTGTACGGCGCGTTCACCCCGGTGGGCGGCTGGCTGGAGGGCCGCGGCATCCAGATCATCTTCTCCACGCCGGGGATGGTGCTGGCCACGGTGTTCGTCTGCCTGCCGCTGGTGGTGCGGGCCGTCGTGCCCGTCCTGGAGGAGCTCGGCGACGAGCAGGAGCAGGCCGCACGGACGCTCGGCGCCGGCGGATGGCAGACGTTCCGCCGCATCACCCTGCCGGGCATCCGCGCCGCCCTCGGCTACGGCATCGTCCTCTCGCTGGCCCGCGCGCTCGGCGAGTACGGCGCGGTGGCCGTGGTGTCCGGCCGGACGGTCGACCACACCCAGACTCTGACCCTGTTCGTCGAGGAGCGCTTCGAGAACTTCGACGTGCACGCCTCGTACGCCGCCGCGCTCGCGCTGGCGGCGATCGCGGTCGCCAGCCTGCTGGCGACCCGGCTATTGCGACCCAAGGACGGCACCTGATGGCGATCGAGATCCGCGATGTGAGCAAGTCGTTCGGGGACGCGCCGGTGCTGCGCGACGTCTCGGTCGGCATCGCGTCCGGTTCGCTGACCGCGCTGCTCGGCCCGAGCGGCGGCGGCAAGTCGACCCTGCTCCGCGTCATCGCGGGCCTGGAGACGCCCGACTCGGGGCGGGTGCTGATCTCCGGCCGGGACGCGACGTCGACGCCGCCGCAGCGCCGCGGCGTCGGGTTCGTGTTCCAGCACTACGCCGCGTTCAAGCACCTGACGGTGTTCGACAACGTCGCGTTCGGCCTGAAGATCCGCAAGCGGCCCAAGGACGAGATCCGGCGGCGGGTCGGGGAGCTGCTCGACCTCGTCCACCTCGACCGGTTCGCCGGGCGGTACCCGGCCCAGTTGTCGGGCGGGCAGCGGCAGCGGATGGCCCTCGCCCGGGCCCTCGCCGTCGACCCCGAGGTGCTGCTGCTGGACGAGCCGTTCGGCGCGCTCGACGCCCAGGTCCGCAAGGAGCTGCGGGCCTGGCTGCGCCGCCTGCACGACGAGGTGCACGTCACCACCGTGTTCGTCACCCACGACCAGGAGGAGGCGATCGAGGTCGCCGACTCGATCGTGGTGCTCGCCGACGGCGCCGTCCAGCAGGCCGGGCCGCCCGACGAGATCTACGACAACCCGGCCAGCCCGTTCGTGATGCGCTTCCTCGGGCCGGTCACCGAGATCGGCGGCCGGCTGCTGCGGCCCCACGACGTCGAGGTCGCCGCCGAGCCGGGGCCCGGTACGGTCCCGGCCGTGGTCACCCGCGTGGTGCGGCTCGGGTTCGAGGTGCGGGTCGAGTTCCGGGTGCGCGGGCCGGGCGGCCCGGGCGGGGAGGACGTCTCCTGGGCGCAGCTGACCAGGGACGCCGCCCGGAGGCTGGCGGCGGAGCCGGGCGCGGAGGTGCACGTCCGGCCCGCCGCCGAGGCCGCCGCCGTCCCCGCGTCAGGTTGAGGGCCGGCCCTCCTCGGTGTTGCGGAAGGGCCGGCCCTTCAGCTCGACGTCCGCGCGGTGGCGGGCGCGCGGATCAGGAAGGTGCCCGCCAGCACCACCAGGCCGGACGCCCCCAGCACGAACTGGCCGGGCGCCAGGCCGAGCGGCGCCGCGCCGGCCTCCTTCAGCAGGTCGGCGGCGGCGCCCGACAGCAGCGCCGCGAGCGCCAGCCCGAACCGCAGCACCGCGTGGAACGCGGTCAGCGCCAGGTTGCGCTCCACCCCGCTCAGCGACTCCTGGAGGTAGGTGATGCCGCCGACCAGCGCGCTCGTCGCGGCGGCGCCGAAGATGACGGCGCCGATGAACGACCACGTGATCGACCCCAGCCCGCCCATCAGCGCGATCACGATGCCCTGCGCGGCCGTGCCCAGCTTGATCTGCGTCATCAGGTCGCCCGCCTTGCGGTGGATCACCAGCAGGCCGGCGAGGGCGCCCACCCCGAACAGCACCACCAGCACACCGAACCCGACCGCGCCCGCGTCCAGGACGTTCTTCACGAACACCACGCCCAGCGAGAACAGCGCGCCCAGGCCCAGCGCGACGACCGCGACCCCCGGCAGGACCCCGCGCACCACCGGGAGCTTGAGCGCCTTGAAGAAGCCGCCCTGCGACTCGCGCTCGGTGTGCTCCATCCGCCGCTTCTCGACCGGCCCGGGGCCGAGGTCGGGGATCGAGCGGATGGCGAAGTAGGAGATCAGGTACGTGACCGCGTCCAGCCAGAAGACGACGACGTACCGCCAGTGGCCCTCCCAGCCGGCCATGCCCGACAGCCACAGCAGCAGGCCGAACGCGCCCGCGCCGATCGGGATCATCCCGTAGGACGTCGCCATCGTGATGCCGTTGGCCATCTCCAGCGTCGCGGTGTCGTGCTCGTCCTCGTCGTCCTCGATCAGGAAGGGGATGGCCGCGTCCCGGGCGGGCAGGAACACCAGCCCCACGACCTCGATCAGGAACGCCCAGAAGTACACCCACCACAGAAACGGCGCGAGCGGGAGCGCCAGCGCCATGCCCGTCCGGATCAGGTCCGACTTCAGCATCACGCCGCGCCGCCGCCACCGCGTCACCACCCGCGCCGCCACCGGCGCGCCCACCGCGGACGGCAGCAGCCGCAGCACCAGGACCCCGCCCACCGCCGTCGTGGAGCCGCTCAGCTCCAGGACGAAGTACATCAGCGCGAGCGTGCCCATCCAGTCGCCGAACGAGGAGACCGTCTGACCGAGGATGAGCCGCCGGAAGTCCCGGCGGCTCAGTTGCTCCTTGAGTCCCATGCGGGCTCCATCCCCGGTCTCGCGCACCGCGACGTCGGATCCGGCCGGGGAGCGTCCGACAGCAGGGCGGCGAGCCGCGCGGCGGCCGTGTCCCAGCTCCAGTTCTCGCAGGTCCAGGCGCGTCCGGCCGCCCCCATCGCGGCGGACCGCTCCGGGGCGGCGAGCAGCCGGTGCAGGGTCAGCGCCAGCTCGTCCGGGCGGGTCGCGTCCACCAGGACACCCGTCCGCCCGTCGATCAGCGATGCGGAACTGCCGCCGGACCGGCCGACCACGACCGGCAGGCCCGCCGCCGACGCCTCCAGCACCGACAGGCCGAGCCCCTCGGTCTGCAGCCCCCGCCGGTCGTCCCGGCACGGCAGCGTGAACACCTCGGCGGCCGCGTAGTAGCGGGGCAGGTCGGCGGCGGACACCGGGCCCGCCAGCGTGACCGTGCCCGGCGCGGACCGGTCCGCCATCTCCTGCAGCCGGTGCCGCATCGGGCCGTCCCCGACGATCACCAGCCGCGCGTCCGGCCGCCGCCGCACCACGTCGCCCCACGCGCGGATCAGCATGTCGTGGCCCTTGCGCCGGACGAGCCGGGCGACGCTCAGCACCACCGGGCCGCCGCCGAGCCCGTGCCGCCGCCGCACCGCCGACCCGTCCAGTCCGGGCCGGAACCGCACCGTGTCGACCGCGCCAGCGAGCCGCACCAGCCGCGTCCGGTTCCCGACCGCGCCCGCGACCTCCGGCAGCGTCGCCTCGCACAGGTGGGTCAGCACGTCGAACGACCGGACCGCCGCCCGCAGCGCCGCCCGCGTCGGCGGCGCCCGGAACCAGCCGAGCTCCTGCCCGTGCGCGGACCCGACCAGCCACCGCACCCCCGCCGCCCGCACCAGCGGCGCGTACATCCCGAACGGCGCCGCCGCCGTGATCCACCCGGCCTCGATCCGGTGCCGCGCCACCAGCCGCCGCAACCCGCGGAACAGCAGGTAGCCGTGCCTGCGCACCACCGGGAAGTCCAGCCCCGCGTCGAACTCCGCCGCCCCTTCCCGCGCCGGCGCCACCACGACCACCCGCTCCGCCGGCAGCCGCCGCACCAGCTCCCACGTGAACGTCTGCACGCCACCGGGCTCCGGGGGGAAGTGCCCGGTGAGCACCAAGGTCCGCGGGATCTCCATGCGTCAACGACTTCCCGCACAGACGCGCTCCAACCAACGCGCGCGCGTATCGCGCGCGTTGGGGATCACTTGACGATGACGGCGTCCTTCGGGGCGTCCCCGTCCTCGGTCCAGCCGTCGTGGCCGGCGTCGGACTGCCAGTGCTTGCCGGCGTAGCGGACCTCGGTCAGGCCGTAGACCTGGGCGTGCGTGACGGCCCAGGAGGCGACGGCCCAGCCCTCGCGGGGGCTCGACGCCGTCACCGCGTTCCAGGAGTCCGGGTCGGACTTCGCGCCCTTGGTCAGCGGGCTCGGGCCGGCGACCTTGAGGCGGCTGCCGAACGCGCGGCGCATCTCCAGGATCGCCTCCGGGCGGCGGGAGGCGGTCTTCTTGTCCGGCGGGAACCAGCAGCGGGCCGTCGCCGGCTCACGGCCGGTGAACGCCGTCGCGAGCAGCTTGCCGTCCGGCTCGTGCTGGGCGTAGGCGGTGCCGTCCGCGCTGCGCTGGACGAGTTGCGCGGCGTCGTGCAGGTCGCGGTCGAGGTAATCCTTTACCTTCACCAGGGCGTCGAAGAACTTGCTGGTGGCGAGGACGGGGTCGCGGAGCTTGTCCGGGGTTCCCCAGCCCTGCGACGGGCGCTGCTGGAACATGCCGACCGAATCCCGGTCGCCGCCCGGCAGGTTGCGGATGTGCGACTCCTGGATCGCCGTCGCGTAGGCGATCACGGCCGCCCGCTCCGGCAGCCGCTTGCGGAACGCGACCGCGGCGATGGTGGAGGCGTTGGCGCCCTGCTCCAGGTCGAGCGGCATCGTCCCCTGGCTCGTCCGCACCTCGCAGCCCGACCCGTGCAGATACGGGCGCGCCCGGTCGTACAGCACGAACCCGCCGACCGCCGCCAGCATCACGAAGACGGCCAGGCCCACGGCCCAGTGCAGGCCGCGGCGGCGGCCGCCGTCGTCCGACCCCTCTCCGGGGCGCTCCTTCAACCTCGCCCAAACAGCCACGCGAAGAAGGTACCGGGAGTTCGGTCCCACTAAGCTCATGAGGCATGACCGAAACGTTCACCAGCCCGATCTCCGGAGTGATCGACGAGCTGTGGGAGCGGCGCGCCGACCTCACCCCGGACGACGCCGACGCCCGCGCCGCCATCGTGGCCGCCGTCGACCAGATCGACACGGGCGAGGCCCGCGTAGCCCGCATCGACCCCGCGACCGACGACGTGCTCGTCGACGAGCGGGCCAAGCGGGCGATCCTGCTGAGCTTCAAGGTCCTCGGCATGGCGCGGGCCCAGGTGGGCGACTTCCGCTACCACGACCGCATCCCGCTGAAGAGCCGGCTGGACGGCGTCCGCGTCGTGCCCGGCGCCATCGCCCGCTGGGGCGCCTACCTCGCGCCCGGCGTCGTGCTGATGCCGTCCTTCACCAACATCGGCGCCTACGTCGACTCCGGGACGATGGTCGACACGTGGGCGACCGTGGGCTCGTGCGCGCAAATCGGCAAGAACGTCCACCTGTCCGGCGGTGTGGGCATCGGCGGGGTGCTGGAGCCGCCGAACGCCAAGCCGGTGATCATCGAGGACGAGGCCATGATCGGCAGCCGCTCGATGATCGTCGAGGGCGCGCGGGTCGGGAAGGGCGCCGTCGTCGGCTCCGGCACGAACCTGTCGGCGTCCATGCCGGTCATCGACGTCGAGACCGGCGAGGAGATCAGCCGCGGCCGCATCCCGGACTGGTGCGTCGCCGTCGGCGGCACCCGCTACAAGGAGTTCCCGGGCGGCACGTTCGGGCTGCCCGCCGTGCTGATCTTGAAGCGGCTGGAGGAGGGGCAGCGCCACGACAAGGCGTCCCTGAACGACATCCTCCGCGACCACGGCATCAACACCTGAGGCGACGGGCGCGCGCCCCTGTCGGTGGGGCGCGCTGCCTTCCGGCCCCATGACGCGCACCACCTGCCATGCCCCGCCGACATCGCGGCCGCGTCAGTCGAAGCGGGTTTCGGTGATTTTGAGGGGGCGGTCGGTGAGGACGGCGGCGGAGGCGGCGTAGCCGGGGCCCGGGGTCAGGTCGGTGAGGCGGACGGGGGAGACGGCGGCGTCGTCGTCCCAGGCGATGACCTCGGCCGGGTCGTCGGGGGCCGAGACGTGGATGGCCGTCATCGGGGCGGCGAGGCCATGGCCGGTGGCCTTCAGCAGGGCCTCCTTGCGCGACCAGTAGGCGTGGAAGCCGCGCCGCCGGTCGCCCATGGCGGCGAGCGCCTCGCGTTCGGCGGGGGTGAGGACCATCTCGGCGAGGCGGTCGATGTCGCGGTCGCTCTCCCGCTCCACGTCCACCCCGACCTCGGCGCCCTCGGCGAGCACCATGACGACGCGGTCACCGGAGTGGGAGAGGGAGAAGTCGAGTCCGCTGCCGGGCAGCCGCGGCTTGCCGTGCGTGCCGCCGCAGTGCGGGCAGTCGGTGGTGAACCGGATGCTCTCCGGGGCCAGGCCGACCGCGTCGGCGAGGACGGTCCGGGCGAGGAAGCGGCCGGTGACGAAGCGGGCCTTGTCCTCGGCGCGGAGGAACCGGTCGTAGCGCTCGCGCTCCCGGTCGTCCAGCAGGGCGCGCATCGGGGGCTCGTCCACGGGGACCGCCCAGCGGACGGCGCACTCCAGCATCTCCACACCCGTGATGATAGGACTTGGGCATGGGGCTTGATCTGTTCTCGGACGTGGTGGGGCTGACGGCGGCGATCGTCGACATCGAGTCGGTCAGCGGGGCGGAGGGGCCCCTCGCCGACGCCGTCGAGGAGGCGCTGCGGGCGCTCCCGCACCTGGCGGTGGAGCGGGTCGGGAACAACGTCGTCGCCCGTACCGGGCTGGGCCGCGCCGAGCGGGTCGTGCTGGCCGGGCACCTCGACACCGTCCCGCTGAACGGCAACCTGCCGTCCCGCATGGAGGGCGGGAGGCTCTACGGGTGCGGCACCACGGACATGAAGAGCGGCGTCGCCGTGGCGCTGAAGCTCGCCGCGACGGTCCCCGAGCCGAACCGCGACATCACCTACGTCTTCTACGAGTGCGAGGAGATCGAGGCCGAGCGCAACGGGCTGCGGAAGCTGGCGGCGGCGCGCCCCGAGCTGATCGCGGGCGACTTCGCCGTGCTGATGGAGCCGACCGGCGGGCAGATCGAGGGCGGCTGCCAGGGGACGCTGCGGGTCGAGGTCAGGGCGACGGGGGAGCGGGCGCACAGCGCGCGGGCCTGGATGGGGTCGAACGCCATCCACGCGGCCGGGCGGATCCTCGACGTGCTGCGCGCCTATGAGCCGTCGCGGCCGGTTGTGGACGGCCTCGAGTACCACGAGGGCCTGAACGCGGTGTTCATCTCCGGCGGCGTCGCCGGGAACGTCATCCCCGACGAATGCGTCGTCACCGTGAACTACCGGTTCGCGCCCGACAAGTCGGTCGCCGACGCGGAGGCGTACGTCCGGGGAATCTTCGACGGCTTCGAGGTGACGGTCACCGACGCCGCGTCCGCCGCCCGGCCGGGCCTGACGCACCCGGCCGCCGCCGCGTTCGTCGCCGCGACCGGGGCCGAGGTCCGCGCCAAGCTCGGCTGGACGGACGTCGCCCGCTTCGCCGAACTCGGCGTCCCGGCCGTCAACTACGGGCCCGGTGAGCCCACGCTCGCCCACACGAGGGACGAGTACGTGGAGGCATCTGCGATCGGCGAGTGCGAGCAACGTATGCGCACGTGGCTGGCCGGTCCCACTACCGTGGCTCCATGACTCTGAACGCGGATTCCCCGTCGCGACGCCAGGGACCGGCCATGCTCCGCGGCCGGGCCGTGCCGAAGACCACCACCGACCAGCGGCTGCTGGACGCTCGCGGCCCCGCCGACTGGGTGCACGCCGATCCGTGGCGGGTGCTGCGCATCCAGGCGGAGTTCGTCGAGGGCTTCGGCCTGCTGGCCGAGCTGCCGAAGGCGGTCAGCGTGTTCGGCAGCGCCCGCACCAAGCCGGACTCCCCGGAGTACAAGCTCGGCGTCGACATCGGCGCCCGGCTGCACGAGGCCGGCTACGCGGTCATCACCGGCGGCGGCCCGGGGATCATGGAGGCGGCCAACCGGGGCTGCGACGAGAGCGGCGGCCTGTCGGTCGGCCTCGGCATCGAGCTGCCGTTCGAGCAGAAGCTCAACGACCACATCGACATCGGCCTGGAGTTCCGCTACTTCTTCGTCCGCAAGACGATGTTCGTGAAGTACTCGCAGGCGTTCGTGGTGCTGCCGGGCGGTTTCGGCACCCTGGACGAGCTGTTCGAGGCGATCACCCTCGTCCAGACCAAGAAGATCACCCGCTTCCCGATCGTCCTCGTCGGGACGGAGTTCTGGGGCGGCCTGCTCGACTGGGTCAAGACGTCGATGCTGCCCAGCGGCAAGATCTCCCCCCAGGACATCGACCTGATCCACCTCACCGACGACCCGGAGGAGGTCGTCCGGATCATCGTCGAGGGCCACACCCGCGCCGAGCAGGAGATCATCGAGGCCCGCGCCCAGGCCGAGGAGGCCCGCCAGGCCGCCACCGAGTGACCCCCGGCCGCCGCGGCCGCCGAGATCGGCGAATCGAACCCGCTCGACGGGGAAGAGCGCTTCCATGGCGCTGGACGCGACGCCGACGCCGAGTGGGGCCCGCTCGGCCGTGAAGGGGGATGACCACGTGAGCGACGACAAGCCCCGTGACGTCGTGGATCTGCTGATCGCGCAGCACGGCGAGATCCGGCGCCTGTTCGACGAGGTCGAGGGCGCCGTCGGTGAGGAGCGGGCCGCCGCCTTCGACCGGCTGCGCCGGCTCCTCGCCGTCCACGAGACGGCCGAGGAGGAGATCGTCCACCCGTTCGCGCGGCGGCACCTGGCCGACGGCCCGGAGGTGGTCGGCGCCCGCCTCACCGAGGAGAACCAGGCCAAGCAGCTCCTGTCGGACCTGGAGTACTTCGGCACCGGGGAGTCCGGGTTCGCGCGGCGGCTCGGCGACCTGCGCCTCGCCGTCATGGACCACGCCCGGCAGGAGGAGGCGGAGGAGTTCCCCCGCATCCGGGAGCTGTCGTCGGAGAAGGAGCGCCACCGGATGGCCATGGCCGTGCGGGCGGCCGAGGCCGTGGCGCCCACCCATCCGCACGTCGGGTTCGAGTCGGCCCCCGCGAACGTGATCGCCGGGCCGTTCGCGGCCGTGGCCGACCGCGCCCGCGACGCCATCCGCAACGTCACCCGCCGGCACCTCGGCTGAGGCGGCGCAGGATCGCCTCCCTCGCCTCGGCCAGCGGCGCGAGCAGGAACCGGCCGTGGTCGGCCTCCCCGTGGCGGTGGTCGGCGGGGCCGGCCCAGTCGGTCCGGGCGCGGTCGCGGATGTGCTGCTCGACGCCCTAGATGAGGTGCGGCATCTCCCGCAGGACGGCCCCGTCGGTGCGCTCGTAGGCGTCGCCGGGCCCGAGATGGACCCACGCCGTCGCGCCCGGACGGTGCCGGGCGTGTGACGGGGGCGCGGCCGGGTAGGGCGGCCCTGAACAGCCGAAAAGGGGGGACGGATCATGACGGAGCGGACGACCGGCGGCGCCGACGAGGGCCGGCGGGAGCCGGACGAGCAGGGGCACGGGGCCTTTCCGATGCCGGCCGCGGCGGCGGAAGAGGTGCATCCGGGGGAGTTCAGGCCCGACTCCCCGGAGGGGCGCGGCGGCCAGATGGAGGATCTCAGCCCCGACGACTTCGAGTGAGCGGTGCCCGGCGGGGCGGAGCGGGGGTCGAAACCGAGGGTGTCCGCCTCTTCCTGGAGAGCTCCACCGCCGCGGTCCTGCGCGGAGAAGTGCTGGACGCGCGGATGGACGAGCGGGGCCCGGTCGGTTTTAATATCAACACCCCGTCGTGCGAGAAGCACGCGGAGTGAAAGAAGCGAACACCTCGGTCGATCGGTCGCCTTTTTTATCAGCGCGACGGATCCATGCCGCCCGGGTCCATGGCGGCGTCCGGATCGGGAGGCCACATCGGCGGCCTATCGATGGATCTGCTGTGCGACGGCGGCTGCGGCCGGATGGTTATCGTATGCGCGTCCAGATTCGGACTTATCGCTGATGCCACCGCGGCCGGAAGTATGATAGTCGCGGCCGGGCCCGCGGCGGCCGCGGCCGAGATTCCGACCGCACTCTTGGCCATGTCGCCGTGGAACAGCGCGCACAGACTCAGAAGCGGAATGGCGGACAGTTCTAACAGCCGGGCGGTGCGGCCCTTCTTTGCGCCCTCCCGGAGCATTCGCGCGGCCCGCGACACCTGCCCGCGGCGCAGGTCGCGGTTGAGCACGATGATCGTGCGGCCGCTCTGTTCGCGCAGGTAGCCCAGCAGGCGGCTGGGCATCCTGGCGCGCGCGAACGGGCCGATGCGGCCGCGCGGCGCGGCGGCGGTCTGCAGATGGCGCCATACCTCGCCCGCCTCGTCCTCCTCCTCGATGCCGTCCTTTCCGGCTTTGCTTCCGCTGATGAGAATGAGCGTCGGTTTTTCGGGCATGAGAGGTACCGCGAGGCACTGCCAGCCCCGTGCCGCCTGGAACGCGTGTTCCAGGTCGAGGGGCGGGTTCCACTGCTGCGCCACTGCCAGTTGTGTGCGCAGTTTGGCGTTCTCGCGGGTCAGACGGTCGATGGTCTCTTTGAGGCGCTGTTCATCAGGAACATCCATGACGTCGTCTCCCGATCGCGTCATCCGCGTCGTTCCGCGCCCCCGGCAGCACGACCGCTCAGACAGAAAAACTGGATGGCAGGTTCGCCTGCTACCCGGTAACCGACGCTATATGTTGTCGGCCTTCTGCTGGCGGTCGGACTGCACATCGAGAGATCTCGGCATCGGCCGCATGCGCTTCAGCAGGACGCCGGTCACGGCGGCCCATTTGTCCTCGTCGTCGGCGAGCGATTCGGGGGCGTCCCAGATGAAGCGCAGGAACGGGTCGCCCACCACCTCCTCGGGATAGTTCCCGTCATGGGTGTGCTCGGCGGCCGGCGTGGCGGGTGCGGGCGCGGAGGCGTCCACGCATACGGGGTCGCCGCCGCTGAGAATGGTGCGGAAACTGCCGCGGCGCCAGCCGAGACGGTCCTCCAGGGGGATGATGACGCGGTCGGTGTAGTCCCTGCCGCGCCCGGTCTCGATCTTGTTCACCACCGACAGCGACGGGCCGCCCTCCGCGGCGAGGCTGGCCTGGGAGCCGAAGCCCAGTTCGATCCGGCGCTGCCGGACGATCTGTCCCAGTCTCCGCCACGCCTCCGGCGGGTGGCCGAGGTCGTCCATGTCGTCGAGGTCGTCCACGTGATCAGGCTCCTTCTCGTGTCGCGGGGTGACGGCCTGACACGGTGCGTAAGTGTAGCGGAGCAAAACGGACTTTGACGAGTCGTAACGCGTTTTGGGGCCCCTGCATCGGATGCCTGCACAACGGAATGCATCGAACAACACATGGCATGGTTAAAACGCGTCTTGAAGCTGCACGACGCGCTGAGATGCGTTACGCTTCCGGTCATGTCAAGCTCTCCAGGCAGCGAGATCCCCATGGAACGGCTTCTGTACACACCGCAGGAAGCCGCAGAGATCACGTCGTTCACCCGTGACTGGCTCGTCCGGGCAGCGAGCCGGGGAGAGATACCGCATCGCCGCTACGGCAAGCGCCTGTTCCGGTTCGCCCATGAGGACCTTGAAGCGATCAAGGACATGGGGGCGTGCCCGGTCGAGCCGGCCGAACGCTGGGATCGGTCGAACTGATCTCCCACGGGTGCCGAGACCCGTACGAAGCCCCGCAGAAGGAACGCCACATGAGCACCGCACCACCCTCTCCCGTGAACTGGCTGAGTCAGGGCACCATCAACGGCCTCGCCGCGTCCGTCGCCGAGCACGAGGTCGCGATCGAACGGGCCCACGAGGAACTCGAGAACCACCGCAAGGCCGCCTTCCAGGTGATGGAGGTCCTGCACCGGCACCAGGGGCTGGCCGCCGAGGCCAAGTTCCTGCTGACGATCGCGCACGGTGCCGCGCCCATCCCGTCGCCCGGTGAGATCCGCGAGGTCGCCGGCGAGGAGGAGGGGCTCGGCCTCGCGATCGGCAGCATCCGGATGGCGCTGCCGGCGGACGCCTCCGCCGCCCAGTTCGGGCACCTGGCCGAGTCGATGCGCGCCCTGTACGCGGCGGCGCACGTCGTCGCCCTGCACGCCGACGAGCGGGCGCGCACCGGCGCCCCGCCGCCGCCCCTCATGCCGGAACCGGACGTCCCGGTCGGCGTCCCCCGCGCCCTCGCCTCCCTGATGGGCCGCCAGGTCCGCGTGGACAACGCCGACGGCACCCACGAGACCGGCCTGCTCAGCTCCGTCGAAGGGGGGCAGCTCACCCTCCTCGACGAGGACGGCGTCCCCAGCGCGTGGCCGCTGCTGGACGAAGTCCTCGCGGTCCGGGCCTGGCCGCCCGCCGATGAGGCGGACGCGCCGGACACGCACAGGCCGGCCCCCGACCTGGCGGGCCTCGGCCTGCGGGACGCCGACGCGCAGGACGCGGCCGTGCAGGACGCGGCCGCGCAGGACCCGGACATGCAGGACCCGGGCATGCAGGACCCGGACATGCAGGACGGCGACGCGCAGGACGCGGCCGTCCAGCAACCCCCCGGACACCAGACCCCCCAACGGGAGCCGGCGCGGGCCCAGTCGCGCGCCGGGGGCGTGGTGTCCCTGGTGCGGCGGAGCGGACGGTCCAGAAGCGCCGCCGGAATGTGAGGTGGACGCGGTGAGTGGTGAACAGGCCGCCGCACTGGTCGCGGCGATCATGCTGGGCCTGCTGGCGTACGCCGTGCGGCGCCGCCGGCGGATGTCCTGGAAGGCGTCGGAGACGATCGCGCAGCTCGGCCGGGCGGAGAAGGCCGTCCGGCTCATCGCCTCGCAGCGCGACGAGGCGGTGGCGGCGCGGCACCGGGCCGAGGCGCTCGGGACGGCCGCCCGCCGCGAACACCGCTCGCTGACCGAAGCCTGCTACGACCTGGCGAAGCGCTGGGAGTCGCTGTCCCGCGACGACACCGGCGCGCACGCCGAGCAGCTCCGCCGCGTCGTCCGGCTGCACAGCTGGGACGGACGCTGAGCGACTGCCGAAGTCCATGTCGTCCCCCGCCGTGGGGGGAAGGGGACGACCTCCTGCGGCGGGTCTCGGATGGGGGAGGAGATCCGCCGCCGCCGGCGGCCACGCCGGCCACCCGGGCGTGGCCGCCGGCCATTCATTCGATCACCCATGCGTGCGACAGAGACGGAACTGAGACATGACCTTGCACGAGCCCGAGATCGCGCCCCTCCCCGGACGCTCCCGGGTCTGGACGGAACTGGCGGTCATCGTGTGCGTCATCGCGCTGGCCCTGATCGGCGCGATCGTGATCGGCGTCGAAATGTCCCGGCTGGCCGCGTCGCCGGGACCCTGCCTGGCACCGCGCTGACCCGCGGATCGCGCCCGACATCGGCACAGAGAGAAGACGAACGGTGGATTCGATGAGTCAAGACGTGATGGGGACGACGGGCGCGGCGGCCGAGTACGCCGCGCCGATCCAGTGGGCACCCTGGCTGCAGCGGGGGCTCGGCGGCAAGCACCGCCGGCCGCGCCGCACCATCGTCCAGCTGGTGAAGGGCATGCCGGCGTTCCCGCGCCGGACGCTGAAGTACGAGGGCCCGGGCATGCCGATCATGCACGGCATGGACGTCGAGCAGTGGCAGCGGCAGGCGTGCAAGAAGGGGTACACGCTGCGCGTCGACGGCTGGTACGGGCCGCGGTCGAGCAAGGTCGCCAAGTCGCTGCAGCAGCGCGCGGGCATTCCGGACGACGGCGAGATCGACGCCTCGACGTGGGCGGCGACCTGGGAGTGATCCGCCGCCGGCCGGCCCGCGGGCCGGCCGGGTCCGCCCGTTCGTTTCGGCCCCTCCCTCCGCGGTAGTAGACGCTCGTGGAAGGGAGGGGCGATGCGAGCGAGCGCCGAGGTCGAGGTCGAGGGCGTCACCGTCCACGCGTTCGAGGTGCCGACGGACGGGCCGGACGGCATGGAGGAGGACGGCACGCTCCGCTGGGCCTCGACGACCATGGTCCTGGTCGAGGCGCACGCCGGCGGTGAGACGGGGATCGGCTACACCTACGGCGACACGTCCGTCGCCGCGTTCATCGAGTCGAAGCTCGCGCCGGCCGCCCGGGGCGCCGGCGCGCTCGACCCGGCCGCGACCTGGGAGCGGATGTTCGCCGGGATCCGCAACGCCGGGCGTCCCGGCGTCGGGGCGATGGCCGTGTCCGCCGTCGACATCGCGCTGTGGGACCTGAAGGCGAGGCTCCTCGGCCTTCCGCTGGCCACGGTGCTGCCCGCCTTCCACGACCGGGTGCCCGTCTACGGCAGCGGCGGCTTCACGAACTACCCGCTGGACCGGCTCACCGCCCAGCTCGCCGGCTGGGTGGAGCAGGGCATCCCGCGCGTCAAGCTGAAGATCTCGCGGCGGCCGGAGGAGGACCCGCGGCGGCTCACCGCCGTCCGCGAGGCGATCGGCGCCGCGCCCCAGCTGTTCACCGACGCCAACGGGGCCCTGACCCGCAAGGAGGCGCTGTACTGGGCGCGCCGGCTCGCCGACGAGTGGGACGTCCGCTGGTTCGAGGAGCCGGTGTCCTCCGACGACACCACCGGGCTGCGGCAGGTGCGCGAGCAGGGGCCGGGCCGGACCGAGATCGCCGCCGGCGAGTACGGGTTCGTCCTGAAGGACTTCGCCGACCTGCTGGAGGGCCCGGCCGTCGACTGCCTCCAGGCCGACGTCACCCGCTGCGGCGGCGTCACCGGCCTCCTGCAGATCGCCGGGATGTCGGCGGCGCGGCAGATCGACCTGTCGGCGCACTGCGCGCCCGCGGTGTCCGCGCACGCGTTCTGCGCGGTGCGGCGGCTCCGCCACCTGGAGTACTTCCACGACCACGTCCGCGTGGAGCACCTGCTCTTCGACGGGAACCTCAGCCCGGCGGACGGCGCGCTCCGCCCCGCGCCCGGCCGGCCGGGCCTCGGCCTGGAGGTCAAGTGGGACGACGCGGAGCGGTACCGGGTGCACGGCGCCCGCCCGCGGGCCTAGCGGCGCCCGCCCGGCGGGCCCGGCGAACGAACGACGATCGGAGCGACGTACATGGCGAAGACGCATGTGGCCGAGACGCGGCAGGTGCCGGCGAAGACGGTGCCCGCGGCCCCCGGGCCGCCGCGCGGCCGGCAGGTGGTGCAGGTCCGGAAGCTGGCCCGCGCGCTGGAGAAGGCGGTCGAGGGGGAGGTGCGCTTCGACGCCGGGCCGAAGGCCATGTACGCCAACGATCGTCCACGCCCTGGAGGTCGTCACCTACGGCGGCGACCGGTTCTGGGTCGGGGTGGACGAGGAGAAGGACCTCGACGCCATCATCGCGGCGGGCGGCCGCAAGGGCGAGATCTACGCGGCGCTGCGCGACCTGCGCGACCTGCGGGACCGGTACGCGGACGCGATCCGCGCCGGATTCCCTTCGGTGGCCGAGATGCCGCGCCGCGTGTCGGGATTCAACCTGGACGAGCTGCTGCCGGAGAAGGGGTTCAACGTCGCCCGCGCGCTGTGCGGCACGGAGAGCACGTGCGCGACCGCCCTGCAAGCGGTGCTGCTGCTCACCCCGGCGCTGCTGCAGCGGACGCTCGTCGTCGTCGAGTACGCCGACATCGCCGACGCGGCCGAGCACACCGGTGAGATCGTCGAGAAGTTCCGGCCGATCGGGCTGGAGGCGCTCGACGACCAGCTCATCGAGGACCAGCGCCGGCAGGGCAAGAACATCGCCGACATCCAAGAGCTGCCGCTCCAGGACGGCGGCGCGTGGCTGCTCGTCCAGCTCGGCGCCGACGGCTGGCAGTCCAAGGAGGTCGCGGAGTCGCTCGACCTCTGCCTGGCCTGCAAGGGCTGCACGAACGACTGCCCGGTCAACGTCGACATCCCGACGTACAAGTCCGAGTTCCTGTACCACCACTACAAGTCGGTGCGCCGGTGGCGTCCCCGGTACGCGTACGCGTTCGGGTTCATCGACCAGGCGTCCCGGCTCGCGTCCCGCATGCCGGAGGCCGTGAACTTCGCCACCCACACGCCCGGCCTCGCCCGGCTCGCGAAGCTCGTCGCGGGCATCGACCGCAGGCGCCCGCTGCCGCGCTTCGCGCCGATGACGCTGCAGCAGTGGTTCCGCGAGCGGGGCGGTACGACCAACCCGTACGGGCGGCCGGTGGTGCTGTTCCCCGACACGTTCAACAACCACTTCCACACCGACGTCGGCGTCGCGTGCGTCGAGGCGATTGAGGCCGCCGGCTGGAAGGTGGTCATGCCGGAGACGCACGTGTGCTGCGGCCGGCCGCTGTACGACTACGGCTTCCTCGACATGGCCGAGCGCTACCTGTACAACGTGCTGGACGTCCTGCGCCCCCACGTCCGGGCCGGCACGCCCGTCGTCGGGATGGAGCCGAGCTGCCTCGCCGTCTTCAAGGACGAGCTCACCAAGCTCCTTCCCCACGACGACGACGCCGCCCGGCTCGCCGAGCACGCGCACCACTTCGCCGAGTTCTTCCAGACCTATGGAATCCGCCCGCCGGAACTGCCCGGCGGTGGGAAGGCGCTGCTGTGGGGCCACTGCCACCACCGCGCCACCGGCGGCATCGACCCGGAGCAGAAGGTCCTCGAGCAGATGGGGCTGGAGACCGAGAGCCTGAAGGGCGGCTGCTGCGGTCTCGCCGGGTCCTGGGGGTTCGAGAACGGCAAGTACGGCATTTCGATGGACTGCGGCGAGCAGGCCCTGCTGCCCGCCGTCCGGGACGCCGATGACGGCACGGCCATCGTCGCCAACGGCTTCTCCTGCAAGACGCAGATCGAGCACGCGAAGACCGGGCGGCGCGCCCTGCACATCGCGCAGCTCATGCAGCTCGCCGGCGAGAGCGGCGGCCCGATCGGGGGCAGGCCGGAGAAGGCGCGGCGCGCCGGCCGGCCCGCGCCGCCGCTCTCCCGCCGCGCGGCCCGCGTCGGCGCGGCCGTCGGCGCGGGTGCGGTCACCGCGGCGGGAATCGGGCTGGCCCTGCGGCGCCCCGGGACGAGGCGCATGTGACCCTCGCGAACACGGGCCGTCCGGCCGCCCGGGGAGGAGGCGTGACCGCCGCTACCAGCGGCCCACGTGGACGACCTCGTCGAACGGCCTGCGGTCCGGCCGCTTGACGGGCCGCAGCGGACGGCCGGCGGGACGGCCGAGCGCGATCAGCAGCGCGCAGATCCGGTCGCCGGGGATGCCGAGCAGTTCCCGCGCGCGCTGCTGGTCGGACACGGCGGCGTGCCCGCTGCCGATGCCGAGGTCGGCGGCGGCCAGCATCATCGCCATCGTGGCCTGGCCGATGTCGAGCCGCATCCGGTCGCGCTGGGCGGGGTCGTCCTGGACCGGCGCGACGAGGACGATGGTCGCCGCGGAGCCGGCGATGTGCCCGGCGCCCTGCCACACCCCGGACAGCTCCCGCAGCGTCTCCCGGTCGGTGACGAGCACGAAGTCCCACGGCTGCCAGTTGCTCGCGGACGGTGCCCGGCGCCCCGCCTCCAGGATCCGGTCGAGGTCCGCCTTCGCCAGTGGCTCGTCGGTGTAGGTCCGCACGTTGCGCCGCGATGTCAGCGCCTCCCAAGTCTCCACGCCGCCCGGGTACCCGCCGCCCCGCCGGTGAAACGGCCGGTCAGACCGCCGCCAGGACCGCCCCGGACACGATCCCGACCGCGACGACCGCGGCGAACGGGGCGGCGCGGGCGGGGCATGGTGAGGCAAAAACGTGACCTCTTCGGCGGCTGATTCCCGGACGGGGGGAACTGTCCACTCTGGAGGTGGAGCGTGGACAGGAACGCGAAGGTCAGGGCCTGCGCGGTGGCGGTGGCGGGGATGCTGGCGCTGGCGGGGTGCAGCGGAGGGGACGCGGAGAACGCCGCGTCGACGACGGCGCGGACGTCGGCGCCGGTGTCCGGGTCGGCGGCGGACCTGCAGCAGCAGTACGAGAAGGTCGTGGACGCCGTGCTGCCGTCGGTGGTGAAGATCCAGACCGACCGGGCGGAGGGGTCCGGGGTCGTCTACGACGGGCAGGGCCACATCGTCACGAACGCGCACGTGGTCGCCGGGGCGAACAAGATCCAGGTGACGTCGTCCAGCGGCGGCGCCACGCTGAGCGCCGACCTCGTGGGCGCGTTCGCGGCCGACGACCTCGCCGTCCTCAAGGTGAACGGCGGGAACCTCAAGCCGGCGTCGTGGGGCGACTCGGGCAAGGCGCAGGTCGGGCAGATCGTCCTCGCGATGGGCAACCCGCTGGGGCTGTCCGGGAGCGTGACGAACGGGATCGTCTCCGCGCTGCACCGGACGGTGTCCACCAAGGGCGAGGGCGACTTCCAGGGCTCCACCATCGCCGACGCCATCCAGACCAGCGCGGCGATCAACCCGGGCAACAGCGGCGGGGCCCTGGTCACGTTGAGCGGGCAGGTGATCGGCATCCCGACGGCCGCCGCGTCGGACCCGTCGGTCGGCGGGCAGGCGGCCGGCATCGGGTTCGCGACGCCGAGCGGCACCGTCAAGATGATCGTCCCGCAGCTCATCCAGAGCGGGAAGGTGTCGAACTCGGGGCGGGCGGCGCTCGGCGTGACGGTCCGCACGATCGTCGACCCGCAGAGCGGGCAGCGCTCCGCGGTCGCCGTCGTGGAGGTCCAGCGGGGCGGCGGCGCCGCCAAGGCGGGCATCGCGGCGGGCGACCTGATCCTGGCGGTGAACGGCACCGCGACGCCCGACCAGACGGCGCTGTCGTCGGTGCTCGCGAACCTCAAGCCGGGCGACACGGTCAAGGTCGAGATCCAGAAGCAGGACGGATCCAAGAAGACCGTCCAGGTGACGCTCGGGGAGCTGCCCGGCGGCGGGTGACCCGCCGGCCGGTCCGCACCGCTTGACGGTGGCCTGTACAGAGGTACAGTGTACGACTGTACAGGCTACTGAACATGCGTACAGGCGGGGTGGATGGAGCGGAACGAGGACCTGACCGGCCGGGCCCGCATCCGGGACGCGGCGATGCTGCAGTTCGCCGAGCACGGGGTGAAGGGCGCGACCATCCGCGGCATCGCCAAGGCGGCGGGGGTCTCGCCCGCCCTGGTGCAGCACCACTTCGGGACGAAGGAGGCGCTGCGCCAGGCGTGCGACGAGCACGTCATCGCGGTGATCCGCGAGACCAAGCAGGAGGCCCTGAGCGGCGGCATGGGCGACCCCGGCTTCCTGGCGATCGCCATGCGGACGGCCCTGCCCGTCCAGCGGTACCTGGCCCGCTCCCTCACCGACGGCTCGGAGGCGGCGAACACGCTCTTCGACGACGCGGTCGCCTTCTCCGAGGACATCCTCGGGCGCGGCACTCCGGGCATGAACACGCCCAAGACCGACGACCTGCACGCCTACGCCACCGTCATGACGGCGATGAGCGTCGGCATGGTCGTCCTGCACGAGCACCTGTCCCGGGCCCTCGGCGCCGACACGCTCACCGCCGAGGGCTACCCCCGGATGGCGCTCGCGGCGCTGGAAGTCCTGAGCGACGACCTCATGTCGCCCGAACTGGTCGAGCAGGCGCGCGCCTCCCTGAAGACCATGCTCGCCGCCGGCGGGCAGCCCCCCACAAGGAGTACCGGTGACCGCTGACACGCCCCCGATATCCGTATCCGGCCTGGTCAAGAGCTTCGGCCGGACGCGCGCGCTGGACGGTCTCGACCTGACCGTCCGGCAGGGAGAGGTGCACGGCTTCCTCGGCCCGAACGGCGCCGGGAAGTCGACCGCCATCAGGGTCCTGCTCGGCCTGCTGCGCGCGGACGCCGGCACCGTCCGGCTGCTCGGCGGCGACCCCTGGCGGGACGCGACGGAGCTGCACCGCCGGCTCGCCTACGTCCCCGGCGACGTGACGCTGTGGCCGAACCTGTCCGGCGGCGAGGTCATCGACCTGCTCGGCCGGATGCGCGGCGGCATGGACCCGCGCCGCAAGGCCGAACTGCTCGACCGGTTCGAGCTGGACCCGCGCAAGAAGGGCCGCGCCTACTCCAAGGGCAACCGGCAGAAGGTCGGCCTCGTCGCCGCGCTCGCGTCCGACGCCGAGCTGCTGCTGCTGGACGAGCCGACCTCCGGTCTCGACCCGCTCATGGAGGAGGTCTTCCAGGAGTGCGTCCGCGAGGAGCGGCGCGCGGGCCGGACCGTCCTGCTGTCCAGCCACATCCTGTCCGAGGTCGAGGCGCTCTGCGACCGCGTCACGATCATCCGCAGCGGCGTCGCGGTCGAGTCCGGCACGCTCGACGAACTGCGGCACCTGACCCGCACGTCGATCCACGCGGAGCTCGCCGCGCCGCCGGACGGTCTCGCGCTGCCCGGCGCCCACGACGTCCAGATCGACGGGAACACCGTCACGTTCGAGGTGGACACCCCGCAGCTCGACGCGGCGCTCCGCGTGCTGACCGGCATCGGCGTGCGCAGCCTGGTCAGCCGTCCGCCGACGCTGGAGGAGCTGTTCCTGCGGCACTACAAGGACGAGCTGCAGGAGGCCGCACGATGAGCGAAGCGAACCGGGGGGCGCGGGGGGTCGTCCCCCCGCAAAGGACACGCCTGACGGCGCTGACCGGGACCGGCGGGCTGATCCGGTTGATCCTGCGCCGCGACCGGATCCTGCTGCCCGCCTGGTTGGTCTGGATCGCGGTGCTGCCGCTCGGCTTCGTCGGCGCCACCGAGAGCCTCTACCCGGAGGCCGCCGACCGGCTGCAGTACGCGCTGACCACCGGGACGAACCCGACGTTCCTGGCCCTCTACGGGCCGATGTACGGCACCGACCTCGGCAGCATCATCGCGCAGCGCTCCGGGTTCATCCCGGTCGTGGTGGGGCTGATCAGCGCGCTCACCGTCGTCCGGCACACCCGCGCCGAGGAGGAGGCGGGCCGCCGCGAGCTGCTCGGCGCCACCGTCACCGGGCGCGGCGCGGCGCTCGCCGCCGCGCTCATCGTCACGTTCGCGGCGAACCTCGTCCTCGCCGCCCTGCTCACCGCCGGCCTGGCCGGGCAGGGCCTGCCCGTCGCCGGTTCGCTGGCCTTCGGCCTGCAGATGGCCGCCGGCGGCTGCGTCTTCGCGGCCGTCGCGGGCGTCACCGCGCAGCTCGGCGAGAGCGCGGGCACCGCGCGCGGCACGGCGCTCGCCGCGCTCGGCGGCGCGTTCGCGGTCCGGATGGCCGCCGACGTCGGCGGCGCCGGGAACTCGCTGTCCTGGCTCGGCTGGCTGTCGCCGTTCGGCTGGATCAACCGGATCCGCGCCTACGGCGGGGAGCGCTGGTGGACGCTCGCGCTGGTCGTGGCGCTCGTCGCGGTGCTGATGGCCGCCGCCGGCAGGCTGTCGGCGTGCCGGGACGTCGGCGCGGGCGTGCTGCCGCCGAGGCTCGGGCGGGCCGACGCCACGGCCCGGCTGTCCGGGCCGATCGGGCTCGCCTGGCGGCTGCAGAGCCGCCCGCTCTACGGATGGCTCGCCGGCTTCCTCGCGCTCGGCATTGTCTACGGCGCGGTCGCGGGCGGGGTGCGGGAGATGGTGGAGGACAACCCCGACCTGGGGGAGGTCTTCGCCCGGTTGGGTGGCAAGAGCGGCATCACCGACGCCTACTTCGCCTCGGTGATGGGCATGCTCGGCCTGTTCGCGGCGGCCTACGCCGTGTCGGCCACGCTGCGGCTGCGCACCGAGGAGGCCGGGCAGCGCGCCGAGTCGCTGCTCGCCACCGCGACGGGACGGCTGCGCTGGGCGTCGAGCCACCTGCTGTTCTCCCTGCTCGGCCCGGTCGCCGCGCTCACCGTGGCGGGCCTCGCCGCCGGGGTGGCGCACGGCGTCGACACCGGCGACCCCGGCCGCGAGGTACCGCGCGTCCTCGGCGCCGCGCTGGCGCAGCTGCCCGCCGTCTGGCTGGTCGCCGCGATCGCGCTGGCGCTGTTCGGGCTGGTCCCCGGCCTGGCGGCGGGCGGGTCCTGGACGGCCGTCGGCGCCTGCGCCATGGTCACGCTGTTCGGGGCCGCGCTCGGCCTGGAGCAGTGGGCCCTGGACGTCTCGCCGTTCACGCACATCCCGAAGCTGCCGGGCGGGTCGTTCGCGGCGGCGCCCGTGCTCTGGCTGGTGGCGGTCACGGCCGTGCTCGCCGCCGCCGGGCTGGCGGGCTTGCGGCACCGGGACCTCGCGGCGCGCTGACCCGTAAAATTGCCGGGTGACGACCTCGAAATCCCTCGCCGTCTGCGTGTTCTGCTCGTCCAGCGGCACGATCGACCGCCGTTACGTCGAGCTCGCCGCGCAGACCGGTGCCGAACTGGCCCGGCGCGGCCACAGCCTGGTCAGCGGCGGCGCCCAGGTGTCGTGCATGGGCGCCGTCGCCCGCGCCGCGCGGGCCGGCGGCGCCCGGACCGTCGGGGTGATCCCGGAGGGGCTGGTCAGCGTCGAGATCTCCGACGAGGACAACGACGAGCTGATCGTCACGCCGGACATGCGCGCCCGCAAGGGCGAGATGGACCGGCGCAGCGACGCGTTCCTCATCCTGCCGGGCGGCATCGGCACGCTGGAGGAGCTGTTCGAGGTGTGGACGGCCCGGGTCCTCGCGATGCACGAGAAGCCCGTCGTCATCCTCGACCCGACCGGTGTGTACGAGCCGCTCCGCGAACTGATGGTCGGGCTCACCGAGCAGGGCTTCGCCCGTCCCAAGATCTGGGACGCCATCGGCTGGACGGCCACCGTCCCCGAGGCGTTCGACCTCCTGGAGCGGGCGCAGCCCCGCATCGAGTTCTCCCCGGGGGACTACGCCGAGACCCAGCTCTAGCCGGCCGCCGCGCCGGTCAGTCGTGCTTGCGGCCCGGCATGTTCTCGTACATGTCGGTGAGCTTCTGCCGGAAGCCGCGGGCCGCCATGCCGATCTTCTGCGGGTCCTTGAGGCCGGCCTTGACCGCCTTCTTCGCCTGGTCCTTCATGATGTGCGGTGGGATCGGGGCGATCTCGTCGTCCACCACGAACTCGATCACGACGGGACGGTCGCTGGCGAGGGCCTCCTTCCAGGCGTCGGTGACCTTCTTCGGCTTGTCGCAGTAGATGCCCTTGAGGCCGCACAGCTCGGCGTACTTGGCGTACTCGAAGTCCGGGATGTGCTGCGAGCCCTTGAACTTGGGGTCGCCGCCCATCGCGCGCTGCTCCCAGGTGACCTGGTTGAGGTCCTGGTTGTTGAACACGGCGAAGACCAGCGGCGGGGAGCCGGCCAGCCGGTCGGCGTACCGCTTGACGGTGAGCATCTCGTTCATGCCGTTCATCTGGAACGCGCCGTCGCCGACGAAGCAGATGACCGGGCGGTCCGGGAACGCGAACCGGGCGGCGATCGCGTACGGGACGCCGGGGCCCATCGTGGCGAGCGTCCCCGACAGCGACGCCTGCATCCCGTCGCGGAGCTTGATGTGCCGGGCCCACCAGTTGGTGGCCGACCCCGAGTCGGCGGTGAGGATGGCGCCGTCCGGCAGCAGCGGGGACACCTCGTGCGCGACGGCCTGCGGGTTGATCTTCCCCTCGAAGCTCTGCCCGGCGCGCTTGGCCATCACCGTGTTCCAGGTGCGGACGTTCTCCTCGATCTCCTTGCGCCAGGACCGGTCCTTCTTGCGCTCCAGCAGCGGGATCAGCTCCCTGAGCGTCTCCTTGGCGTCCCCGACGACGTGCGCGTCCATCGGGTAGCGGATGCCGATCATGCGGCCGTCGATGTCGATCTCGACGCCCTTGCAGCTGCCCTCGTCCGGCAGCCACTCGGCGTACGGGAAGCTCGTGCCGATCATGAACAGCACATCGCAGTTCATGATCATCTCATCGCTGGCCTTGGAGCCGAGCAGCCCGATCGGGCCGGTGACGAACGGCAGGTCGTCCGGCAGCACCTCGCGGCCGAGCAGCGCCTTGGCGACGCCCGCGCCGAGCAGCTCGGCGGTCTCGATCAGCTCCGCGTGCGCGTTCGCCGCGCCCTGGCCGACCAGCATGGCGACCTTCTTGCCCTCGTTGAGGATCCGCGCGGCCTTGTGCAGCTCCTCCTTGTTCGGCAGAACGCGCGGCTGGCTCCACCCCACGCTGGAGTACACCGCGCCGTGCTCCTTCGGCGGCGAGGGCACCGCCTCCGACTCCTGAACGTCCTCCGGGATGATGATCGTCGCGACGCCGCGGGTGGTCAGCGCCGTCTTGAACGCCCGGTCGATGACGTGCCGCATCTGCCCGGGTTCCATGACGATCTGGCAGTACTCCGACACATCGGAGAACAGGTTCTCCAGGTTCACCTCCTGCTGGTAGTGGGTGCCCTGGGAGAGCCGCTTCTGCTGCCCGATGATCGCGACGACCGGCTGGTGGTCCAGCTTGGCGTCGTACAGCCCGTTCAGCAGGTGGATCGCGCCGGGACCGGACGTCGCCGTGCAGACGCCGACCTCGCCGGTGAACTTGGCGTGCGCGCAGGCCATGAACGCGGCCATCTCCTCGTGCCGCGTCTGGATGAACTCGGGCCTGCCCTCGGCGCGGTCGAACGCGCCGAGCATCCCGTTGATGCCGTCGCCGGGGTACCCGTAGACCCGCTCGATGCCCCACTCGGTCAGCCGCTGGAGGACGTAGTCGGCCACTTGCTGCGCCATTGATCTCTCCTTCGTCGTGATGTCGTCGTGCCCGTCAGCGCCGCAGCAGCTTCGCCGCGCCGACCGCCGCACCAGCGGCGGCACCGGCCGTCGCGGCCCCCACCAGGTACTTGTGCTGCCCCGCCCACAGCTGCGGACTCGTCCCGTGCGCCCGCTCGTCGAACCGGCCGTGGCTCCCGTGGTCCTCGCCGGAGGGGCCGTCGGCGGGCTCCCACAGGTTCGCCGGGCGGCCTGGACGCGCGTCCTCGTCGGTGTGCTGCGACGCGAAGCCAGTCCGCGCGAGGTAGCGGTCCAGCAGGCCGGCCGCGAGCTTGTTGCCGAGGATGGTGCCGACCGAGCTGGCGCCGACCCAGTACTCGCGGCGCGCGGGGTGCTCGGCGGCGTACAGCAGCGCGTCCGCCGCGACCTCCGGCTGGTAGATGGGCGGGACGGGCTGCGGGCGCTTGCGCAGCCGCGACAGGACCCAGTCGAACTGCGGGGTGTTGACCGCCGGCATCTGCACCATCGTCACCTTCACGCCGCTGCCCTCGTGCATCAGCTCGGTCCGCAGCGATTCGTGGAAGCCCTTGATGGCGTGCTTGGCGCCGCAGTAGGCGCTCTGCAGGGGGATGCCGCGGTAGGCCATCGCCGACCCGCACTGGACGATGACGCCGCGGTCGCGCGGCATCATCCGGCGCAGCGCGGTCCGGGTGCCGTTGACGTACCCGAGGTAGGTGACCTCGGTGGTGCGCTCGAACTCCGCCGGCTCGATCTCCCAGAACGGTGCCAGCACCGAGGAGAACGCCACGTTCACCCACACGTCGATGGGGCCGAGCTCGTACTCGGCCCGCCGCGCGGCATCCTCCACCTGGTCCATGTCGGCCATGTCGACGCTGATGGGGAGCGCCCGGCCGCCGGCCGCGGCCACGTCGGCGGCGGCGCCGTCCAGGCCCTTCTCGCCGCGCGCCAGCAGCGCGATCCGCGCGCCGCGCCGGGCGAACGCCACCGCGGCGGCCCGGCCGATGCCGCCGCTGGCACCGGTGAGCACGACGACGCTGTCCTTGCCGATCTTGTGTTTCATCACGCTCCCACGGCGGCCGGATCCGGTACAGAGACCCACTGCCCGCAGCAAGGGCTCTGTAACGCGGCGGCCCGCCGCCGGGCGCCCTGCGGGCGGCCTCCGCTACCGTCGTGGGGTGCGCGCCCGTGACCTCGCCGCCGAGTACCCGACCGTGACGCCCGCGGACTCCGCGCTGGACGCCGCCCGGCTCGTGGCCGCGCAGGGGCTGCCCGGCCTCGTCGTGGTGGACGGGCGGCGGCGCGCGGTCGCGGTGGTCCCCGGCTCGCGGCTGCTGTCCCGGATCGTCCCGCCGCACGTGCGCGACGACCCGACGCTCGCCCGCGTCTACGACGAGCGCCACGCCGACCGGCTGGCCGCCCGGCTCACCGGCCGCACCGTCGCCGAGCTGCTGGAGGACGAGCCGATGCCGCTCCCCGTCGTCGGCCCGGACGCCACCGTGATGGAGATCGCGAGCGCCATGGCGGGCGCCCGCAGCCCCGTGGTCGCGGTCACCGACGACGCGCGGCACCCCGGCAAGGGCGCCGTGATCGGCGTCGTCACCGCCTCCCACCTGCTGAGCCGCCTCCTCCCCGCGCCCGGCGACGACTGACCCCGACCCGCCGGACCCGCTCCCGCACCGCGCCGCCGGCGCGGTTTCAGGTTGCGATGACATCAAGTCAGAACGTCTAGATGTAAGAACAAAGTATTGACTGCCCGTCCGGCTCGGGCTACAAATGTGCCTCAAGCCACATGAAGATGACGAGAAGGTGAACGGCCGGTGTCCGCCATCGGTCCACCCGGTGAACTCGCCATCCGATCGGACGGGTCTTGGGAGGCACCATGCGGGTCGGACTGTTGGGCGCGGGGCGGATCGGGGCGTGGCACGCCCGGTTCCTCGGCGGGCATCCCCAGGTGGACGCCCTCCTGATCGGCGACGCCGACGTCCGGCGCGCCGCGGCGCTCGCCGGGCCGATGGGCGCCGGTGCCGGCGACCCGGACGCCGTGCTCGCCGCCGGGCTCGACGCGGTCGTGATCGCCACCCCCACCGACACGCACGCCGAGCTGCTCGGGCGCGCCTGCGACGCGGGCGTCCCCGCGTTCTGCGAGAAGCCCGTCGCCCCCGACCTGAGCACGACGCTGGCCGTCCGCGACCGCGCCGCCAAGGCCGGCGTCCCGGTGCACATCGGCTTCCAGCGCCGGTTCGACGCGGGCTACACGGCGGCGCGCCGGGCCGTCCTCGACGGGCGCCTCGGCGCGCTGCACCGCGTCCACCTCGTCACCGCGGACCCGGCGCCGCCGCCCGCCGAGTACGTCCGCTCGTCCGGCGGGATCTTCCGCGACTGCCACATCCACGACTTCGACATCCTGCGCTGGGTCACCGGCCGCGAGGTCGAGGCGGTGACCGCCGTCGGCGCCAACCGCGGCGACGCGTGCTTCGCGGCGGCCGGCGACGTGGACACGAGCGCCGCCGTCCTGGAGATGGACGACGGGACGATCGCCACGCTGCAGGGCTCCCGGTACAACGGGGCCGGCTACGACGTCCGCATGGAGCTGGCCGGCACCGACGCCACCTGGGTGGTCGGGCTGGACGAGCGCGCGCCGCTCCGGTCGGCCGAGCCCGGCGTCGACTGGCCCTCCGGCGACCCGTGGACCGACTTCCAGGAGCGCTTCGACCCCGCCTACGCGAACGAGATTGGAACGTTCCTAGAGGTGGCGAAGGGCAACGCGCCGAGCCCCTGCACCGTGGACGAGGCGCTGGAGGCGTTCCTCGTCGCCGAGGCCGCCACGCTGTCGCTGCACGAGGGCCGCCGGGTCGCGCTGGCGGAGCTGCGATGATCTGGGCGGTGGCGTTCGCCGCGGTGGCGCTGGCCTTCGTCTGGGTCACCGGGGTCAACGACGGCGCGGCCCTGCTCGGGCTGAGCGGCCGCTACCCCCGATCGTCCGGGCCGCTGCTGCTGGCGCTGGTGCTCGTGCCGCTGGTGCTCGTCCCGCAGTGGACGGTCGCGGTCGCGCGGACGTTCACCGAAGGGCTCACCGACCTCGGCGACCGGCGCGGCGCGCTCGCCTTCCTGCTCGGCGTGACCGTCGCGCTCGCCGTCGTCGCCGCGCTGTCGCGGCGCGGGCTGCCGACCAGCCTGACCCTCGCGATCGTCGGCGGCATCGGCGGCGCCGGGCTCGGCATGGGGCTGGACGTCTCCTGGCGCGGCCTCGCCCTCGTCCTCGCCATCGGCGCGGCGGCCCCGCTCGTCGGCACGTCCGTCGGCTACGCGCTCGGGCTCGCCTCCCGGCGGATCCCGTCCTTCACCGGCATGCCCGGCGCCGTGCGGACCGCGCACGTCCTCGCCTACAGCGCCCAGTGCGCCGCCTACGCCGCCAACGACGGGCAGAAGATGCTCGCCGTCGTCAGCGTGGCGCGGCACGTCGTGTCCACCCGGCGGCTCGGCGCGATCGGGCCCGTCCAGCCCACCCCGGTGGTGCTCATCGCGATCGCCGTCGTGTTCTGCGCCGGCGCGCTCAGCGCCGTCCACCGGGTGGGGGAGCGGCTCGGCCGCGGGCTCGTGCTCGCCCGGCCGCTGCACGTCGTCTCCACCGAGGCGGCGGCGGCCGCGTCCGTCGCGGCCAGTTCGATCGCGGGCGCGCCGGTCAGCATGACCCAGTCGGTCACGGCCGGGGTCGTCGGCGTCGCCGCCAGCGAGGGCGCCGCACGGGTGCGCTGGCAGAACGTCCTCGGCATCGGCGCGGCCTGGGTGTTCACCCTCCCGCTCGCGTTCGCCGGGGGCGTCCTCGGCGGCCTGGCGGTGAGGACGCTGTGAGCGCCGCCGTCCGCCCCGCGCGCCGGCTGAGGCTCGTCTGGGACGACCTGCGCGGCCGGTCCGGCGACCGGGTCATCGGGCAGGTCGCCCGGCAGGTCAGCGCCGCCCGCGACGGCGCCGAGCTGGCCCGCGAGCTCGCCGCCGGGCGGGTCCCCTCCGCGGCGGCCCGCGCCCGGATGGCCGAGATCGAGCACGCCGGGGACGCCGAGCGGGCCGCGCTCGCCGCGATGCTGCGCGGCGTCCTCGCCACCCCCATCGACCGGGAGGACCTCTACCGGCTCTCCCGCTCCGTCGACGACGTCCTGGACAACCTCCGCGACTTCGTCCGCGAGGCCGACATGTTCGGGCCGCCCGGACTCGGCTTCGCCGTCCCGCCGCTGGAGGCGGTGCTGGAGGGGCTGACCGCCCTCGACGCCGCCGTCCGGAAGGTCCTCGCCGAGCCCGCCGCCGTCACGATCGCGGCATTGGGCGCGCGCAAGGCCGGCAACCGCGTCCGGGAGAACCGGCAGGCCGCGCTCGCGCGGCTGTTCGCCGGCCCGCTCGACATCGACGTCCTGCGCAGGCGCGAGCTGCTCGACCGGCTGGACGCGGTGGGGCGGCGCCTGGGCGACGCCGCCGACGCGCTCTCGGACGCGATGCTCAAACGCAGTCACTGACCACCCCGCAC
>NZ_SMJW01000039.1 GCF_004348335.1 Actinomadura bangladeshensis | reverse complement strand
GGCCCGCCCGGTGCGGACGGCTCCCGCCGCGCGCCCGCGCGACAACCGCCCGGCCGGGCACGCCGCCGCCGTCCAGGTCGGCCCCCGGCGCCGCGTGCTGGCCGTCGGCGCCGCCACGCTCGTCCTCGGCCTGGGCACCGCCTCCTACATCGCCGGCGGGCGCCAGGACGCGCCGACCGTCACGCCGGCCTTCGACCGGTTCGCCGTCGAGCACGCGCTGACCTCCGGGGACGCGCCGATGACCGACCCGCTCACCGACCCGGTCTACCAGGTCCAGGTCTCCCCGGGCCCGTGAGCGTGCCCGCGCCGGCCCGGACCGGCGTGCTCGGGAGGTGGCGGAACCGGCGGGGCGCCCTGCTGGTCGGCGGCATCGCGGGCGCGCTCGCCATCGCCGGGCTGCTGGCCGGAGATCCGGCCGCGGCGCGCCGCGTGAGCAGCGACCCGGGCGCCGTGGGGCTGCTGCGCGCCGCCGCCGACGCCGCCCAGCGCGTCCCGTACCAGGGCCGGCGGTTCCTCACCACGTGGAACCGGAGCCGGTCCGCCACGTCCCGGGTGACCGTGTCCCACCGGCCCGGCGAGGGCATCCGCTACCGGTCGGGGACCGGCGGGACCGGGTACCGGGCCGAGTCCGCCGCCGGCGACACCACCGGCTTCACCTCCGAGACCCTCGCGCTGCTGACCCGCAACTACTCGGTGGTCCGCGCGGCGGACGCGGCGGTCTGCGGCCGCCCGGCCCGCGTCGTCGAGGCCCGCCGCCCGGACGGCAGCCCCGCCGGGCGCTTCTGGATCGACCGCGAGACGGGGCTGATGCTGCACCGCGAGCTGATCGACGCCACCGGCCGGCCCGTGGTCGTCACCGGGTTCAGCGAGATCAGCTTCACCGCGCCGCCGGCGGAGCCGGTCGTGCTCGGCCAGCCCCGGGGCGGGCTGCTGCGCTTCCCCGGGTCCAGCGCGGGCGGAGCCGTCGACGGGGCCGCCCCCGGGTCCGCTTCGGGCGCGTGGGGCGAGCGGCTGGACGGTGCCGGGATCGCCGGGCTGCGCGACCGCGGCTGGCCCGTCCCGGCGGACCTGCCCGGCCGCCTCACGCTCTACGACGTGCGCCGCGAGGGGGACGGCGGTGCCGTCCACCTCAGCTACTCCGACGGCCTCGCCGCCGTCTCGGTGTTCGTGCAGCGCGGCGGCCTCGACGAGCGCGGGCTGGCCGGCTGGCAGAAGACCGTCCGCCGGGGCCGGACGGTGTACCGCCGGGAGGCGCTGCGGCGCTGGGCCGTCTCCGCCGGGCGGGGCTACGTCTACACGGTCCTGACGGACGCCCCGCAGAGCACGGCGGACGCGGTCGCCGTGAACATGCCGCGCGGCTCCGACACGTTCTGGAGCAGGCTGGCGCGGGGCGCCCGCCGCCTGGCCTCGGCGGCGAACCCGTCCGACTGACCGAAGGTGAGCGCGCGGTGCGGGAGGTCTTATGCTCGCCACATGCCTTGAGGGGCAGCATGAGCACGGATGACGAGGACCATGCTCGGTAGGAGAGATGGGGATGACGGAAGACAACCGCGGGCCGGTGGGGGCACCGGCGGAGGACGACGAGGTCGCCTCCGGCCGGGAGCCTGAACGGCAGGAGGCGGCTCCTCCCGAGACGGTGACCGACCGGGAGATCCCGGCGGCGCAGCCCGCGGACGACCCCGAGCCGGGGGCGGCGCCGGAGGCCGGCGACGACCCGCGCCCGGCGGACGGCCCGCGGGACGCCCGGGAGCCGAACGAGGGCGACCGCCTGGTGGCCGGCGGGTTCGCCCCGCCGGACTCGCTCGGCAGCCCGCCCGACACCAGTGAGGACGTGCCGTTCCAGGGGGCCGCGGCCGGGATGGGGCCGCAGGAGGTGCCGCTGCAGGACGTCCCGCCGCGCGACATGCCGCAGCCCCCGCCGCCCGTCCCGCTCGACAAGCCCGCCGTGGACGACGACCGTCCGCGCCCCGGCTTCGTCCCGCACAACCAGGACCCGCGCCTCGCGCAGGGCGGACCGGCCGGCGGCTGGCCGCACCAGTCCCACCAGGGCCCGCCGCCGCCTCCGGGCGCCCGGCCGGCGATGGCGCCGCCGCCCGCGCCGCCGGGCCCGCCGCCCGGCGGCCCCGGCCCCCGCCCGATGGCCGGCTACGGCATGCCGCCCGGCGGCACCGGCCCGAACTGGGCGCCGGTGCCCGCGATGCCGCCGTCCTCGCGCGGCGGGCCCGGCCTCGGGCTGCTCGCCGTCGTCGCACTGATCGTCGCGCTGGTGGCGGGCGCGCTCGGCGCCGGGATCGGCGTCATCGCGACCAACAACGACGACAACGGCGGCTCGGTGAGCCTCGGCGGCAGCAACAGCAGCGACAGCAAGGTGCAGAGCCGCCCGCCGGACTCCGTCGCGGGCGTCGCGCAGCGCGTGCTGCCGAGCGTCGTGATGATCCGCGTGCAGTCCGCGCAGGGAGAGGTCGGCGGTACCGGCTTCATCGTCAACGGCGGCTACGTCATCACCAACAACCACGTCGTCGCGGGCGGCGGCGGGAACGGCCAGATACAGATCGTCTTCAACGACAAGAAGACGCTGCCCGCGACCGTCAAGGGCGCCGACCCGAGCTCGGACGTCGCCGTCCTCAAGCCGTCCGGCCAGCACTCGCTGCCGCCGCTGCCGATCGGCGACTCCAGCAAGATCGCCGTGGGCGACCCGGTGATCGCGATCGGCTCGCCGCTCGGCCTGCAGGGCTCGGTCACCACCGGCATCGTCAGCTCGCTGAACCGGGCCGTGCCGACGCAGGGCGAGGGCGGCGGCGACGCGTCCTACCTCAACGCGATCCAGACCGACGCGGCGATCAACCCCGGCAACTCCGGCGGCCCGCTGGTGGACGCGAAGGGCCGCGTCATCGGCATCAACACCGCCATCGCGACGCTCGGCGGCCAGTCGCTCGGCGGCGAGCAGCGCAGCGGCAGCATCGGCCTCGGCTTCGCGATCCCGATCAACCAGGGCAAGCGGGTCGCCGAGGAGATCATCCGCACCGGCAGCGTCCGGCAGGCCAAGCTCGGCGTCTTCCCGGACCCGCGCTACCAGGACGGCGGCGCCAAGATCATGACGCAGCAGGTCAACGGGCAGGACCCGGTGATCAAGGGCGGCCCGGCCGACAAGGCGGGGCTGAAGCCCGGCGACGTGATCACCAAGATCGACGACAAGCCGATCGAGGACGCCACCGACCTGATCGCGCAGATCCGCAGCCGCGCCCCGGGCGACCGCATCACGGTCACCTACGAGCGCGACGGCAGGGAGGGCACCGTCCAGCTGACGCTGGGCGCCGACTAGCACGCGGAGAGATCCGCAGGTCCGGTTCGTCCGGGCTCGGGATACGCTGAGGGGGCCGGTCCGCGCGGACCGGCCCCTGACGGCTTGTGGAGGACGGGTTGTTCGACGTCGGACTCGGTGAGATGGTGGTGCTCGTCGTCCTCGCCCTGGTCATCTTCGGGGACAAACTGCCGCAGGTCGCCGGGCAGGCGGGCCGCATGCTGCGGCAGTTCCGCCAGATGGCCGACAGCGCCAAGGCGGACCTCCAGGAGGGCCTCGGGCCGGAGTTCAAGGACTTCGACCTGAACGACCTCAACCCCAAGACGTTCGTCCGCAAGCACCTGTTGGAGGACGACGACACCCACCCGGCCGCCGCGAACACGAACGGCGCCGGCCTGTTCGACGACGAGCCCTCCTACGCCACCACGGCCGGCCGCCTCGAATCGGACGAGCCCCCGCCCTTCGACAGCGAAGCAACCTGACGAAGCGACCCAGCCCTGCTGGGGAGAACATCAGCCGGAACACGGGCAGGCACGCGGAGCGAGCTCTGCGAGCGCAGCGGGCATGCCCGGCGACGCAGGCGACCGCAGCGACGCCGCGCGTCCGTCGCGGGCGCGACAGACCGCAACGGCGGCGTGAGGATCGCCTGCGTCGTGACGGGGGTTCCAGGGGGTCGCCCCCCTGGGAGTCAGCGCCCCTTGGGGCTGATGCCGAGGGACATGCCGGCGAGGCCGCGGCTGCGGCCGCCGAGCTTGTCGGCGATGGTGCGCAGCTCCTTGGCGGCGCCCGCGTCGGGGTCGGACAGCACCAGCGGGACGCCGTTGTCGCCGCCCTCGCGCAGGCGCGGGTCGATCTGCACCTGGCCGAGCACGGGGACGCGGGTGCCGAGCGTCTTCGTCAGCGCGTCCGCGACCGTCTGGCCGCCGCCCTCGCCGAACAGGAACTGCTGCTCGCCGCAGTGCGGGCAGGACAGGTAGGACATGTTCTCGATCACGCCGACGACCTGCTGGTGCGTCTGCGCGGCGATCGCGCCGGCCCGCTCGGCCACCTCGGCGGCGGCCTGCTGCGGCGTGGTGACGACGAGGATCTCCGCGGACGGCAGCAGCTGCGCGACGGAGATCGCGATGTCGCCGGTGCCGGGCGGCAGGTCCATCAGCAGGATGTCGAGGTCGCCCCAGTACACGTCCGAGAGGAACTGCTGGAGCGCGCGGTGCAGCATCGGCCCGCGCCACACGACCGGCTGGTTCCCGGCGGTGAACATGCCGACCGAGATCACCTTCACGTCGTGCGCGGTCGGCGGGAGGATCATGTCCTCCACCTTGGTGGGCGAATGCTCCACGCCGAGCATCCGCGGCACCGAGTGGCCGTAGATGTCGGCGTCGACGACCCCGACCTTGCGGCCCTGCGCGGCCAGCGCGGCGGCGAGGTTCACCGTCACCGACGACTTGCCGACGCCGCCCTTGCCGCTCGCCACCGCGTACACCTTGGTCAGCGAGTTCGGCTTGGCGAACGGGATCTCCTTGGCGGGCTGCCCGCCGCGGAGCTTGGTCTGCAGGTCCTTGCGCTGCTCCTCGCTCATCACGTCCAGGTCGACCTGGACGGAGGCGACCCCGTCGAGTTTGGAGACGGCCTCCGTGACGCGTTTGGTGATGGTGTCCTTCATCGGACATCCGGCCACGGTCAGGTAGACGCCGACACGGACGGAGCCGTCCGAGGCGATGTCGACGCTCTTGACCATGTCGAGCTCGGTGATGGGCTTGTGGATCTCAGGATCGTTCACCGTGGCGAGAGCCTCGGTCACCCGCTCGGTCGTCAACTGGGAGGCCATGCGTCCATGGTATGAACCCCGAGGGCGTACCCGTTAATCAGGGTGTCGGTCCTCACATGTCGCGTGCGTCTCCATCGCGCCGGCGGCCCGCCCGCCGTACCATCGGTCCGGTGACCACCGGTATCCTCCCGGCCGCCGAGCCGGCCGTCCGGCGGACGATGCTGCGCGCCCAGGCGCAGCTCTCCCGCCGCCTGCAGGCGGACCTGGCGGCCCGGCACGACCTCGCGCTCGGCTCCTACGAGGTGCTCATGCACCTCGGCGAGGCGGCGGGCGGGCGGCTGCGGATGAACGACCTCGCCGACCGGGTCCTGCTGTCGCGCAGCGGGCTGACCCGGCTCGTCGACCGGCTGCAGCGCGACGGGCTGGTGGTCCGGCAGTCCTGCGCGGACGACGCCCGCGGCCTGTACGCGGCGCTGACCGCCGCCGGGCGGGAGCGGCTCGCCGAGGCCGCCCCGACCTACCGGCAGGGCGTCCAGGACCACCTGCTCAGCCGGCTGGACGAGGCCGACCTGCGCGCCCTCGGGCGGATCCTCGACAAGCTCGCCGACGAGAACGCCCCCGCCTGAGGGCCCTACCGCTACGGGGCGGGCTCCTTCGCGTCCAGGTCCTTGATGATCTGCTGGAGCTCCGAGCGCAGGAAGTCGCGGGTGACGACCTCGCTCAGCGCCACCCGCAGCCCGGCGATCTCCCGGGTCAGGTACTCGGTGTCGGCGATGCTGCGGTCGCCGCGGGCCCGGTCCTGCTCGTACTGGACGCGGTCCCGGTCGTCCTGCCGGTTCTGCGCGAGCAGGATCAGCGGCGCCGCGTAGGACGCCTGCAGCGACAGCATCAGCGTCAGGAAGATGAACGGGTACGGGTCGAACCGCAGCGCGGCGGGCGCCGCCAGGTTCCACACGATCCACACCGCCACGAACACGGTCATGTAGACGATGAACCTGGCGGTGCCGAGGAACCGCGCGATGCGCTCCGACAGCCGCCCGAACGACTCCGGGTCGTAGTGGATCCGCGGCAGCAGCGTCCGGCGGACCTCCCTCGGCTGGTCCAGGCGCGCGGTCATCGGCCGTGTCGTCATCATGTCGTCCCCCGCAGAGCCTCTTCCTCGGGATCGGCGGACTCCTCGGCGGCGGCGTCCATCACCGCCTCCCGCCAGTCCTCGGGCAGCAGATGGTCGAGGACGTCGTCGATCGTCACCGAGCCGAGCAGGTGCCCGTTCTCGTCCACGACCGCGCCCGCGACGAGGTTGTAGGTGGCCAGGAACATCGCGACGGCCTCCAGCGACATGGTCGGCCGCAGCGGGTCCAGTTCGGTGTCCACGATGCCGCTGACCAGCGTCGGCGGCGGCTCGCGCAGCAGCTTCTGGAAGTGCACCGTGCCGAGGTACTGGCCGGTCGGCGTCGCGGTCGGCGGCCGGCACACGTACACCTGCGCGGCGAGCGCCGGGTTCAGGTCGGGGCGGCGGATCAGCGCGAGCGCCTCGGCGACCGTCGCGTCCGGCGCGACGATCACCGGGTCGGTGGTCATCAGCCCGCCCGCCGAGTGGTCGGGGTAGGTGAGCAGCCGCCGCACCGGCGCCGCGTCCTGCGGCTCCATCAGCGTCAGCAGCCGCTCGCGCTGCTCGGTCGGCAGCTCCCCGAGCAGGTCGGCGGCGTCGTCGGGGCCCATCACCTCCAGGACGTCGGCGGCCCGCTCCACGCTCAGCTTGCCGAGGATCTCGATCTGGTCGTCCTCGGGCAGCTCCTCCAGGACGTCGGCGAGCCGCTCGTCGTCCAGCGCCGCCGCGACCTCGGTGCGCCGCTTCTCCGGCAGCTCGTGGACGATGTTGGCGAGGTCGGCGGCCTTCATCCGCTCGAACGCGGCGATCAGCCCGGCCGCGCCCTGCCCGAGCTCGACGGCGGAGAAGCCCTCCACGTCGTCCCAGTCGACGACGAGGCTCTCCCCGCGCTTGCGCAGCGCGCGTCCCGTCCGGCGGCGGACGGCGACCTTGCCGACCAGCCAGTCGCGGGTGCGGGTCGGCTCCATCGCGACGTCCACGACGGAGACGGGCTCGCCGGAGTCGCGGAACCGGATCGTCCGGTCCAGCATCTCCGCGATGACGAGCGTCTCGGACTCGCGCTTCTGGAAGCGCCGCACGTTGAGCCGCCCGTCGAAGATGATCGCGTCCGCCTCGATCACCGTCACCCGGGTGATCGGCAGGAACACCGCCCGCCGCGACGCGACCTCCACCACCAGCCCGAGCACCCGCGGCGGGCGCGGCGCCAGCCGCAGCGCGACCACGACGTCGCGGACCCTGCCGACCTGGTCACCGGCGGGGTCGAACACCGCGATGCCCGCCAGCCGGGCGATGAACACCCGTGTCGGTGCCGCACTCATGGTCCGGACACTACCCATGATCGACCGGCTGATCCGGGGTCACATCGGACTCTTCGGGCGGAGCATGTCACATTCCCCGCGGGTGCCCCGTCCTAGCGGGCATGAAAGGGTTGACGACGATGACCGACGCCTTCGAGGAACACCGGAACCTGCTGTTCGCGGTGGCCTACCGGATGCTGGGCACGGCCGCCGACGCGGAGGACGCCGTGCAGGACGCGTGGCTGCGCTGGTCCTCCGGCGACCGGTCGGGGGTGGCCGACCCGAAGGCCTACCTCGTCCGGATCACCACCAACGTCGCGCTCGACCGGCTGCGCTCGGCGCAGGCCCGGCGCGAGACCTATGTCGGGCCGTGGCTGCCGGAGCCGATGCTGACCAGCCCGGACGTCGCCGAGGACGCCGAGCTGTCGGAGTCGGTGTCGATCGCGATGATGGTCGTCCTGGAGACGCTGAGCCCGCTGGAGCGCGCCGTCTTCGTCCTCAAGGAGGTCTTCGGCTACCCGTACGCGGAGATCGCGTCGGCGCTGGACCGGTCGGAGGCGTCCGTGCGGCAGCTCGGCACCCGCGCCCGCAAGCACGTGGAGGCGCGCCGCCCCCGCTTCGAGGCGGACGGCGCCGAGCGGCGCGCCGCGACCGAGCGGTTCCTGGACGCGGTCCTCGGCGGCGACATCAACCGGCTCATGGAGGTCCTCGCCCCCGACGTCGCACTGTGGTCGGACGGCGGCGGCAAGGTCCGCGCCCCGCGCCGGGCGATCTTCGGCGCCGGCAAGGTGGGCCGCTTCCTCGCCGGCATCAGCGGCGTGACCTACCAGGGCGTCGAGCCGTCCGCGATGCGGTTCGAGCGCGTCGAGATCAACGGCGAGCCGGCGATCGTGGTGGCCGGCCCGGACGGCCCGATCAGCGCCGTCACCGTCGACATCGACCCGTCCGGCCAGGTCCAGACGATCCACCTGGTCGCCAATCCGGACAAGCTGCGCGCTCTCGCGGAGGGCCGCCGGCTCCCGATGTAGCCGGCGCCCCGGCGTTCGGGCTAGCGGTCGGCTCGGGCTAGCGGTCGGCTCGGCGGCGCTTGCCGCCGAGCATCCGCGGCGGCGGGCCGGCGGTGGTCGCCGGGGTCGGCACCGGGCGGACGGCCGCGTACTCCTCGTCCGCCGCCACGACCTCTTCCAGCGGGGTCAGCCGGACGATCCACGACTCGGTCGCCCACGTCTCCACCTGGCCCTCGTGGGTGCGGGCGTTGAGGCGCTCCTTGGCGAGGACGGGCGTCACGGCGTCCCACAGCCCGGTGCCCGGCTCGACCACCTGCACGCCGGCGGTGAACGAGAGGAGCCGTCCGCCCTTGTCCTTGCTGCGGAGGATCACCGTCACCCGCGCGGACTCGGCCAGCCCCGGCAGCGGCTGCTCGCCCTCGCCTCCGGTCAGCACGTAGGCGGAGCCGTCGTGCCACACGTGCCAGGCGGCCCGCGGCTGCGGGAGGCCGGGCAGGTCCAGCCACAGCAGCCCCGACTTCTTGGCCGCCTCCTCCACCAGCGCCCCGTTCAGACCCATGTCCGAAGGGTCTCACATCGGCTGGATAGCATCCGGGCCATGCGCTCTCGACGTACCACCCTCGCCGTCCCGGGCAGCAACCCGCGCTTCATCGAGAAGGCGCAGGGCCTGCCCGCCGATGAGATCTTCCTCGATCTGGAGGACGCCGTCGCGCCGTCCGCCAAACAGGACGCCCGCAAAACCGTCGCCGCGGCGCTGAACGAGGGCGACTGGTCCGGCAAGACCAGGGTGGTGCGCGTCAACGACCTCGACACGCAGTGGGCGTACCGGGACGTGATCGAGGTCGCCGAGGCCGCCGGTGCGAACCTGGACGCGATCATGCTGCCGAAGGTGTCGGACGCCGCGCACGTCCAGTGGCTCGACCGGCTCCTCACCCAGATCGAGCGGGCGACGGGCCTGCCGGTGGGCCGCATCGGCATCGAGGCCCAGATCGAGAACGCCCAGGGGCTGACCAACATCGACGCGATCGCCGCGTCGTCGCCCCGGCTGGAGGCCCTCGTGCTCGGGCCGGGCGACCTCATGGCGTCGCTCAACATGAAGACCCTGGTCGTCGGCGAGCAGCCGCCCGGCTACACCGAGGGCGACGCCTACCACCACATCCTCATGCGGATCCTGATCGCCGCCCGCGCCCACGACCTGCAGGCCGTCGACGGGCCCTACTTCAACGTCCGGGACGTGGACGCGTTCACGCGGGTCGCGCGGCGCTCGGCCGCCCTCGGCTTCGACGGCAAGTGGGTGCTGCACCCGTCGCAGATCGACGCGGGGAACGCGGTGTTCTCCCCGTCCCAGGAGGACTACGACCACGCCGAGCTGATCCTGGACGCCTACGAGCGGTCCGTGCGCGAGGGACGCGGCGCCGCCACCCTCGGCGACGAGATGATCGACGAGGCGTCCCGCAAGATGGCGCTCGTCATCGCCGCCAAGGGCCGCGCCGCCGGGCTGGCCCGCACCGGGCGCCCCGACCCCCGCGGGCACTGACTGGCCGTACGATTCGTCCCACGGACGAAGGGTCCACGGGAGGGGTCGCACGTGTCAGAACCAGGGGAGAGCAGCGGCGGCTGGGCGCCGCCGGACGCCGCCGTCCCCGTCCCGGAACCCGGCCGCCCCGAGCAGCCGCAGCCCTACCCGCAGCCCTGGTATGCAGAGCCGCAGTACGCAGAGCCGCAGTACGCGCAGCCCCAGTATGAGCAGCCGGCGCAGCAGGCGCAGCCCTACGGCGGGGCCGGCCCGGAGCCGGAGTACGTGCCCGGGATGCCCTACTGGCCGGGGGCCCCCGCGCAGCCCGGCCCCTACTCGCAGGCCCCCTACGGGCCGGGACCGTACGGCCCCGGGTACGGGTACGGCATGCCGCCGGCCAAGCGGCCGTGGACGGTGCCCCCGCCGGAGGGGCGGCCCTACCACCAGGCGGCGCGGGACGAGGCGCACCGGTGGTGGCGCCCGCTGCTCGGCAGCCTGGTGCTCCTCGTCGGCGGGTTCGGGCTCGCGATCCCGCTGATGGCCGTGGGCATGATCGTCAACGCGCTGGTCACCGGGGACGCGCCGGACCCCACCGCGACCGACACCGACTCGCTCTTCGGCAACGACACGGCCGACCTCGCCTTCAACCTCGGGTCGCTCGCCCTGTTCCTGCCGGTCGCGCTGGGCGTGGCCTGGCTCGTCCAGCGGCGGCGGCCGGGCACGCTGTCCTCGGTCGCCGGACGGCTGCGGTGGCGCTGGATGCTGGTGTGCTGCGGCCTGGCGATCGCGTTCTGCGTCGTGTCCTACGGGACGTCGGTCGTGGCGGCCATCGCGATGGACGACCGCTCCGGCGCCGACGAGCACTGGGTCGGCTGGGGCCGGTTCCTGGCCCCCGCGATCGTGATCATCCTGCTGGTGCCGTTCCAGTCGGCGGCCGAGGAGTACGTCTTCCGCGGCTGGCTGCTCCAGGCCGTGGGCGCCTGCACGCTGGAGAACGCGCGGAGCCGGGTCGGGCGGGCCTTCAGCGCGGTGCTCCGCACCCCGTGGCCCGGGATCGTGCTCGGGTCGGCGCTGTTCACGGCCGGGCACGGCTACACGAGCTGGGGCATCCTCGACATCTTCCTGTTCGGTGCGATCGCGGCATGGCTGGCGGTCCGGACGGGCGGCCTGGAGTCGAGCATCGCGCTGCACGTGTTCAACAACCTGATGGCGTTCCTCCTCCCGGCGGCGGTCGGCAAGCTCGACATCGAGCAGGGCGGCGTGCCGTGGCAGGTCGTGGCGGCGGACGTCGTCCCGATGGCGCTCTACGCGGCCGTCGTCGTCCTGCTGGCGCGGCGCATGCGCGTTCAGCGCATCACCGCGGGCGGCGGCGTGCCGGTCGTCCCGGAACCGGAGCCGGAGCCGGTGCAGATGCCGGAGGACGCCGCCGTCACAGGACGCCCCACAGCCTGAGCGCGTCGACGAGGCCCGGCGTGAGCGGGAGGTCGCCGAGGGCGTCCGGCCGCACCCAGCGCGCGTCGGCGGCGTCGTCGCCCGCGCGGAGCGTCCCGCCGGTCACGGTGGCCGCGTAGTCGTGGATCTCGTAGGTGACGCCGCCCGGCCCGGCGCGCTCGACCGTCCCGGCGAGCGCGCCGACGGCGACGTCCAGGCCGGTCTCCTCCTTCAGTTCCCGCGCGACGGCGGCCGCGTCGTCCTCGCCGGGCTCGACCCGGCCGCCCGGTATCGACCACTGCCCCTCGCCCGGCGGGCGCCCGCGCCGGACGAGGAGCAGCCGCCCGTCGCCGTCGCGCACGATCCCGCCGACGCACCGCTTCCTCATGACCGCTTCTCCATGACCCCATTTTGTGCCCCCTTTCCCCGCGGGCCACCTGCCCGAACTTGACGATCCGGGACGTCGCCGCGCAGGGTGGGTAGTCATGAGGGCGGAGCCGATGTGCCCGCGCTGCGCGGGTCCGCTCAGCGCACCGGGACTCTGGTCCAGCGACTGGACGTGCGGCGTGCACGGCGCCGTGCTGCCGAGGCAGCCCTCCAAGCGTCCCGGCCCGGACGGGCTGGCCGCCGTGCTGCGCGACGCGAAGGTCCCCGTCTGGACGCCCTGGCCCCTTCCGCCGGCCTGGCTCGTCACGGGATTCGCCACGGTCGGGGACGACCGCACGGGCGCGCGGGCGACGGCCGTCGCCGTGTCCGGGCCGGGGCTCCTGCGCGGCCCCGCCGACATGGTGCTGATCGCCGAGGAGCCCGGCATCGGGCTCGGCGCCCACTACGCCGGGCTGGAGGGCTCCGACCCCGGCGACGCGTTCAACGGCGGCCCGCCGCACGTGAAGCTCGACGTGAGCGGCCCGGCGGCGACCTGCGGGCGCTCGGTCCCCATGTGGGCGGTCGGCGCCCGGCCCGACCGGGCCGTCTACGTGGGCGAGGCGATGGGCAACTGGCTGTGGGCGGTGCTGTGGCCCGCCGACGCCGGCGTCCTCATGCTGGAGAGCCAGAACCTCCTCGACCTGCGCGAACCCGGCATGGACCTCGATCTGCCCTACGGCGCCCACAGTCCGCGGCTCGACGACTGATACGGATCGGGCCATGCGAACCGACCTGCGAATCGACCTCCACTGCCACAGCGACGCCTCCGACGGGACCCGGCCGCCCGCCGAGCTCGTCGAGCGGGCGCGGGCGCGCGGCCTGGACGTGGTCGCGCTCACCGACCACGACACCGTCGCCGGCTGGGACGAGGCCGCGGGCGCCCTGCCGGAGGGCCTCACGCTCGTCCCCGGCATCGAGCTGTCCTGCCAGGAGGACGGCCGGAGCCTGCACATGCTCGGCTACCTGTTCGACCCGGAGCACCCGGCGCTCGCCGCCGAGCTGGCCCGGATCTGCGACGACCGGGTGATCAGGGCCCAGGGCATGGTGGACCTTCTCCGCGACCTCGGCGTGGACGTCACCTGGGGCATGGTCCGGGCGCTCGCTCGCGGCGAGGCGGTCGGCCGCCCGCACATCGCGGGCGCCATGGTGGAGGCCGGCGTGATCGGGACGGCGGACGAGGCGTTCACGTCCCAGTGGATCGCGCAGGGCGGCCGCGCCTACGTCGAGCGGTACGCGCCGGACCCCGAGCGCGCGATCGGGCTGGTCCGCGAGGCCGGGGGAGTGTGCGTGCTGGCGCATCCGCGGGCGCGCCGCCGCGGCTACGTGTTCGAGGACGAGGTGATCGAGCGGCTCGCCGCCGCCGGGCTCGCCGGGATCGAGGCCGACCATCCCGACCACGTCCCCGAGGACCGCGCCCGCCTGCACGGTCTCGCCGCCGCGCTCGGGCTCGCCGCGACCGGGTCCAGCGACGACCACGGCGAGCTGACCGGCGACCGGCTCGGTGCGGAGACCACCGCGCCGGAGGCGTTCGAGCGGCTCGCGGAGGCCGCGTCCGGCGGTGATCTCGGTGTGCCGGAACGGGAGCGCGAAGCACGGTAGGGTGCGTTGCGTGGACGCGCGCATCGAACAGGTGGTGACGTCGGGGACGCTCACCCTGGACGACACCGAGTACGACGTCGAGAACAACGCCTACATCGTCGGCGACGACGACGAGGTCATCGTGATCGACCCGGCCTACGACGCCGAGGCCATCCTCAAGGAGGTCGGCGACCGCGAGGTCATGGCCGTCATCCTGACCGACGGCAACGAGCACCACCTCAGCGTGGTGCTGGAGGTCGCCGCGGCCGGCGAGGAGGACGAGGACGACTGGGCCCCGATCGCGATGCACCGCGCCGACCGGCTGCTGTGGCGCGACTACTTCGGCCGCCTCGCCAAGGACGAGGAGGACGAGGACGACGCCAAGGCGCTCCGCTCCCTCGAACCCGACATCTGGCTGGAGGACGGCGGCGTCTTCGAGATCGGCGACGCGCAGCTGGAGATCGTGCACACCCCGGGCCACACGCCCGGCAGCGTCTGCGTGATCAGCGAGCAGCTCGGCACGCTGTTCTCCGGCGACACCCTGCACCGCGGCCGTCCCGGCTCGATCGGCGGCGTCTACGAGGACCTGCGCAAGCAGCTCAACTCGATCGGCGCGCTGCTGACCCCGCTGCCGAAGGAGCTGAAGGTGCTGCCCGCGCAGGGCGAGGAGACCACGGTCGGCGACGAGGACGCCCGCTGGGAGACCTGGGGTTCGCTCGCGAACGAGTCCGACGACTGAGCGGCCGGGCATGGAGCAGCTGGGCTTCGACGGGATGCCCCAGCGGCTGTACACGTGCACGCCGTCGCGGCTGAACACCTGGCTTGACTGCCCGCGCCGCTACCGGATGACCTACCTCGATCGTCCGATGCCGCCGAAGGGCCCGCCGTGGGCGCACAACAGCGTCGGCGCGAGCGTGCACAACGCGCTGGCGGGCTGGTGGCGGCTGCCCCTGGCGGAGCGCACGCCGGAGGCCGCCGGGCGGCTGCTCGTCCGGGGCTGGCTGACCGACGGCTTCCGGGACGAGGCGCAGTCGGCGCAGTGGCGCGAGCGGGCCCGGGAGATGACCGAGCGCTACGCCGCGGGCCTCGACCCGTCCGATGAGCCGCTCGGCGTCGAGCGGACGGTCGCGACGCGCACCGACCGGATCGCCGTGTCCGGCCGCATCGACCGCCTCGACGCGCGCGGCCCCGAACTCGTCGTCGTCGACTACAAGACGGGCCGGCACGTCCTGACCTCCGACGACGCCCGCGGCTCCCTCGCCCTGGCGATCTACGCGGTGGCGGCGTCCCGCGTCCTGCGCCGCCCGTGCCGCCGCGTCGAGCTGCACCATCTGCCGTCCGGCGAGGTCGCGGTGTGGGAGCACACCGAGGAGTCCCTCGCCCGGCACATGCGCCGCGCCGAGCAGATCGCCGCGGAGGCCGCCGCGGCCGACGAGGCGTACCGCTCGCACGGCCGGGCGGACGACGAGCTGTTCCCGCCGCGTCCCGGCACCCTCTGCGGATGGTGCGACTTCGCCCGCCACTGCCCCGAAGGGCAGGAGGCCGCCCCGCGCAAGGAGCCGTGGGCGGCCCTCCGCACCGACTAGACCGACTAGTCCGACTGGACCGACTGGATCGGCTAGGCCGAGGCGAGCGCCCGGCGGCCGGGCCAGCGGCGCGGGTCGCGGAGCCCGTACAGGCCCCTGCTGACGTCGTAGCCCTCGGCGGCGAGCCGCTGCCGGCTCCGTTCGAGCATGTCGCGGGTGTTCTTGGCGAAGGCGTAGTCGTGGACGCGCTCGGGCACCGAGTTCATCGCGAGCCGGAACGACTTCAGCGCGGCCGTCACCGCCGGCTGCGGCACCTCCGGCAGCGCCCCGTACATCGCGCGCGCCCAGTCCGGCAGCGAGTAGTAGCAGAGCGCCCCGAACGGGAAGTAGCCCGGCTTCCCGGGGGAGAGGAACTTGAGGTTGTCCGGCAGCGTCGGCCACATGAGGAACCGGACGGTCTCGGCCGCCTCCTCGGTGACCCGCAGCCGGGGCCGCATCTCGGCGAAGAACGCCTCCATCTCCGCGACGCTGCCGGGGACGTCCTCGGCGTGCAGCCCGACGAGCGTGGCCGACTTCCGCTGCTCGTCCAGGTACCGGTCGGCCATGGCGTCGGTCAGCGGCTGCCCGGCCCGCCGCGCCACCTCCAGGTAGGAGTAGACCTCCGCGCAGTGCACCCACAGCAGCAGTTCGGGCTGGTCGAGCCGCTCCCTCTTGCCGGTGTCGTGGTTGAGGATGCGCAGGCTCCGGTGGATCTCGCGCACCCGGAAGGCGGCCTTCTCGACCTCCTCCGGGCTGCCGAAGGTGCCGAGCCCGACGAAGTCGGACGTCCGCTGCAGCCGCCCGAACGGGTCCTCGCGGAAGTTCGAGTTCTGCCACACGCCCCACATCGCCATGGGGTGCAGTGCCTGCAGCATCAGGCTCCGCACCCCGCCGACCCACATGGACCGGTCGAGGTGGACGCGCCAGGTGACGCTCTCGGGCGGCTGGACGGTCGCGGACATGAACACCTCCATGAGACAAACTCATGTAAGTGTGTCATTACCTGCTCCCGCCCGCGACACCGCCCCCGCCCGGCCGCAGGGGGAGCCCGTGGTCAAGCCGCCGTGCCAGCGGACGCGTCGGCGTCCGCTGGCACGGCAGAGGTCTCACAGCACGTCGTCCCGCACGACCTCGAGGTTCATGAACTTCGGTCCGGTGCGGCACATCTCGTTGATCTGCTCGGCGATCTGCCGGGTCTCGGGCAGGTCGCTGTTGCGCATCGCCTCCTCATAGGAGGGGAACTCGACGATGTCCACGAAGTGGGACGGGTTCTCGCGGTCCCGGGTGTGGAACTCGTGCGTCGCGGTGCGCTTGCCCTCCGTCGCGGTCGCCCACTCGTCGAACAGCCCGTTCAGTTCGTCCTGGCGGTCGGTCTCATATTCGATGATCTGTAGGAAGGTCATATGCCTCAACCCCTGGCCATCGCCGGCTCGTCCTTGAGGTGGTCGCGGATCTCGTCCCGCAACTCCGGGGTGTCGTCGTGCCCGTGCACCGAGGCGGCGTGCTCCGCGGCGGCGCGGACGACCTCGTCCTCCTCACCGCTGATGGTGAGCGTGCACCCCATCTCGCTCGGCATGTCCCTGCAGTCGGCCACCTTGCGCATGGTTCCTCCTGACTGCCCGCCGCACCGCCATACCACTTTCCAGCCTAACCGGCTTCGCCGTGCTGAGGGGGCTCGACCGGGGAGGTGGGGAGAGGCATGATCGGGGCGTGATGGGAACGCGATCTTGGTGGGGTTGGGGCGATCTGGAGAGCGCGGTCGCGGGTGCCGAGCGGGCGGCGCTGGTCGGCCGGGTGGCCGCGCTGCTGCCCGGCGCAGGCCTGGTCGACCACGAACCTCCGCCGGTCGATGAGCTGGGGGTCCGGGCGCCGCGGATCGCGGCGCCGCCGTCCCTCGCCGTCCTCTGCTCCGGCGATGTGGCCGACCGGCTCGGCCACGCGCGCGGGAAGGCGTTCCGGGACGTGGTCCGCAACCTGCTCGGCGACGTGGGCGACGTCCCGGACCTGGTGGTCCGGCCGCGGGACGAGCGCGACGTGGTGGACGTCCTGGACTGGTGCACCGGCGCCGGGATCGCCGTCGTCCCCTACGGCGGCGGCAGTTCCGTCGTGGGCGGCGTCGAGCCCCGCGGCCTCGGGCCCGCGATCAGCCTCGACCTGGCCGGGCTCGCCGACGTGGTCGAGATCGACGCCGCCGCCAGGGCCGCCCGGATCCAGGCGGGCGTCTACGGCCCCGCCCTGGAGGACCGCCTGCGGCCGCACGGGCTCACACTGCGGCACTTCCCGCAGTCGTTCGAGTTCTCCACCCTCGGCGGATGGCTGGCGACGCGCTCGGGCGGCCACTATGCGACCGTGCTCACCCACATCGACGAGCTGGTCGAGTCCCTGCGGGTGGTGACACCGGCGGGGGTGAGCGAGTCGCTGCGGCTGCCGGGCTCGGGTGCGGGCCCGTCCCCCGACCGCCTGTTCCTGGGCTCGGAAGGCGCCCTCGGCATCATCACCGAGGCGTGGATGCGCCTGCAGGAGCGGCCCGAGTGGCGTGCGGGGGCGTCCGTCCTGTTCGCCCGCTACGACGACGCGGTCGCCGCGACCCGGGCGCTGGCGCAATCTGGGCTGAATCCGGCCAACTGTCGCCTGCTCGACCCGATGGAGGCGCTGCTGAACGCCGGTACCGACTCACCGGGTGGTGTTCTCGTGCTCGGCTTCGAATCCGCCGATCATCCGGTCGAGGCGGCCTTGGAACGGGCGCTGGAGCTGTGCCGCGACCATGGCGGACGGCCGCAGCCGCGTTCGGGTGCCCGCGACGCGTCCGACACCTGGCGTTCCGCGTTCCTGCGCATGCCCTACCAGCGTGACGCCCTGGCCGCCCACGGCATGATCGTGGAGACGTTCGAGACCGCCTGCACGTGGGGCGGCTTCCCCGCCCTGCGCGAGGCCGTCGTGTCGGCGGCGCAGGACGCGATGCGCGCGGTCGGCGCCGAAGGCGTGGTGACGTGCCGCTTCACCCACGTCTATCCCGACGGCCCCGCGCCCTATTTCGGTGTTTACGCCAGTGGCCGGTGGGGCTCCACCGTGACGCAATGGGACGAGATCAAAACGGCCGTGTCCGACGTGCTCTCGGCCCACGGAGCCACGATCACCCACCACCATGCCGTCGGCCGCGACCACCGCCCCTGGTACGACCGCCAACGCCCCGCCCCGTTCGCCGCCGCACTGCAAGCCGTGAAATCCGTACTGGACCCGGCCGCCATCCTCAACCCCGGAGTTCTCGTGGACGTCCCGGACCGCCGAACGTGATCCACACATCGAGCGGCAGATCAGGCCGCGTCAGCACGGCCCTGCGCTCCTCCGTCCAGGCGCCCGGAGCGATCGCCTCGGCAGCATGCCGCCAGAACCGTGCGGCGGCGGCGTTCTCGTCCTAAGAGGCGACTTGTTCGCGGTCGTGCTGGAACATCAGCCACAGCCGCTCAAGCACCGGACGGTCAGCGGCACCGGCGCGATGGATGGACGGTTCGGCCACAGGACTCCTCGCAAACTTTCCTGAAACGACGAAGAGCCTGGATATGGGGATCTGCAGTCGCGGCGGCACACCCGGTCACGCGTGGGGTAAGCCTTGGCAAATCCTCGGCGGTCGCCTGCTCGCGGTTGGTGCAGCGGGCACGAGGCGGGCGTGAGTGAACAGCGGCGCGCCGGGACGATCATGATCCGCGGTGTGCGGGTCTTCGACGGGGTGAGCGACCGGGTCCGGGCCGGGCACGTGGTGATCGACGGCACCAAGATCAAGGCCGTGGGGGACGGTGACCCGCCCGCCGGCGTCGCGGCGGCCATGGTCATCGACGGGCGCGGGGCGACGCTCATCCCCGGGCTCAGCGACGCCCACGTCCATCTCATCCTGGCCGGTGCCACGCAGGCCGAGCTGATGCTCGGCGGTGCGGGCCTCGGGTACCTCAAGGGCGCGGCCGAGGCCGAGGCGATGCTGATGCGCGGGTTCACGACCGTCCGCGACATGGCCGGCGACACCGGCGACCTGAAGCGCATGATCGACGCGGGCGCGCTGCCCGGCCCCCGGATCTACCCGAGCCAGGCCGGCCTGTCGCAGACCGGAGGGCACGGCGACTTCGGCATGGTCTACGACGTGCCGACCGCTCTCGGCGGGACCGCCACGCGCGCCGAGGAGCTCGGGCTCATGCGGATCGCCGACGGCCCGGCGCAGGTGCTCGCCGGCGTCCGCGAGCAGCTGAAGAAGGGCGCCTCCCAGATCAAGATGATGGCCGGGGGCGGTGTCGCCTCGGCCTACGACCATCTGGACGTCCTGCAGTACACGCCGGACGAGCTGCGCGCCGGGGTGCGGGCGGCGGCCGACTGGGGCACGTACGTGGCGGTCCACGTCTACACCGGCGCCGGCATCCGGCGGGCGGTCGAGGCGGGTGTCCAGGTGATCGAGCACGGGCAGCTGGCCGAGGAGGACGACGTCAGGTACATGGCCGACCACGACGTCCGGCTGTGCATCCAGCCGTTCGCCGAAGACGACCATGCCTACGCGGATCCGGCGTCGGCCGAGAAGAACCGGCAGGTGTGCGAGGGAGTGGAGCGCGTCTTCGGGTGGGCGGTGAAGTACGGCGTGCCGCTCGCGTTCGGCACCGACCTGATGCTCAACCCGGCAGTGAGCACCAGGCAGAGCGAAATGCTGACCCGCATGGCCGGACTGGCCGGTGGACCCGTCGCGGCGCTGAAAATCGCCACGTCCGGCAATGCCGAACTGTTCCGCATGTCCGGCCCGCGCGACCCGTACCAGATCCCGACCGCCGCCGACGCTGCCGCCTACGGCACCGGGCCGCATGTCGCCCACCTGGGCGTCATCGCCGAAGGCGCATGGGCCGACCTCCTCGTGGTCGACGGCGACCCCACCGCGGACCTGGAACTGCTCGCAGATCCGGCCAACCTGAAAGTCATCATCAAGGACGGCCGCATCTACAAGAACACCCTGGTCGGCTGATCGGGTTCCTACGCGGTGGTGAGGCCGACATGGTCGTCCAGGAAGTCGAAGAACCGCTGGGCGGCGAGGGCGCGGGCCATCGGCTGGCAGTGCCCGGCGGCCCCTTCGGCCTCGGTGAAGCGGACGAGTTCCTTCTTGCCCGGAAGCATGTCGTACAGGCGCTCGGGCTGGCCGGTGAAGTACCGCTCGTCGTCCGGATCGGCGATCAGCACCGGCGTGGTGATCTGCGCGGCGAGCTCCGGTGTGATCCGGTACTGCCGGACGTCCGGGAAGGTGTCGAAGAGGCTCGGCCGGCCGTACGGCTTGGCCCGCCAGGCGAAGACCCGCCTGGCGTTCGCCGGGGCGCGGTCGACGGTCGCGTTGAACCGGTCGCGCTCGCCGCCGTCGAGCATCGCCTTCAACTCGGGCGTCAGCGCGGCCTGCCATGCCGCTGTCACGTCGACCACCCCGCCGTCGATCACCGCGGCGGCGAAGCGGTGCTCGAACGCCAGCGCGCGCGGCCCCCAGTAGCCGCCCTGGCTGACGGCATAGAGCGCGAGCCTCCGCGGGTCGACGTCCGCGCGGAGCAGCACCGCGTCGACGACCGGCCCGAGGACGTTCTCCCAGTCGGGACGGAACGGGACGCCCCGCTCGAACAGCATCCGCTGCTGGCCGGGCCCGTCGAAGAGCACCACGTTGTAACCGCGCGCCGCGGCCTCGGAACCGTAGCCCGGCCACAGGTAGCTCAGCGCACCGTCCGCACCGTTGACCGCCACCAGTGTCGGCTTCGGGCCCTCGCCGCGGGCGGGGAAGAACCAGCCGGGCATCGTCGTGCCCTCGTAAGGGATGTCGAGCCGTTCGGGCGGCTCGTCCAGCAGGCCGAGGTACTGCTCCCAGCACCTGCGGTACGCGGCGAACGTCCGGTCGATCACGGCCTTCGGATCGTCGCAGCCGTCGGCCACCAGGACGCATGCCGCGTAGTACGTCGCGGCGCGCAACAGGGCGCTGCGCCCGCTCACCCGGTGGCCCCGCTGCAGGCAGTCGTCGCCGATGCCGGCGATGCGATCCGCCGTCGCCTCCCATTCGCGCGCCCACGAGGCGTAGTCGCCATCGGCGATCCGATCGATCGTGGTCAGAGTCTCGCCGGCGTCCGCCGCGCCGGTGTAGACCCGGCCGAGCATCGCCCGGGTCATGGAGTTCATCCCCGGGTCGGTGAAGAAGGTGGAACGCGTGGTCATTGATGGGAGCCGTGACCACCTCCGACGCCGCACCCGCCCGCCGGCGCCGCCGCGGGGCCGAGCCCGAGGCCGCACTGCTGGACGCCGCCTGGGACGAACTGGTCGAGGCCGGTTTCGCGAAGCTGACCATGGAGTCCGTCGCCGCCCGCGCCGGCACCGGCATCGCCGTCCTGTACCGCCGCTGGGCCAACAAGGACGAACTCGTCCTCGCCGCGCTGGAGCACCACCGCGACAGCCACCCGGTCGGCATCCCCGACACCGGCACCCTGCGCGGTGACCTCGTCGCCGCGCTCACGGGCATGGGCGAGGCCCGCGCCGCCTTCTTCGTCACGCTCGCCGCCACCGCATTCTCCGGGCTCCTGGCCGACACCGGGCTCACCCCCGCCCAGGTGCGCGACCGGATCATGGGCGACCAGCGGCTCACCCGCGTCCAGACCATCTACCAGCGCGCCCGCGACCGCGGCGAGCTGGACCTGGACCGGATCCCCGCCGCGGTACTGGCCCTCCCATTCGACTTGGTACGCCACGACCTGCTGATGGACCTGGAGCCCCTGAAGCCGGCCCGCATCCAGTCGATCGTCGACGACCTCTTCCTGCCCCACGTCCACGCCCACCAGGACCGCCCCTAGATGATCGGGCATGGGCTCGGGCTGCTCGGATGACGACCGGCCCAGCCGCCGGGGCTCCTCGATGACCTCGACAAGGCCACTACTTCGCCTGAGGGGCGGGCGCCCGGGGGACGCCCCGGGCGCTAGTGCTCGTCCAGGGCGGCGAGGCAGTCGGTGAGGAAGGTGCGGGAGTCGGCGTGGGAGAGGGCGAGTGCGTCGATCTCCTGCCAGGCGTCCCAGAGATCGGCCTGCGCGGCGTCGATGCCGAGGGCCGTGTGGACGAGGGAGATCCGGCCGGGGAGCCCCGGGAACTCCAGGACGTCGAAGGCGCCGTGGAGGCCCGGGTGGACGCCCGCGCTCGGCTGGACGACCCGCACGGTCGACGTGCCGTCGGCGGGGAGTTCGAGCAGGTGGGTGAACTGCGCGCGCATGATGTCCGGCGGGCCGCCGTGGCGTTCCAGGGTGAGGCCGTCGAGGATCACGTCGAGGGTGCGGGGGCGGTGCCGCTGCCGGCTGCGGAGGAGGTCCCACTCCTCGTCCACGTCGACCTCGGGGTACTGGTGCTCGAAGACCAGGCGCGCGTACTCCTCGCAGCGGACGAGATCCGGTATCCGCCCGATCCCGAAGATGTGGACGAGCGCCGACTCCGACTCGACCGTGTAGATGTCGCGGACCAGGGCTTTGAGGCGCCCCACATGGCGGGCCAGCCACGGCGGGCCGTCGGGACGGGACGACAGGTCGACCACGGCGTCCCGGATGTGGCGCGGAGTGCCGTAGGAGTCCAGGAGCTCGGCGACCTGAGCGGGCGTGATCGGCCCGAAGCCCGTCTCGACGCGGGCCAGCCAGTCGGCGTTGACGCCGAGATGCGCCGCCGCCTCGCCGTAGGACAGTTCCAGGATCTCCCGGATCTGGCGCAGATGCTGCCCCACGCTCCGCGCGTTGATGTTCGGGGCTCGGTAATCCACCGGCATGCGCACAGCATAGGACGGGCCGATCGACGATGTGTGAAGTTCTCGTCGCCGACCGTTACTTCAGGGTGTGTTCTGTTTCGTTCCAGAAGGCCCTGAGAGCGGCTGCGGTGGTCTCCGGGGCCTCCCAGGCGGGGGAGTGGGCGGCGCCCGGGATGACGACCTTGGCGGCGTTCAGGTGCTCCGCCATCGCGGCCTGGGTGGCGGGGGACCACACGTCGTCGTCCTCGCCGTAGAGGACGAGCGTGCGCAGGCCCGAGTCGGTGCAGTTCTTGGCGAGTTCGTCGACGCGGTCGGGTGCGGAGAGGATCTCGCCGGCCATGCGGGCGAGGCCCATCTCGGAGTTGCCGAGCGTGCGGGCCCTGAGGAAGGCGACGATCTCCCGGTGGACGCCGCGCCCCAGGTAGTCCGGTTCGAGGCTGAGCGCCCAGATCTGCTCCATGCCGAGTTCGGGGATGGCGTCGCGGAGGGCGCGGGCCTTGGCGGCGGCCTGGCCGCCGACCGCGGCGGGGCCCGAGCTCATCAGGGTCAGCGACGCCGGCAGCGCCCCGGACAGGACGGTCTCCCGGCACACGAGCCCGCCGAACGAATGGCCGACCAGGTGCACCGGGTCGGGGCCCAGGACGTCCAGGACGGCCGCGATGTCCTCGCCGAGGGCGGCGCGGGTGTAGGCGGCCGCGTCGTCGGGGCCGATCGACTCGTACTGGCCGCGCATGTCGACGGCGATGACGCGGCGGCCGGACGCGGCGAGCGTCTGCAGGACGGCGAGGAAGTCCTCCTTGCTGCCGGTCAGCCCGGGGACGAGCAGCGCGGGGAGGCGTTCGGGCACGCCCGAGCCCGGCAGCGCCTCCAGCGCGGCGAGCGGGCCGCGCGACGTCTCGACGGTCGTACGGCTCACGCCGGGGGGCAGGGTCAGGAACCGGGGCGTACTCACGGGGTACCAGCCTAGTCAATGCAGGCCGGTGAAAAAGTTTCGGTGGTAGCGTCACGAGCGTGCCATCCAAGCCGGCCATCTCCGCGCACCGCCGTGACGAGGCGGGGCTCGCGGGGCTCCGCGAGGCCGCCGAATCCGGCGCCGAGTACGTGGAGATCGACATCAGGCGGACGGGGGACGGGCGGCTCGTCGTCCACCACGACCCCGAGGTCGGGGGGCTCCGCATCGGCAGGCTGAGCTACGCGCGGGTCCAGGACCTCGCGACCCGGCCCGTCCCGCTGGCCGGCGAGGCCATGGACGTCATCGCCGGCCGCGCCAAGGGCCATCTCGACCTCAAGGAGCGCGGCTGCGAGCACGAGACCGTCGCCCTCGCCGTGGAGGCGTTCGGGCGGGACGGCTTCGTCGTCACCACCCGCGAGGTCACCTCGCTGTTCGAGATCAAGAAGAGCTTCCCCGGCGTGCGGACGGCCCTGTCGGTCGGGCGCAACCTGTGGGAGCGCGGCGCCGCGCACGATTTCGCGCCGCTGCGCCTCATCCGCCGGGCGGGCGCCGACATGGTCGCGCTCAACCACCGGCTGGCCCGCGTCGGCGTGCTGCGGCAGTGCGGCCGCGCCGGGATCCCCGCCATGATCTGGACGGTCAACGCCGAGCCCGTGATGCGGCGCTTCCTCGGCGACCCGCGCGTCGCGGTCCTGGTGACCGACCACCCCGGCACCGCCCTGAAGCTGCGCGACGAGGACGGCGCCGGCCCGGCCCGCCCGAACCGCCGAAACGGCCGCACCCGTACGTGAGCACCCGCCAGGACGTGGCTCCGGGGCCGCACGTGGCACCGCGCGCCCGCCCGTGGCACCCCGCCCCCGCGCATGGTTCGGGCCCGGAAACAGCACAACCGCGAGACCGAGCGGTGGTCTCGCGGTCGTAACCAGGTGCGGATCAGGCCGTCTGCGGCGCCTCCGCGCTCTCGGACACCGTCGCGGCGGCCGCCGACTTGCCGGCGCGGGTGCGGCGGCGGGTCCGGCTGCGCTTGCGCTCGGTCGCGACCGCGTCCACCACCGTGTCGGCGACGGTGCTCTCCGCGGCGGTCTCGGCCTCCGCCGCGGTCGCCTCGACCGGCCGGCCGGCGCGGGTGCGGGTCCGGTTGCGCTTGCGGCGGCGCGGCCGGGGCCGCTCCTCCTCGGCGCGGCCGCCCCGCGGGTGGCTGCGGACCTTGCCGGTCTCGCCGATGTCCTCCAGCTCCTCGGCGTCCAGCCCGGCGCGCCCGTGCTGCTGCTCCTTCGGCAGCCTCCCCTTCGTGCCCGCGGGGATGCCGAGGGTCTCGAAGAAGTGCGGGGACGTCGAGTAGGTCTCCTGCGGCTCGGCGAACGGCAGGTCGAGCTGCCCGTTGATCAGCTTCCACCGGGTGAGGTCGGACCAGTCGATCAGCGTGACCGCGACGCCCTCCTTGCCCGCGCGGCCGGTCCGGCCGATGCGGTGCACGTAGGTGTCGGCGCTGTCGGGGCACTCGTAGTTGACGACGTGGGTGACGTCGTCGACGTCGAGGCCGCGGGCCGCCACGTCGGTGGCCACCAGCACGCCGATCTTGCCGTTGCGGAACGCGCGCAGCGCCCGCTCGCGCTGGCTCTGCCCGAGGTCGCCGTGCACGGCCGCGGCGTCGAAGCCGCGCTGCGCGAGGTCGGCGGCCACCCGGTCGCAGGCCCGCTTGGTCTGACAGAAGATCATCGTCAGCCCGCGGCCCTCGGCCTGCAGCAGCCGGGCCAGCATCTCCGGCTTGTCCATCTGGTGGGCCTGGAAGACGTGCTGGACGACCTGCGGCGTCGCGTCCGACTCGCTGTGCGACTCGGCCCGGACGTTGGTGGGCCGGGTCAGGTACTGCCGCGACAGCGCGACGATCTCGCCCGGCATGGTCGCCGAGAACATCATCGTCTGGCGCTGCGCCGGGATCCGCTTGATGATCCGCTCGATGTCGGGCAGGAACCCGAGGTCGAGCATGCGGTCGGCCTCGTCCAGCACGAGGATCTCGACCTTGGACAGGTCGAGGTGCTTCTGCTTCACGAGGTCGAGCAGCCGTCCGGGAGTGCCGACGACCACGTCGACGCCGTCGCGGAGGGCGTTGATCTGCGGCTCGTACGCGCGCCCGCCGTAGACGGACAGGACGCGGGTGCCGAGCTTGCCGCCGGCGACCAGCAGGTCGTCGGTCACCTGGAGGGCCAGTTCGCGGGTCGGCGCGACGACGAGCGCGCGCGGCTCCTTGCGGCCGTGCTCGATGCGCTGCAGCAGCGCGGCGCCGAACGCGAGGGTCTTGCCGGTGCCCGTGCGGGCCTGGCCGATGATGTCGTGCCCGCCCAGCGCGATCGGCAGGGCGAGCTCCTGGATGGGGAACGCTTCCACGATGCCCTCTGCTTCAAGGGCGTCTGCTATCTCGGGTACGACCCCGAGTTCACGAAAGGTAGTCAGGGCTTTCAGCCTCCAATATGCGGGGTCTCCACTCCCGGGTGCGGCGCGGCTCGCCGGCGGGGCGCCGTCCTCGCGGACGTGCCCGTCGAACGTTTGGCCGCGCGCTCGCGCGGGAGGGACCAGCCGTTGCTCAAAATCTCTCGGCGACCGCAGTCAGGGGTTGAAAGCAGTCACTCACGGTGGCTGCGTGCGGTCACACTCCGCGACGCAGTGTACCGACCGGCCGTTGTATACACCAATAGCCGATCACTCCACCCAACGTTTCCATGGTTTCGTCTATTCCATGCCCGTTCCTCCAGGCATTATCCGGCGGGGGCCGCCGCGCCCGGACGCCCCCGGCCCGGCCCCGCCGGAAGGCCACATCCGGACAGTCCGCGCCCCGGCGACAGGGACGGGTGGTGCCGGCGCGGCCGTCACCTCGCCCTGAGGGCACCCGGACAGGGGAAGGCCCCCGCCTGGGGGGCGGGGGCCTTCGCCCGGGGGTCGAGCGGTGCGTCAGTACGTGCCGCGGCGCGTGCGCCAGCCGCTCTTGCGGCCGCCGCGTCCGCGCGCGTTCAGGCCGGTGAGCGCGGCGACGCCGAGCGCGGCGATCACGATCGCGAACACGAAGGCGATGACGGTGCCCGCGCCGAGCGCGTCCGCCACCACGCCTCCGAGGATGGCGCCGGCGATCCCGATGAGGAGCGTCAGCAGAATGCCGATCGGGTTGCGGCCCGGGACGAGCAGCCGCGCGAGGGCTCCGATGACGGCACCGACGACGATGAACCAGAGGATCGTCGTGAGCATGTCGATCATCCATTCCTTTTCCGTGGGCCGGACCGGGTGGCCCGTGCACGGAGATCGGTATGCCCGTATCGCCGGGATCAAACAAAGTGCAGGTCAACGGCGGGTCGACCCGCGGCAAGCCGTCACGCGTACTGCGTGCCGAAGCCCACGCTGCGCTGCTCCTCCTCGGAGATCTCCAGGTAGCCGACGCGGCCGGCCGGGATCACGATCCGCCCGGCGCGCCTGTCCTTGAGGACCAGCACCCCGTTCGGCTCGCCGAGGGCCTGCGACAGCGCGTCCGTCACCTCGTCGGCCGACTGCGCCGTGTCCACCACCAGTTCCTTGGGAACGTTCTGCACCCCGATGCGCACCTGCAACGTGCTGCTCCCGTCGTCCGTCGCGTCCCGCCGACCGCCGGCGGGTCCGTCACCCGATCGTCGCACGGAGATCACCCGATGCGTCGTCACACGGTTGAGCCGAGGGTGAACGCCCGGCGGGCGGGGTGCCCGCGAACGCCCGGCCGCCGGGGCTCAGGGCTGGTCGGCCGTGCGGGGGAAGCCGGAGATGCCGCGCCAGGCCAGCCGGGCGATGATCTTCTCGGCGGTGTCCTTGGGGATGGTGCGGTGCTGGGAGAGCCAGAACCGGGCGCTGACCTCCGCCATGCCGACCAGGCCCATGCCGAGCAGGTGCGCCTCCTCGGCGGCGGCGCCCGTGTCCTCGGCGATCACCTGGGCGATCATCTCGGCGCACTGCTGGTTCGCGCGGTCGACGCGGGCCCGGACGGGCGCCACGTTGCGCAGGTCCGACTCGAACACGAGCCGGTAGGCCTCGCCGTCGCCCGCCACGAAGTCGTAGAACGCCTGCATGCTCGCCTGGACGCGCAGCTTGTTGTCCGTGGTGGACTCCAGCGCCTCCCGGACGATCTTCACCAGGTTCTCGGCGTGCTCGTCCAGCAGGGCCAGGTACAGCTCCAGCTTGCCCGGGAAGTGCTGGTAGAGCACGGGTTTGCTGACGCCTGCGCGCTCGGCGATCTCGTCCATCGCCGCAGCGTGGTACCCCTGCGCGACGAACACCTCCTGGGCCGCGCCGAGCAGCTGCCTGCGGCGCGCCAGCCGCGGCAGTCTCGTGCCGCGGGGGCGGGCGTCCGGGGTCGCGGTCACCACACTCTCCGATCACCGAATCGTCGCGACGGGAGGGGGTTTCCGTCGCGTGTTGACAATCACATCATCCTACGCGCCAGTAACTCCGCTGATCGCATACGAGCACCGGCGGCGTTCCTTCGCGCAGGTCAGTGTATTCCCGCCGGGACGGGCGCCACCCCGCGCCGATCCTTTCCGACAACCTTGTTGCCTGTGGCGGGGCCCAGCCGGGGACCGGCCGGCTCAGCGGTACTCGTCCTCGTCCAGCCGGACCTCGCGCCGCTGCTCGGCCACGTCGGCGTCGTTCGCCTCGTCCGGCATGGGCGCCGCGCCGACGCGCTGGTCCTCCTCGTCGAGCGCGGCGCGCTGCTCGGCGGCGTCGGCGTCGTTGGCGTCCTCCGGCAGGGGTGCGCCTTCGGCCGCGCCGTACTCGTCCAGGGCGGCGCGCTGCTCGGCGGCGTCGGCCTCGTTCGCCTCGTCCGGCACGGGTGCCGCACGGCCGGTGTCCTCGGTCTCGCTCATCTCGGATCCTCCTCCGCGGTGCCGCCGGCCGGCGCGCCCGCCAGCTCGCGCAGCGGCGCCTCGACGGCCTCGCCATAGGTCGGGAACGCGTGGACGACGTCGGCGAGCAGGCTCAGCGGCGTCTCCGCGCGTATGGCCAAGGCGATCTCGCTCATCCACTCCTCGGCGTACAGTCCGGCCGCGGCGGCGCCGACCAGGACTCCGCGGGAGCGGTCGGCGTACAGTTCCACCCGGCCGCGCTCGTCGGCCTCCACGGCGGCCCGCGCCGTCGCGGCGAGGTCGTACCCGGCGGTGTGGAGGTCTATGCGAAGTTCCTCCGCCTGCATGGGCGAGATCCCCACCGAGTAGACGGTGGGGGAGGTGTGGACGACGCGCGGGATGGCCCGGTAGTCGGCCTCGCGGCGCCGCCCGAGGAGATTCGACAGCGCGATGCGGGCCTGGTAGCGGGCCGCGTGCGCCGTGCGCGCGATGCCGGTGACGTCGCCGGCCGCCCACACGCCCCCGGTGGCGGACGGCACCGCGCACCTCTCGTCCACGGGGACCCCCTGGCCCGGTGTCACGGTGACGCCCAGGGTCTCCAGCCCGAGGCCCTCCACGCGGGGACGGCGCCCTGCCGCGACGAGGATGCGGTCGGCGTCGAGCGTCCCGCCGTCCGACAGCCAGAGCCGCACGCCGACGTCCTTGCGCTCGACGTTGCCGACGGCGGCGCCGAGCCGCAGGTCGACGCCCATCCGGCGCAGCGCGTCCGCGAGGACCTCGCCGGCGAACGGCGCCTCCGCGGTCAGCAGCCGCCCGGACGCCTCGACGACCGCGACCTGCGACCCGAACGCCGCGTACACCTGCGCCAGCTCGCAGCCGACCGGGCCGCCGCCGAGGATCACCAGCCGGCGGGGCAGGTCGGGCACCGACAGCGCCTCCGCGCTCGTCCACAGCGGGACGTCCGCGAGCCCCTCGACGGGCGGGATCACCGGCTCGCTGCCGGTGCAGACGACGAGGTCGCCGTAGCCGTGCACGGCCCCGCCGACCTCGACGCGCCCGGGTTCGAGGACCCGGCCCCGGCCGCGCAGCACGGTGACGCCGTCCTCGGCCATCCGCGCGACGGCCGGGTCGTCGCCCCGGTGCCCGGCCAGCGCGTCGCGCCGGGCGAGGGCCATCTCCCAGGTCTCGCCGCGCCGCGCCGACAGCAGCAGCGACTTGGACGGCACGCACGCGAAGTACGGCGACTCCCCGCCGACCAGGCGGTCCTCGACGAGGGCGACGTCCCGCCCGGCGCGGGCGAGGCCGGTCGCGACCCGTTCCCCCGCCGTCCCCCCGCCCAGGACCACGGCGTCGTAGTGGTGGTTCTGCGACACTGCTCTTCCTTCCGCCCCGCATCGGTGTCCCCGCGTCCATGGTGGCGGACGCCGATGCCGGAGAGTGCCTGTTCGAACACATAGGGCACTCGAATTTCGGCGGGATTGTCAGGGAAGGGGGCGGTGGTCCTCCAGGAGCGGCGCGAGGAGGTCGCCGTGCCCGTCCACCCGGGTCAGCACGTCGTCGGGGCCGAACACCAGGTCGGCGCCGTCCTCGCACGACTCGAGCTCGTCCCAGGTGACCGGGGTCGAGACCGACGGGCGGCTCGCCGCGCGCAGCGAGTAGGGCGCGACCGTCGTCTTCGCCGGGTTGTTCTGGCTCCAGTCGACGAAGACCTTGCCCTTGCGCAGCCGCTTCTCCATCTTCGCGACGACCAGCCGGGGGTGCGCCTCGGCGAGCCGCTGCGCGATGGACTTGGCGTACTCCGACGTCCGCTCGGCCTCCGTGGGCTCCTTGATCGGGACGTACAGGTGCAGGCCCTTCTTGCCGCTCGTCTTCGGGTAGGACTCCAGGCCGTCCTCGGCGAGCAGGCCGCGGAGCAGCCACGCCACCTCGCATGCCTCCACGACCGTGGCGGGCGGACCCGGGTCGAGGTCGAAGACGAGGAGGTCGGGGGCGTGGACCTTGCCGCGCGGCCCGACCTTCCACTGCGGGACGTGCAGCTCCAGCGCCGCGAGGTTCGCGCACCACACGAGCGTGGGCAGGTCGTCGACCACGACGTAGTCGAGCGTCTCGCGGTTCCGCGTGCTGCCGGGGCTCGGCACGGTCGCGGTGCGGACCCAGCCGGGCGTGTGGGACGGGGCGTTCTTCTCGAAGAACTTGCCGCCGTCGACGCCGTCCGGCCAGCGGATGCGGGTGGCGGCCCTGTCCTTCAGGTGCGGCAGCATCACGGGGGCGATGCGCGCGTAGTAGTCGATGACCTCGCCCTTGGTGAACTCCGGGTAGAGGTCCTTGTCGAGGTTGGACAGCGTGAGCTGCCGCCCGTCCACCTCGACGATCGTCTTTGTGCAGCTCACTGGACACTCCCGCTGCCTCTCGTCGACCGCCGCCTCGAACCGGGCGCGCATGCGGGATGAGGCGCCGTACCCTTCGGTTCTCGCTCCTCCCGCGGATCAACACAGGGTAATGATAAGATTACCCAGTGCAGCTTAGGTATGCGTTCCGGCTCTACCCCACCGCCTGCCAACGACAGGCGCTGTCGCGGGCATTCGGGTGTGCGCGGGTGGTGTACAACGACGCGCTCCGGGCGCGCCGGGCCGCTCGCGAGGCCGGGTTGCCGCTGGTGTCGGCCGCCGAGTTGTCGGCGGCACTCACGCGGGCGAAGAAGGCGCCGGAGCGGACTTGGCTGGGGGAGGTCTCGGCGGTGGTGCTGCAGCAGTCGCTGCGGGACCTGGATGCGGCCTACCGGGCGTTCTTCGACGGCCTGGCCGGCAGACGCCCTCGGGTGGGGGCGCCCCGGTTCAAGTCCCGCAAGGACGGCCGGCAGTCGGTCCGGTTCACTTCCAACGCCCGTTGGTTCATAACCCAGGGCGGGAAACTGTCCCTGCCCAAGATCGGCCCTGTGGCGGTGAAGTGGTCGCGGGCGCTGCCGTCGGTCCCCTCGACGGTGACGGTGATCAAGGACGCCGCCGGACGGTACTTCGCGTCGTTCATCGTCGAGGCGGGCCGCGTGGACGGGGCACCCGCCGCCACAGGCGAGGTGGGCATCGACCTGGGCCTCCACCACTTCGCGGTCCTGGCGGACGGCCGCAAGATCACCTCGCCGAAGTTCCTGCGCCGAGCCGAGAAGAAACTGAAGAAGGCTCAACAGGCGCTGTCCCGTAAACAGAGGGGCAGCAAGAATAGGGACAAGGCCCGCACGAGGGTTGCCCGCCGCCACGCCAAGGTCGCCGACGCGCGCAGGGAATTCCATCACCAGTTGTCCACGAGGCTGATCCGTGAGAACCAAACGGTCTGTGTCGAGGACCTGTGCGTGAAGGGGCTCGCCCGCACTCGCCTGGCCAAATCGGTGCACGACGCGGGCTGGTCGGCGTTCGTGAACATGCTGGAGTACAAGGCGGCCCGGCACGGCCGGACCCTCGCCCGGGTGGGTCGCACTTTCCCGTCCTCGCAGATCTGCTCGAGGTGCGGGTACCAGGACGGCCCCAAACCTCTGCACGTCCGGCGATGGACGTGCGAGCACTGCGGGACGGTGCATGACCGGGACGTCAACGCGGCCCGCAACATCCTGGACGAGGGACGCAGACTCACCGAATGACCGCGTGGTCGCCGCTGGACGGAAACCCCCGCCGCGCGGGGGAGGCGGAGACACTAAACGCCTGTGGAGGGCAGGTAGGACCCCGATCCGTCGGGGCGCAGCCCGGCGAAGCAGGAAGCCACGGAAGTGCCGCACCGACAACAGTGCGGCACAGGCCGAATCCCCGGCTTTCGAGCCGGAGAGCGCGTCAATGCTCACTCGTGACCTCCAGGGGGTCCTTGTCGTCACGCAGGCCCCGCCAGGACGGGAAGCGCAGGCGGCCGTCCCTGGTGCGGGAGCTGTAGGCGACCTCCCCGACGAGGTGCGGCTCAACCCATTGGGCGTCCCTGGCGAACTCGCGCGGGACGGCCTCGTCGTAGGGGCTCGTCGGGCGGCGCAGCGGCCACAGCGTCTCGTAGAGCTCGTCCAGGGCGCGGTCGGTGAAGCCCGTGCCGACGTGGCCGACGAACCCGAGCATGCCCTTCACGTCGTACTCGCCCAGGAGGAGGGAGCCGACGCCGCCCTCGCGCCGCCCCTTGCCCGGTTTCCAGCCGCAGACGACGACCTCGCGCGTCATGAAGTTCTTCACCTTGCGCCAGAAGTCGACGCGGCGGCCCGGACGGTACGGCGAGTCGAGCCGCTTGGCGAGCACGCCCTCCAGACGCTGCTCGCGGGTGAAGTCGAGCAGCTCCTGCACCTGCGTGTCGTCACCGCCGTGCAGGTACGGAGGGACCTCCACGGGGCCGGATCCGGCCAGGTCGAGCTCGGCCAGCAGCGAGCGGCGGTCGGCGTACGGCATGTCGTAGAGCAGGTGCCCGTCCAGGAACAGGACGTCGAACACCACGTACCTGACCGGGACGAGCCGGATCAGCCGCGGGTCCGGGTGCTCGACGTGCATCCGGCGCTGGAGGCGCTCGAAGCTGGGCCGCCCCTCGTCGAAGGCGACGACCTCGCCGTCCAGGACGACGTCGTTGTCGGGCAGCAGGTCCGCCAGCGCGGACAGCTCCGGGTAGCGGCCCGCCACGTCGCCGCCGCGCCGCCCCACGGCCCGGACGCCGTCCGCGGAGACGTGCGCCAGCACGCGGACGCCGTCCCACTTCAGCTCCAGGCCCCACTGCGCGCCGTCGGAGGGGAGGTCCCCGGTGGCGGCCATCATCGGCTCAACGGGCCACGGCATGGTCATACCGCCGTCTTACCCGGCCCCCGCCCCGCAGAAAAGGATCAAGGCGCCGTTCTGGCGCAAATCACGCGGGGTTGCGACGCTAGGAGCCGGAACGTGCGGGGTAAGGACGGATCATGCGGAGTATCTGGAAGGGCGCGATCTCGTTCGGGCTGGTGACGATACCGGTGAAGCTCTATTCGGCGACCGAGCAGAGGGACGTCAGCTTCCACCAGGTGCACCGGGAGGACGGCGGGCGCATCAAGTACAAGCGGGTCTGCACGGTCGACGGCGAGGAGGTGCCGTACTCCGACATCGCCAAGGGGTACGAGCTGCCGTCCGGCGAGATGGTCATCCTCACCGACGAGGACTTCGCCGAGCTGCCGCTGTCGTCCAGCCGCCGGATCGACGTCCTGCAGTTCGTGGAGCAGGAGGAGGTCGACCCGATCTACTTCGCGAAGTCCTACTACCTGGAGCCGGACGCGCAGGGCGCCAAACCCTACGTGCTGCTCCGCGACGCGCTGGAGAACTCCGGGCAGGTCGCCATCGTGAAGGTCGCGCTGCGGCAGCGCGAGTCGCTCGCCACGCTGCGCGTCCGCGAGGGCATCTTCGTGCTGGAGACGATGCTGTGGCCGGACGAGGTCCGCACCCCCGACTTCCCGTTCCTGGACGAGGACATCGAGATCCGCAAGCAGGAGCTGTCGATGGCGACGTCGCTGATCGAGTCGATGGAGGGCGAGTTCGACCCGACGGAGTACAAGGACGCCTACCGGGAGGCGCTCCAGGCGGTGATCGACGCCAAGATCGAGGGCCGCGAGGTGACCCGGCCGGAGGAGGCCGAGGAGGAGCCCGCCGCCGACCTGCTCAGCGCGCTGCGCGCCAGCGTCGAGGCCGCCAAGAAGAGCCGCGGCGAGCGCGACGGCAAGGCCGCGTCCTCGTCGGGGAAGAAGCCGGCGCGCAAGCCGTCCGCGAAGCCGGCCGCCAAGAAGGAACCGGCGAAGAGCCGCGGCCGCAAGTCGGCCTGAGCCGCCGCCCGGCCGGGCGGGTCAGTTGTCGCGGCGGGCGGTGAGGACGCGGCCGAGCGCGGTGGCGGCGCCGGACGGGTCGGTGCAGGGCGCGATCCGCTCGCCCCAGCCGTAGCAGTAGGACCAGGCGCCGCCGGACCCCTCCGGCGCGGCGATGACGCTCTCGTTGATCCGCCGCACGTGCGGGTCGGCGACGAGCGCGGACGGGCGGCGGTCGCCGGGCGCGGCCACCTCGACGGCCCAGCCGGCGGCGCGCAGCGTGTCGGTGAGCCGCTCCAGGTGCGCGAGCGCCGTCTCGTCGTCGATGATCACCCGCGTGGCCATGGTGCCTCCAAAGGGACGTCCCGTGATGTGGTGTGGGTGTCCGCCGGACGCGGTCCGTCGCGGTAGGCGTCACGCGAGGCGGTGCCGGTGGAATGACGTTCAGTCTCGCGCCGGGTGAGGGAGACCACAAGCGGTTTCCGCGGATTGGTGGCCGTGGTTTCACGAATTCCGTACCGGCCGTAGAGGCGGGCGAGGGGCCCGGGCGCCCACCAGTTCACCCGGCCCATCAGCCGCATCATCGCGGGCACGAGCAGCGCGCGGACGACCGTGGCGTCCATCAGGATCGCCACCGCCATCCCGACGCCGACCATCTTGATGAACGTGATGCCGGACGTCGCGAACGCGCCGATCACGACGATGAACAGCACCGCCGCGCTGGTGATGATGGAGCCGGTGCGCTCGACGCCCGCCGCGACGGCGGTGACGTTGGAGCCGGTGCGGTCGTACTCCTCGCGGACCCGCGAGAGCAGGAACACCTCGTAGTCCATCGAGATGCCGAACAGCAGGACCAGCATCAGGATCGGCATCGCCGGGGCGATCGCCCCGAGGGCCGTGAAGTTCAGCAGGCCCGACAGGTGGCCTTCCTGGAAGATCAGCACGACGAGGCCGAACGTCGCCGACAGCGACAGCAGGTTCATCACGATCGCCTTCAGCGGCAGCACGACCGAGCCGAACGCCAGGAACAGCAGCACGAACGTCGCGCCCCCGACGAGCAGCGCGAGCCACGGCAGCGTGTCGCCGAGGCCGGCGAGTTCGTCCACGACGTCGGCCGTCGAGCCGCCGACGTGCACCTGCGCCCCGGCGGGCGCCGGGGCGTCCCTGACCTCCTGGACGAGGTCGCGCGTGGCGGGGGAGTACGGGTCGGCGTCGTAGCGCACCGAGATCTGCGTGGTCGTCCCGCTGGAGCCGGTGACGGTCGCGTCGGCGGCGCCGGGCAGCGCGGCGAGGCGCTCGCTGAAGGCGTCGATCGCGGCCCGGTCGGACGTTCCCGTCACCACCGCGTTGATCGGGCTGGTGGCGTTGCGCGGGAACCGCGTCTCCAGCGCCTCGGCGACGGCGCGGGCATCGGTGCCCTCCGGCAGTGCGCCGGCGTCGATCCCGCCCCAGTTGATGCGCAGGAACGGGCCGCCCAGCGCGAGGAGCAGCGCCACGGTCGCCACCACGTAGACCACCGGGCGGCGCATCACGCTGTAGGCGATCCGCCCCCACCAGCCGCGGGACGCCCGGTGCCGGCGCCGCCGCCGGATCGGCAGCGCGTCGACCTTCGGGCCGAGGACGGACAGCAGCGCGGGCAGCACGGTCAGCGCCCCGAGCATGCACACGAACACCGTGGCGATGCCGCCGTAGCCCATCGAGACCAGGAAGTTCTGGTCGAACAGCAGCAGGCCGGACAGGGCCACCGCGACCGTGACGCCGGAGACCGCGACCGTGCGTCCGGCCGTGTCCATGGTCGTGGCCAGGGCGTCCTCGACGGACGTCCCGTCCCGCCGGAGCTCCTCGCGGAAGCGGCTGACCATGAACAGGCCGTAGTCGATCGCGAGGCCGAGGCCGAGGAACGTGCTGATGTTCACCGCGAAGATCGACACGTCGGTGAGCTGCGCGACCGCGTGCAGGGCGGTGAACGAGCCGAGGATCGCGATGCCGCCGACCAGCAGCGGCAGGCTCGCCGCGACCAGCCCGCCGAAGATCAGCACGAGCAGCAGGAGCAGGATCGGCATGGCGATGGCCTCGGCGCGCGGGATGTCCGAGGCGACGCGGTCGTTGATGGCGGCGGAGGTGGCGACCGACCCGCCGACCGCGGCGGTGAGCCCGCCGCCCACGTCGTCCAGCTCGCCCTCGACCGCCTGGTAGGCGGCGTCCCGGGCGGTCTCGTCGGCGCCGGCGAGTTCGAGGACGGCGTAGGTGGACGTCCGGTCCGCGCTGACGAACTGCGGCGCGCCGGTCGTCCAGTACGTGGCGGTGCCGACGACCTTGTCCTGCGGCAGCGCGGCGAGGGCCCGTTCGACGGACGACCGGTAGGACGGGTCGTCGACCGTGGTCCGGCCCTCGTAGAGGATCACGACGTCGGCGGCGTCCCGGCCGAGGGCCTGCTCGCTGATCTGCCGGGCCTTCGTGCTCTCGCTCCCGGGCGTCTCGAAGCCGCCGGACGAGCTCAGCGCGCCGAAGACGCCCGTCCCCCAGACGCCGGCGAAGACGAGCAGCGCCCCGGCGGCGGCGAGGACCCACCGGCGCCTCCGGTGCACCCAGCGGCCCCATCGATCGAACATCCGTCGCCCCCCGCCCGCCCGCGACCTGCGGTGTTCCCGACAAGCAGGGTAAGCAGGGCTTTGTACTGGTTTGACCTGATTCGGTGGCCGGCGGCGCGGGCCGCCGGCCACCGGATGCCCCCGCTCTCGGGGAGGCCCGCTCAGCCGACGGGCTCCAGCCGGGACGCCGGCGGTGCGGGGGAGTCGCCCTCGCGGATCCCGTACCTGCCGTAGATCTTCGCCAGCGGCCCCGGCGCCCACCAGTTGGCGTGTCCCATCAGCCGCATCGCCGCCGGCACGAGCAGCGCCCGGACGACCGTCGCGTCCATGACGATCGCGATCGCCATCCCGACGCCCGTCATCTTGATGAACGTGATCCCCGACGTCGCGAACGCGCCGATCACGATGATGAACAGCAGCGCGGCGCTGGTGATGATCGAGCCGGTGCGCTGCACGCCGGCGGCGACGGCCGCCGTGTTGGAGCCGGTCAGGTCGTACTGCTCGCGGACCCGCGACAGCAGGAACACCTCGTAGTCCATCGAGATGCCGAACAGCATCGCCAGCATCAGGATCGGCATCGCCGGGTCGATCGCGCCGGTCGCGGTGAAGTCCAGCAGGCCGGACAGGTGCCCGTCCTGGAAGATCAGCACGACCGCGCCGAAGGTGGCCGACAGCGACAGCATGTTCATCACGATCGCCTTCAGCGGCAGCACCACCGAGCCGAACGCCAGGAACAGCAGGACGAACGTCGCCCCGCCCACGAGCACCGCCAGCCAGGGCAGCGTCGCGCCGATGCTGTCGAGCTGGTCGACGACTTCGGCGGTCGCGCCCCCGACGTGGACCTGCGCGCCGGGCGGAGCCGGGACGTCCCGGACCTCCCGGACGAGGTCGCGCGCCGCGTCGGAGTTGGGCTCGGCCCGGTAGGTCAGCGCGATCCGCGTCGTCGCGCCCTGCGCACCGGTCACCTCCGCGCCCGTCACCCCCGGCACCGCTGCCAGGCGGTCCCCGTACGCCTGGACCGCGGCCCGGTCGGACGTCCCGGTCACCACCGCCTCGATCGGGCTGGTGGCGTTGCGCGGGAACTGCGTCTCCAGCGCCTCCGCGACGACCCGCGCCTCGGCGCCCTCCGGCATGGCCCTGGCGTCGACGCCGCCCCAGTTGATGCGCAGGAACGGGCCGCCGAGCGCGAGGAGCAGCGCCACCGTCGCCACCACGTAGACCACCGGGCGGCGCATGACGCTGTGCGCGAGCCGTCCCCACCAGCCGTCGGTCCGGCTCTCCGAACGCCGGCGCCGCCGCACCGGCAGCGCGTTGACCTTGGGTCCGAGGACGGCGAGCAGCGCCGGCAGCACGGTCAGCGCGGCGACCATGCACACGAACACGGTCGCGATGCCGCCGTAGCCCATCGAGACCAGGAAGTTCTGGTCGAACAGCAGCAGCCCGGACAGCGACACCGCGACCGTGACGCCCGAGACCGCGACCGTGCGTCCGGCCGTCGCCATCGTCGCGGCCAGGGCGTCCTCGACCGAGGAGCCTCGCCCGACCTCCTCGCGGAACCGGCTGACCATGAACAGCCCGTAGTCGATCGCCAGGCCCAGCCCCAGGAACGTGGTGATGTTCACCGCGAAGATCGACACATCGGTCGCGTAGGTCAGCGCGTGCAGCGCGGTGAACGAGCCGAGGATCGCGATGCCGCCGATCAGCATCGGCAGGCTCGCCGACACCAGCCCGCCGAAGATCAGCACCAGCAGGACCAGCAGGACCGGCATGGCCATGGCCTCGGCACGCCCGATGTCGGACGAGACCCGCTCGTTGATCGCGGTCTCGGTGCCGACCTCCCCGCCGACCGAGGCGGTGAGCCCGCCGCCGACCTCGGTCAGCGCGTCCTGCATCGTCGTGTAGTTGTCGCTCCGCGCGCCCCCGTCGGCGCCCGCGAGCCGCAGCACCGCGTACGTGGACCTGCGGTCCGCGCTGACGAACTGCGGCGCGCCGGTCGTCCAGTACGTCGCGGTCGAGGCGATCTTGTCCTGCGGCAGCGCGGCGAGCGCCCGCTCGACCGACGCCCGGTAGGACGGGTCGTCGATCGTGACCGGCCCCCGGTAGAGGACGACGACGTCCGCCTCGTCCCGCCCGAGGTCCCGCTCCGCGATCTGCGCCGCCTTCGCGCTCTCGCTGCCCGGCGTGTCGAACCCGCCGGACGAGGTCAGCGCGCCGAAGACGCCCGTCCCCCAGACGCCGGCGAAGACCAGTGCGGCGCCGGCCGCCGCGAGGACCCACCGCCTGCGGCGGTGGACCCATCGTCCCCATCGATCGAACATGACCGGTTCCCCCTGTCTGATAACGGCAGTAAGGTTGGTGAACGCCGTAAACTGCGAATGGCGTTAACTTCGCATACGGCGTTAGCTTCCGTCAAGGGTGTTTCTGGGGAATCATGCGAAGGCGGCCGGACGCGGCCGCCGGTGCAGGGGAGAAGAGGGCGGCGAAGTGGAGACACGGCGCGATCGGCTGCGCGCGGCGACGGTCCGGGAGATCACCGAGACCGCCCGGCGGATCCTCGTCGAGGAGGGCCCCGAGGCGGTGACCCTGCGGGCGATCGCCCGCGAGATGGGCATGACCGCCCCCGCGCTCTACCGCTACTTCGGCAGCCACGGCGAACTGCTGCGGCACCTGGTCGGCGAGCTGTTCAACGAGCTGACCGGCGAGCTGACAGCGGCCCTGGCGCGGGTGCCGGAGGGCGACCTGAGCGGCAAGTTCCTGACCGCGTCCCGCCGGTTCCGGACCTGGGCGCTCGCGCATCCCCGCGAGTACGCGCTGCTGTTCGGCGCGCCGGTGCGAGGCATCGACGACCAGGGGCAGGCCGACTTCGCCGAGGAGTGCGCCCGCCAGTTCGGCTGGACGTTCATGGCCCTGTTCCTGGAGCTGTGGAACAGGAGCCCGTTCCCGGTTCCCTCCGACGACGAGATCGATCCCGTCCTGCTGCCGCAGCTGCGCCGCTACCGCGACGACGTCGTCGGCGTCGACCTGCCGCTCGGTGTCGTCCAGCAGTTCCTGAAGTGCTGGATCCGCCTCCAGGGCGGCGTCAGCCTGGAGGTCTTCGGGCATCTGGAGTTCGCCCTGGCGGACGCCGCCCCCATGTTCGAGCTGATGCTGGCCGAGACCAGCCCCGAGATCGGCCTCGCCTACCGCCCCCCGGCGGACGGCTGAGGCCGGTCAGCCCTTGTGCCAGATGGCGCCGAGCCGGTCGTCAGGGCCCGGAGGGGCGCGCCGGCGGCCGGACGCGCGAAGGCCCCCGGACCGCGGGCGGGTCCGGGGGCCTCCGGGTGGAGCGTCAGTAGGACGGCTGGCTGGGGTCGATCTGGTTGACCCAGGCCAGGACGCCGCCGCCGACGTGCACGGCGTCGCTGAAGCCGGCGTTCTTGACGACCGCCAGGGCCTCGGCCGAGCGGACGCCCGACTTGCAGTGCAGGACGATCTTCTTGTCCTGCGGGAGGCGCTCCAGCGCGGACCCGTTCAGGAACTCGCCCTTCGGGATCAGCGTCGCGCCCGGGATCGAGACGATCTCGTACTCGTTGGGCTCGCGGACGTCCACGAGGAAGATGTCCTCGCCGCCGTCCTGCATGGCCTTGAGGTCGTGGACGGTGATCGTCGAGTCCTTGGCGGCCTCGGTGGCCTCCTCGGAGACGGCGCCGCAGAAGGCCTCGTAGTCCTCCAGGAGCTCGGTCTGCGTCGGGTTCTTGCCGCAGAGCGGGCACTCCGGGTCCTTGCGGACCTTGACCGTGCGGTAGGTCATCTCCAGGGCGTCGTAGATCATCAGCCGGCCGACGAGCGGCTCGCCGATGCCGGTGAGGAGCTTGATCCCCTCGTTCACCTGGATGGAGCCGATCGAGGAGCACAGCACGCCGAGGACGCCGCCCTCGGCGCAGGACGGCACCATGCCGGGCGGCGGCGGCTCGGGGTAGAGGCAGCGGTAGCACGGGCCGTACTCGGCCCAGAAGACCGACGCCTGGCCGTCGAAGCGGTAGATCGAGCCCCACACGTACGGCTTGCCGAGCAGGACGGCCGCGTCGTTCACCATGTAGCGGGTGGCGAAGTTGTCGGTGCCGTCCAGGATGAGGTCGTACTGGGAGAAGATGTCCATGATGTTGTCGCGGTCGAGCGCCATGTTGTGCACGACGACGTCGATCAGCGGGTTGATCTCACGGACAGTCTCGGCCGCCGACTCGACCTTCGGCTTGCCGAGGGACGACTGGCGGTGGATGATCTGCCGCTGCAGGTTGGACTCGTCCACGACGTCGAAGTCGATGACGCCGAGGGTGCCCACGCCGGCGGCGGCGAGGTAGAGGAGGGCGGGGGAGCCGAGCCCGCCGGCGCCCACGATCAGAACCTTGGAGTTCTTGAGGCGCTTCTGCCCGGACATGCCCACGTCGGGGATGATCAGGTGCCGCGAGTAGCGGTTGACCTCGTCGCGGGTGAGCTCCGCTGCGGGCTCGACCAGAGGTGGCAACGACACGGTGGGTGCTCCTGTGCTGACGCTCGGCTGTGAGTGAGGGCGGACGTCACTGTCCTCTTCCCGCACAACCTTGCCACGTCCCGCCGCATTCCCCTGCATAGGCCGGGATCCAGCGGGCACGGACGGAGGGCGTACGACTTTCCGTACCTGAAGGAGGAGCAGTGGGCATCCTCGACAAGCTGAAGAACAAGGCGCAGCAGGCCAAGGGCCAGGGCAAGGAGGAGGCCGGGCGGCGGTCCGGCGACTCCCGGCTGGAGGCCGAGGGGCGCAAGGACCAGGCGGCCGGCGGCACCAAGCAGGTCGGCGAGAAGGCCAAGGACGCCGCCCAGGAGGCGCGCAAGACCTTCGGCACCGGGTCCTAGTCACCGGCTCGTAGCTTCTGCCGGTGGAAGGCCCCTTCGCGGAGGGGCCTTCCACCGTTCCGGTCCCGGGGGGACGGCGCCCTCCCCGCAAGGGCAGGGCGGAATGTCGCGAAGCACAGTTA
>NZ_SMJW01000399.1 GCF_004348335.1 Actinomadura bangladeshensis | reverse complement strand
GTCGTCCGGGCGGGCGGGGACGGCGGTGACCAGCGCCGCGGCGGTGGCGATCGCGAGGAAGGGCGGAACGGCGGCGAGCCTTATCGGGGACTCTGGGGGTGGACAGCGGGGGTTGTGCCATGGCCGCGTCCCGGTTCCCGCCGACAGGGGCGGCCCTGACAACCTGTCGCGGGAGGGGATGCGCTCCGCTGATAACCGAGCTTCGGTGGCCGCGCCGGTGCAGATGTGTGGGTTGGCACCGACGCGACCATGATCCCGGCCTGCGCCGAGCGGTCCAATTCTGGCGCACGGCAGGTTGCAGGACCGTTGCGGCCCATCGATCGGTTCGCGGCGGCCGCCCGGCGCCCTATTCTCGGGTCCATGATCACTCCGGATTGGGAGCGGCGGATCGCCGAGCTGTGGACCGCCTTCGACGACCTCGAGCCCGCGGACTTCCTCGCGAGGGTCGAGGCGCTGGCCGGCGAGCTGCCGCCCGGCGACGCGGTCGCCGAGTACGAGCTGGCGTCGGCGCACGACTCGATCGGCAACGAGGCGGAGGCCGCCGTCCACTACCGGCGGGCGTTCGAGGCGGGGCTGGACGGGACGCGCCGGCGCGAGGCGACCATCCAGTACGCCAGCACCCTGCGCAACCTCGGCCGGGCCGAGGAGAGCGTCGCCCTGCTGACCGCCGAGCGCGACGCCCGCTCCGACGGCCTCGACGACGCCGTGACCGCGTTCCTGGCGCTCGCGCTCACCGACCTCGGCCGGGAGCGGGAGGCGGCGGCGCTCGCCCTCGGCGCGCTCTCCCGCCACCTCCCCCAGTACAACCGCTCGCTCGCCGACTACGCGAAGGCCCTGATGAAGGACGCTTCCGGCAGCTAGTGGACGAGCCGGGCGGACGCCGTCACGCCTTCGCCCGGACGTCCCGGCAGGCCCGCGCCAGCAGCCGGTCCGGGTCGTCGGCGTACCCCCACGCGCGAGCGGGGGCGCTGGTGCGGGCGACCGGGCCGAGGTGGCGCCGGGCCCGGTCGTGGTCGCCGGCCCGGTAGAACACCGCGCCGAAGAAGTGGTGGGCCTCCAGGTCCCGGGGATGCCGCCGGTCCGCCTCCAGCCACCGGTCGGCGGCCTCCGCCAGGGCGCCGTGCACCGAGGGCCGGGCCAGGTAGCCGTTCAGGTCGTCCCAGGAACCGATCTCCAGGCCGATCTCCAGGTGCGCGGTCGCGAGGACCGCGGTGACCGGGTCGCCGGGCTCGGCCTGCGCGACGGCCGTCTCGGCGAAGTCCAGCACCTCGGCGTCCGAACCCCACCATTTCTTGCAGAGCGCCTGAGAACGGGAGATGTGACCCGAGTAGAGGGACGGGTCCCGGTCGGTGAGCTCCTGCCAGATGCGGTCCAGTTCGTCCCGCCTGAGCTGCATGCCGATGCCGTGCCACTGGAGCTTGTCCCAGGGGACGGGGTCGGCGGGCAGCAGTTCGGCGGCGCGGTAGAGCGGGGGCCCGCCCAGGGCCAGCAGCCGCCAGAACCGGCCGAACTGCTCCGCTTCGACGTACTCGGCGCGGTAGGCGCTCCGCGCTTTCCACGCCTCGTCGATGCGGGTCGCGCCGAGCCACAGGCACAGGTCCGGGTCGGCGGGTTCGTCCGCGGACAGCTCCGCCAGGCGCGCACTCTGCCCGAGCGCGGCCTTGGTGAGGTTCTCCAGGCAGAGGCTGCGGGCCTCGGCGTCGTCGCGGGTTCCCGCCAGCAGTCGCAGGCCCGCGCGCAGGTCGCCGCCGCGCACCTTCGGCAGCACCGCCGCCAGCGCCGCGTCCCGCCAGGCGGGGCTCCGGCGGCGCGCTCTGATCTTGGCGGGCAGCCCGAAGGCTGCGGCCACCACACCGGCCCGTGCGGGATCGCCCGTCCGGTCGTCGGGCTCGGCCGCCGCCGCGCCGGCGCGGGGCGGGACGCGGTCGGCGGGACGCTCGGGCATGCGCACGACCACGCCGGGAGGCGCGTACCGGTCGATGGCGGCGACCGCGTCCGCGCCGGCGCGCCACAGGTTGGGCTCGATCCCGGCGGTCATGCCGTCCAGGCCGACCAGGAAGCGCGCCCCGTCCGGCCAGGCGAGGACGGCGGCGCATGCGTCGAAGCGGACGGTGGCCATGTTCGGGCCGGTCAGTTCGGTGACCCCGTCCCGGCCGACGATCAGCCCGAGCCGGGGCTCGTCCGGCCGCGTGTGGACCCGGCCGTCGACCGCGACCGTGGCGGACACCGGTGCCCGCGCGAAGCGCGCGCCCTGCGGCTCCTCCCCGCGAGGGAGCATCAGCAGCGCGGTGTCCAGCATGGTGCGGCCGACCTCCAGGACATCCTCCGGTGCGACCTCGTCGAGCGCGGCGAGGGCCTCGTCCGCCGAACGGACCGGAGTTCCCATCAGTTCGGCCAGGCACGAGCGCATCGGCTGTGACGCACGGGCCTCGTCGGAGCCGATGCCGGTGCGCCGCGCCGCCACCGCCTCGGCCAGTTCGTCCGCCTCCACCGGCTCCGCGGCGAGGCGTTCGATCTCCCCGCGGAACCGCTCCGCCAGTTCCGGACGTGCCTCGGCGAGCCCATCGGCGAACGCGAGCATCTCCGCGGTGTCCCCCGGGCGGCCCGAGATCTCGACGCTGGTCGTGTAGCTCAGCGCGCTCTCGCGCCGCAGGACGCGGTGGAGGCGGCGGCCGAGGATGTCGCCGTAGATCCCGGCGGCGGTGGTGCGCGGCACGATGCCGGTCAGCGCGACGCCGTTGACGTCGGCGTTGAAGTAGGCGGGCGTCCGCGGCAACGCGCTGGTCGGCTCCGGGAGCGGCCTGCGCTCACCCTCGGGAAGCGGCAGGGTGAGCCCTTCCGGTGGAGGTCCGCCGACGAGCGCGAGTGCCGCGTTGTCCCTGGTGAACCAGCGGGCCGTCCACTCCCGGACATCGTCGGGAGTGAAGGCGGCGAGACCGTGCTCGTCGTAGGCGGGCAGCCCGTAGGTGGCCGCCCCGTAACGCCACAGCAGTAACTGGCCGGCCGGGCCGATGTCGCGTCCTCCGGCCTCGGTCCGCAGAATGTTCTTCTCCGCTTCGAGACGTTCCATGGGAAGCGCGGCGAGTGAACTGCACACCGACGTCAGGAATGCGGCCACCTGCGCGGGCTCGCCGTGCGTGACGAACACCGTGGTGGACTCGTCCACGGCGCCGTTGTGGTGATAGTCGGCATCGCCGACGGCGTACAGCGCCAGATGCTCGACCAGATGGGTGAGTCCGGCCCTTGGCAGGGTCTCGTCCGCCCGCCCCACACGGAACACGAGCGCCGCCCGATAGCCGTCGTCACCCGGCGGGCCCTCGCTCCAGAACACGGGAACGCCGTCGATGCCGGTACGCTTCACGTCCAAATGATCTCCCTCTCCAGGCCGCAAGATCGTACAATTCGCGAGTGCCAACGAAGGTGACATATCGGTATCGGGTTCCGTTCGCCGTTTCCTGGCGTTCGTACCTGGTTCCCGTCGGGGCGCTGGCCCTCCTCGTTCTGCTGACCGCGCTGTTCTGGACAACGCATCACGCGCTGCTCACCGCCAGCACGGTCGACGCCGTCCGGCCGGGGGGCGTACCCGGCGATTCGCGTGCGGTCCTGTGGGTGGACGAGGGTCTGCGCTACCGGGTCCATGTCGTGGCGGCCTCCGAGGACCCCGGCTCCTGCTCACTGAACGGCCAGAAGGCCAACTATCCGGTGACCCTGGACCGCGTCCGGCACGGCGGCGACTCCGCGGAGATCAAGGGCTACCGGTGGGTCGGGGCGTTCCGCGCGCCCGCCACCGACTACGTCGCGGTCACGTGCGACCGGTCGAACGAGGCGCTCCGCATCAAGGTGGACGCGCCCGGAGCGGGCCTGCTGGTGACGCTGCTGGTGCTCTGGCCGGTGGTCCTCATCTGGGCGGTGGTCAAGCTGTGGCGGACCCGGCGGCAGAGCACGCAGCGCCTGCTCACCCGGCGCCCGCCGGATCCCCCGGCACGCGCCGCACGAGCCGCCCTCGCCGCCGGCGACCGGACCCAGACCACGGTGTACTTCCGCAACGGCACCTTCGTCCCCGCCGGGACTCGCGAGCCGGACCCGGCAGCCGCCTTCGCCGCGGAGCGGTTGAAGGCCCCGCGTGACCCGGCCGACTTCCGCACCGGCCCCGCCGACGACGGCGGCAAGCTGGTCGCCTTCCCGGACCTGACCGTGTACCTCTCCCCTGCGGAGATCAAGCACGCCGGAGCGGCCGATCTCGGCCGCCAGGCCCTCGCGAAGATCCGCCTGGACGCCCGCACACCCCAGGTCGCCCGCATCCGGGCCGCCGAGGAACCCGCCACCCACACCTGAGACCCCCGCAGCGCGACGCCCGCAGACCAACGACATCCGCCTGCCGATCAGGTCCTCGTCACACGAGCACCCTGCTCCGTAGTCGACCAGTTCGCCTGCCTGAGCCGATTGACCGTTTATCCAGTCGAGGACGCGCCGGCCGCGGAGGGAATTGGCCCATCGGGACCAGTCCATCAGCTTTTGAGACTGTTCCGCCAAATGAGAAAGGGCCCCGCCGGTGTCGACGGGGCCCTTCCTGCAATATGTGTCCGGCGGTGTCCTACTCTCCCACACAGTCTCCCATGCAGTACCATCGGCGCTGAAGGGCTTAACTTCCGGGTTCGGGATGGGACCGGGTGTTTCCCCTTCGCCAAAACCACCGAACGCCTCAACGCACCACCCCA
>NZ_SMJW01000398.1 GCF_004348335.1 Actinomadura bangladeshensis | reverse complement strand
GCGTCCAGGGCCTCCTGCGGGAACCGGGACTCCTCGTCCACCTCCGCCGCGAAAGGAGCGATCTTGGCCTCGGCCAGCTCACGCACCGTGCGCCGCAGCAGCTCATGCTCCTCGGACGGCGCATACGCCGGATAGTCGCCCATCGTTCCTCCACCTGCCACCGGATATTTTGAAGACCAATATTTTAACGACAAAATAAGTGACGTCCCGTGCTCCGGTCAAGGCGCGTCAAGGTGCCGGAGCAGCTTGGCGAGCGCCGGGTTGTCGTTGCTCCGGCGCCAGGTCAGGCTCAGTTCGACGGGGCCCGGGCCGGGGACGTCCACGGGCCGGAACGTCAGGCCCGCGTAGCGGAGCCGGGACGCGGCGGCGGGCACCAGCGCGACGCCCCAGCCGCAGCCGACCAGCGCGAGGATGCTGTGCACCTGGCTGAGGTACTGCGCGTACACCGGCGAGACGCCGGCCTGCCGGAACAGGCTGATCACGAGTTCGTGGAAGTAGCGGGCCTCGGCGGGCGAGTACATGATGAACGGCCGCCCGTCGAACTCGGCCAGCGGGAGCGGCCCGTCCCCCTCGGCGAGCGGATGGCCGTCGGGGATCGCCGCGAGCAGCGCCTCGCGGTCGGCCGGGCGCTCCTCCAGGTCCGGGTCGGTGACCGGGGGCCGCACCAGCCCCAGGTCGAGGCTGCCCTCGGCGAGGGCCCGCACCTGGTCCCTGGTCACCATCTCCCGCAGGACGATCCCGACGTCCGGCAGCGCCGCCCGCGCCACCTCCAGCAGCCGGCCGAGCGTCGCGTAGGCGCTCGCCGCCGTGAACCCGAGCGTGATGCTGCCCGCCTCGCCCGACGAGACCTGCCGGACGGACATCGCGGCGTGGTCGGCCTGCTGGAGCAGCCGGCGCGCCTCGACCAGGAACGCCCGCCCGGCCGGGGTGAGGCGGACCGAGCGGTTCGTCCGGTCGAACAGCCGCACCTTCAGCTCGTGCTCCAGCAGCTGGATCTGCCGGCTGAGCGGCGGCTGCGTCATCCGGAGCCGCTCGGCGGCGCGGCCGAAGTGCAGCTCCTCGGCGACGGCCACGAAGTTCGTGAGCTGGGTGAGCGTGAACATCGATTCCCTGCGGGTATCAGTGGATGCATTTTTCGTGTTGGACCTGGATCAATCGGCCATCCTAGCCTCGGGGCATGAAGCAGACTGCGCCCGAAGAGATCGCGACGCGGCTCGGGTCCGGGCTCCTGTCGTTCCCCGTCACCCACTTCCACGACGACCTGTCCTTCGACGAGGACGGCTACCGGCGGCACATCGCCCGGCTCGGCGGGTACGGCGTCGCGGGCCTGTTCGCCGCGGGCGGCACGGGCGAGTTCTTCTCGCTCACCCCGGACGAGGTCGGGCGGGTGGTGCGCGCGGCCGTCGCCGAGGCGCCCGGCGGCCTGCCGGTGGTCGCGCCCGCCGGGTACGGGACGGCGACGGCCGCGCGGATGGCCCGGGACGCCGAGGACGCGGGCGCCGACGGGGTCCTGCTGTTCCCGCCCTACCTGACCGAGGCGTCGCAGGACGGCCTGGCCGCGCACGTCCGCGCGGTCTGCGCGGCGACCCGGCTCGGGGTGACGGTCTACTCCCGCGCGAACGCGGTCTACCAGGACGCGACGGTCGCCGAACTCGCCGAGACCTGCCCCAACCTCGTCGGGTTCAAGGACGGCGTCGGCGATCTGGAGCTGATGACGCGGATCAGGTCCCGGCTCGGCGACCGGCTCGTCTACATCGGCGGGCTGCCCACCGCGGAGACGTTCGCGCTCCCCTACCTGGAGATGGGCGTCACGACCTACTCCTCGGCGGTCTTCAACTTCATCCCGGAGTTCGCGCTCGCGTTCTACGCCGCCGTCCGCGACCGGGACCGGGACGAGGTGGCGCGGCGGCTCGCCGAGTTCGTCCTGCCGTACTGCGACGTCCGCAACCGCAAGAAGGGCTACGCGGTGAGCATCATCAAGGCGGGCCTGCGGGTGACCGGCCACCCCGCCGGCCCGGTCCGCCCGCCGCTGACGGACCTCACCGAGGCCGAGACCGCCGACCTGGCCGAACTCGTGAAGCGGGCGCGCTGAGATGACGGGGGTCCCCGCCGGCGAGGCGACCCTGGACCGGGTCGCCTGGATCGAGCTCTCGTCCGTGACGCTGCCGCTCGCCGTTCCGGTCAGCGACGCCAAGGTGCTGACCGGGCGGCAGCGGCCGATGACCGAGGTCGTGTTCCTGTTCGCCGAGATCGGCACCGAGGACGGCCACGAGGGCATCGGGTTCGGCTACTCCAAGCGCGCCGGCGGGCCCGGCCAGTTCGCGCACGCCGCCGAGATCGCGCCCGCCCTCATCGGCGAGGACCCGAGCGACATCGGGAGGATCTGGACGAAGCTCGCGTGGGCCGGCGCCTCGGCCGGCCGCGGCGGGCTCGCCGCGCAGGCCATCGCCGCGATCGACATCGCGCTGTGGGACCTGAAGGCCAAGCGGGCGGGCCTGCCGCTCGCCAAACTCCTCGGCGCGCACCGCGACTCCGTCCGCTGCTACGACACCTCGGGCGGCTTCCTGCACGCGCCGCTGGAGGAGGTCCTCGACAACGCCGAGGCGGCCGTCGCCGCCGGCATCGGCGGTATCAAGATCAAGGTCGGGCATCCCGACCACGCCGAGGACATGCGCCGCGTCACCGCCGTCCGCGAGCGGCTCGGCGACGCGTTCCCGCTGATGGTGGACGCGAACCAGCAGTGGGACCGGCCCGCCGCGCAGCGCATGGGCCGCGCCCTGGAGGCGTTCGACCTCACCTGGATCGAGGAGCCCCTGGACGCCTACGACGCCGAGGGCCACGCCGCGCTCGCCGCCGCGCTCGACACGCCGATCGCGACCGGCGAGATGCTCACCAGCGTCGCCGAGCACTGCGCGCTCATCGACCGGCGCGCCGCCGACATCATCCAGCCGGACGCGCCCCGCATCGGCGGCATCACCAATTTCCTCAGGCTCGCGGCACTGGCCGACCACCACCACCTTCAGATGGCGCCGCATTTCGCGATGGAGATCCACCTGCATCTGGCCGCCGCCTATCCGAGCGAGCCGTGGGTGGAGCATTTCGACTGGCTCGGCCCGCTGTTCAACGAAAGGCCGGCGATCGAGGACGGCCGCATGCACGTCCCGGCCCGCCCCGGTCTCGGCATCACCCTCACCGAGCAGGCCCGCGCCTGGACGACGGCGCACACCCGGATCGACGCGCGCCATTGACGAATTGCTGCTGGAGCAGGAGTCGAACCCGCATGACGTGATCCGGAATCACGCATCCCGGCCTTGGATGATCCAGCATGGGCGCCCGCCGGCGGCGGTGGCGTCCGCCCGCCTCGGGCACGTGCAGGACCAGCCGGGGGTCGTTACTCCCGCCGGTCCAGTCCAGAGCCGCACCCGGGAATCGAACTCGGTTCTCCTGATTGGAAGTCAGGCGCCTCACCATTTAGGCCTCTGCGGCGTGGATCGGGCCGGACTCGAACCGGCAACCTCCCGCTTGCAAGGCGGGCGCTCTTCCCTTTGAGCTACAGACCCCTTGATTTCGTACTCATAGGGTGCGGGAAGAGGCGGGGAACGCGCAAAGCATTTTTACGTGCGGCCGCCCCGGGCCGTAGGGGGAATGGCCCGGGGCGGCCGGTCTCGCGTGCTCTCGGTCACCGGTGGGTGCGGGTCCTGCGCGAGGGGGTCAGCAACCGCTGCAGGACCCGGAAGGGCAGCGTGACGATGCTGACGATCGTGCCGATGATGGCGCTGAGCGCTGCACTGATGCGGCGCATTGCATTTCACTCCTTCAGGTCGTCCTAATGCGACCTGTACCCGTGCGACGGGTTTTACACCGGCTTTGCCCCGACGACGACTGTGGCGTAGAACTCCTCGGACGTCGCGACGGCGGCGGCGAGCCCGCCCCGCTCGGCGGCGGCGACCGCGTCCGGGACCTGCCGCTCGCTCGTCTCGAACAGCAGGTGGCCGCCGGGGGCGAGCCAGTCCGCCGCCTCGGCGGTGACGCGGCGCAGGACGTCCAGGCCGTCGGGGCCGCCGTCGAGCGCGACGCGCGGCTCGTGGTCGCGCGCCTCGGCCGGCATCAGCCCGACGTCGCCGGTCGGCACGTACGGGACGTTGGCGAGCAGCACGTCGATGCCGCCTCGCAGCGCGTCCGGGAGCGGTGCGAAGAGGTCGCCCTCGTAGGCGTGGCCGCCGAACGGGGCGATGTTGCGGCGCGCGCAGCGCACCGCGGCGGGCTCGACGTCGGCGGCGTGCAGGGCGTACTCGTCCAGTCCGGCGACGAGCGCGGCGCCCAGCGCGCCGGAGCCGCAGCACAGGTCGACGACGACGGGACGCGGCGGGAGGAGCGCGGCGGCCTGCCGGACCAGGAACTCGGTGCGGCGGCGGGGCACGAACACCCCCGGCTCGACGGCGATCCGCAGGCCGTGGAACTCGGCCCAGCCGAGGACGTGTTCGAGGGGCTGCCCGGCGGCGCGCCGGTCCACCATGGCGGAGGCGTCGTCCGGCGTGCCGGCGGTGGCGAGGATCAGCCGCGCCTCGTCCTCGGCGAACACGCAGCCGGCGGCGCGCAGCCGGGAGACGATGGCGGACTCGGTCATGGGCGTCGTCATGGGCGTTTCCGGACTCTATCCCACGCCGCCGTCCCGCACCGCCGTCCGGAGCAGGGGCGGCGGGGCGCGAGAATGGGGCGATGTC
>NZ_SMJW01000397.1 GCF_004348335.1 Actinomadura bangladeshensis | reverse complement strand
CACGGGCAGGCACGCGGAGGGCGCCCTAGCGCCCGGAGCGGGCATGCCCGCCGAGCCGGGCGACCGCAGCGACACCGGCAAACCCGCACGGTTACAACACACCGCAACAGTGGCGTGAGGATCGACCGGCTCGTGACGGGGGGTCCGGGGGGTCGCTACCCCGGGTAGATATAGTGCACGGAACGACCTGAAATAGGGGGCCTGCGACCTTGAGCGTTTTGGACGAGATCATCGAGGGAGTCCGGGCCGATCTCGCCGACAGGCAGCGCGAGGTCCCGCTCGACGCACTCAAGGAGAAGGCGGCGAAGGCCCCTGCGGCGCGGGACGCGCTCGGTGCGCTGCGCGGCCCCGGGGTGTCGGTCATCGCGGAGGTCAAGCGCAGCAGCCCGTCCAAGGGCGCGCTGGCGGCGATCGCCGATCCGGCCGCGCTGGCCCGCGACTACGAGGCCGGCGGCGCCAAGGTGATCAGCGTGCTGACCGAGCGGCGCCGGTTCGGCGGCAGCCTCGCCGACCTCGCGGAGGTCCGCGCGAACGTCGACATCTCGATCCTGCGCAAGGACTTCATCGTCACCTCCTACCAGCTGTGGGAGGCGCGCGCGGCGGGCGCCGACATGGTGCTGCTGATCGTCGCGGCGCTGGAGCAGGACGCGCTCGTGTCGCTGGTGGAGCGGGCCGAGTCGATCGGGCTGCTGCCGCTCGTCGAGGCGCACACCGAGGAGGAGGCGGCCCGCGCGGTCGAGGCGGGCGCGAAGGTCGTCGGGGTGAACGCCCGCGACCTGCGCACCCTCAAGGTCGACCGGGGCGTGTTCGCGCGGGTCGCGCCCACCATCCCCAAGGACGTCGTGAAGATCGCCGAGTCGGGGGTGCGGGGCCCGCACGACCTGCTCGCCTACGCCTCCAGCGGCGCCGACGCCGTGCTGGTGGGGGAGAGCCTCGTGATCGGCCGGGATCCGCGCGCCGCGGTCGCCGACCTGGTCGCCGCGGGCGCGCATCCGGCGCTGCGGCAGAGCGGCTGAGCCCCCGCAGCTTTCGCCGGGGGGCGTGGGGGGTCGTCCCCCCACAGGGAAACGCCGACTGGATAGGGTGAGGGGTATGCAGGTCGAACCGCTCCGGGAGCGATGGCGGGGCTAGTCCAGAGCCCCGCCGACCCATCCACTTCTCCCACGACAGGACGCGTTTTCCCATGACCACGGACACCGCCGCGCGCGGTGCTGTACCCGATGCCACCGGCCACTTCGGCCGGTTCGGCGGCCGCTTCGCCCCGGAGGCGCTGATGGCGGCGCTGGACGAGCTGACCCGCGAGTTCGAGGCCGCCAAGCGGGACCCGGCCTTCACCGCGGAACTGGACGACCTCCTCGCGAACTACGCGGGGCGTCCGAGCCTGCTGACCGAGGCGAAGCGCTTCGCCGAGCACGCGGGCGGCGCCCGCGTGCTGCTGAAGCGCGAGGACCTCAACCACACCGGCTCCCACAAGATCAACAATGTGCTGGGCCAGGCGCTGCTGACCCGCCGGATGGGCAAGTCCCGGATCCTCGCCGAGACCGGCGCCGGGCAGCACGGCGTCGCCACCGCGACCGCCGCCGCGCTCCTCGGCCTGACCTGCACCGTCTACATGGGCGAGGTCGACACGGAGCGGCAGGCCCTCAACGTCGCGCGGATGCGGATGCTCGGCGCCGAGGTGATCCCGGTGAAGACCGGCAGCCGCACCCTCAAGGACGCCTGCAACGAGGCGTTCCGCGACTGGGTCGCCACCGTCGACGACACCCACTACTGCATCGGGTCCGTGATGGGCCCGCACCCGTTCCCGATGATGGTCCGCGACTTCCAGCGGATCATCGGCGTCGAGGCGCGGCGGCAGTGCCTCGACATGACCGGCGCCCTGCCGGACGCGGTCGTCGCCTGCGTCGGCGGCGGCTCCAACGCGATCGGGACCTTCCACGCCTTCGTCCCGGACGAGTCCGTCCGGCTGTACGGGTTCGAGGCGGGCGGCGACGGCGTCGCCACCGGCAAGCACGCCGCGACGCTCACCGGCGGCTCCCTCGGCGTCATCCACGGCATGCGGACGTACCTGCTCCAGGACGACGACGGCCAGACCCTCGAAACCCACTCGATCTCCGCCGGCCTCGACTATCCCGGCGTCGGCCCCGAGCACTCGTGGCTGCACGACACCGGCCGCGCCGAGTACCGCGAGATCACCGACGCGGAGGCGATGGACGCGTTCGCGCTGCTGTGCCGCACCGAGGGCATCATCCCGGCCATCGAGTCCGCGCACGCGCTCGCCGGGGCCCTCAAGGTCGGCGAGGAGCTGGGCCCGGACGCCACGATCGTGGTGTGCCTGTCCGGGCGCGGCGACAAGGACATGCACACGGCCGCCGCCTTCTTCGGCCTGATGCCCGAGGGAGAGGCCCAGTGAGCGCCCGGACCGCCTACGACAGGGCCAAGGCCGAGGGGCGGGCCGCGCTCGTCGGCTACCTGCCCGTCGGGTTCCCGACCGTCGACGGCGCCATCGAGGTCGCCAAGACCATGGTGGAGGCGGGCTGCGACGTCATCGAGCTCGGCCTGCCCTACACCGACCCGATGATGGACGGCCCCGTCATCCAGGACGCCGTCCACCAGGCCCTCGTCGGCGGCGCCCGCGTCGCCGACGTGTTCCGCACGGTCGAGGCCGTCGCCGCCGCCGGCGCCCCGGTCCTCGTCATGACGTACTGGAACCCCGTCGACCACTACGGCACCGACCGGTTCGCCCGCGACCTCGCCTCCGCCGGCGGGTGCGGGCTGATCACCCCGGACCTCACGCCCGAGGAGGGCGGCGAGTGGCTGGCGGCGTCCGACGCGCACGGCCTCGACCGGGTGTTCCTCGTCGCGCTCAGCTCCACCGACGAGCGCCTCGAGACGATCACCGGGCAGTGCCGCGGCTTCGTGTACGCGGCGTCGCTGATGGGCGTCACCGGCGCCCGCTCCGCCGTCGACACCGGCGCCCCGCGGCTCGTCGAGCGGACCCGCGCGGTCATCGACAAGGCCGGGACGGGGCTGCCGGTCGGGCTCGGGCTCGGCGTCGGCAGCGGCGCGCAGGCCGCCGAGATCGCCGGGTTCGCCGACGGCGTGATCGTCGGGTCGGCGTTCGTCCGCCGCGTGCTGGAGGCCCCCGACCTTCCGGCGGGGGTGGCCGCGGTCCGGTCGTTCACCGAGGAGCTCGCGGCCGGCGTCCGCGGCCGGCACTGATCATTCCGGACATGCCGCAAGGGCCCGCGCGGAACGCGGAAAGCCGTTTCCGCGCGGGCTTTACGGTGTTCCGGGAACTCGCCGCGGGCGCGGCCGAGTTGTTGCTTGTGGTACCGCCGCACTCCCGTAGGGTGTGTTCGCCGGAGGAGGCGGTCCCGGAAGGATCACGATGACACAAGAGATGACGGCGAAGGGCCGGGCCGAGGCGGCGGCGCCGCCGCTGCCGCCCGCGTGGTTCCAGGTCCCGGCCTGGCTGCTGACGCTCGCCGGGCTCGGGATCTCCGTCTACCTGACGATCACCCACTACGACGAGGGCGCGCTGGTCTGCTCGGCGACCTCGACGATCGACTGCCACGCGGTCACGACGAGCGAGTACTCGTCCCTGCTCGGCATCCCGATGCCGCTGCTCGGCCTCGCGTTCTTCGTCGGCTTCGGGGCGCTGCTGACGCCGTGGGCGCTGCGCTCGACGTGGCCGCCGCTGCGCTGGGGGCGGGTGGCCGGCGTCTCGGTGGGCGTGCTCATGGTCGTCTACCTCGTCACCGTGGAGCTGGCGGTCCTGCACAAGATCTGCCTGTGGTGCACGGGGGTGCACGCCGTCACCGTGGTCCTGTTCCTGCTCGTCCTGATCGACGAATTCCGACGGATCGGTCAGGTCGACTAATCTCCCCGGTACCGCGCCGCACGGTGGCGGCGCCCGGGTCCGCACGCACGAGGAGAACCAATGAGCAAGGCCGCACGAGAGCGGTCCGCGAGGGAGCGCCTGGCCGCAGAGCGCAAGCGGCAGGCGGCGCGGGAGAAGCAGCGGCGGCTGCTCGCCATCGTCCTCGGCACGGTGGTGGCCGTGGCGGTGATCGTGGTCGGGACCGTCCTGGTCATCGACCAGAAGAACAAGAACGGCCGCGCCGAGGTCCACCAGGGCGCGCTGGCCCCGCTCAGCCGCCAGGCCGACGGATCCATCGTGATGGCGCAGTCGGGGGTGGCCAAGCCGGAGCTGGAGATCTTCGAAGACTTCCAGTGCCCGATCTGCAAGCAGTTCGAGGAGGCCACCGGCAAGACGATCCAGGAGCTGGCGGAGCAGGGCAAGGTCAAGGTCGTCTACCGGCCGTTCCACCTGTTCGGGCAGCAGAAGGACCCCATCAAGATCAACTCGCTGCGCTCGGCCGAGGCGGCGCTGTGCGTCCCGGCCGACAAGTGGATCTCCTACCACGACGCGCTCTTCAAGTTCCAGCCCGCCGAGGGCGAGAAGGGCTTCTCGCCCGACGACCTCGTGAAGTGGGGCAAGGACGTCGGCGTCACCGACCCGAACTTCGAGAAGTGCGTCCGGGACGGGCAGAAGAAGTCGACGGTCGACGCGATGACCAAGTACGCCCTGCAGGACCGCGGCGTCGACGGCACCCCGACCGTGTTCCTGAACGGCCAGAAGCTCGACAGCACCCAGTTCATGAACCCCGCGGCGCTGCGGGCGACCATCGACGCCGCGGGCAAGACCGGGAAGTGATCCCGGCCGCCGACGCGGCCGCGCCGTCCGGCGCCGCCTGAGGCCCTCGCCCGCCC
>NZ_SMJW01000396.1 GCF_004348335.1 Actinomadura bangladeshensis | reverse complement strand
ACCCTCGCCTGGCCCCCGGAACGCAACGCCCCCTGCTGGTGCGGCTCAGGCCGCAAGTACAAGAAATGCTGCGGCTCCCCCACCGACCGCTGAGGCTCAGGCGCCGGGCTTCTTGTCCTGGTGGCGCTTGTCGCGGACGTACATGATGGCGGCCTTGCCGTCGCCGGGGCTGCGGCGGTCCAGGACGAACAGGGTCGTCGCGGCGATCAGCTCGCTCAGCTTGGCGTAGCCGTAGTTGCGGGAGTCGAACTCGGGGCGCTGCTTGGTGATGATGTGGCCGACGGACGCCAGCGGAGCCCATCCGTCCTCGTCCGAGGCGGCCTCCACGGCGTTGCGCAGCAGGTTGACGAGCGCGGTGTCCTGCTTGAGCTTGGCCGCCGGTGTCGGGGACGCGGGCGTCGCGGCGGTCGGCATGGCCGAGGCCTGGTCGTAGGCGAGGTTCTCGATGTAGATGAACTTGTCGCACGCCGCCACGAACGGCTTCGGCGTCTTGCGCTCCCCGAACCCGTACACGGTCAGGCCGGACTCGCGGATCCGCGCGGCCAGCCGCGTGAAGTCGCTGTCGCTGGAGACGAGGCAGAACGCGTCGAAGCGCTCGGAGTACAGCAGGTCCATGGCGTCGATGACCATCGCCGCGTCGGTGGCGTTCTTGCCGGAGGTGTAGGCGAACTGCTGGATCGGCTGGATCGACTGGTCGAGCAGGTGCTCCTTCCAGCCCCGCAGGTTCGTCCCCGTCCAGTCGCCGTAGGCGCGCTTGACGTGGGCGGTGCCGTACTTGGCGACCTCGGCCAGCAGGCCCTCGACGATCCCGGGCTGCGCGTTGTCGGCATCGATGAGCACCGCCAAGCGGTCGGCGTTCTCACTCACCGCGCTCACGCCTCCAAGGTCACCGGGCCACCCGCCTACCGGGATCCGCCCAGTACATCAGACGTCGCGCCCCCGCTGCGAAGGTCAGCGGGGGGTGGTGAGGTGTTGGGTGCCTATTACCGAGAGGAGCTTCAGGGCCTCTTCGGAGGGTGAGCCCGGGGTCGCGGTGTAGATGACCACCTGCTGGTCGCGGTCGGTGATGTCCAGGACGTCGCAGTTGACGGTGATCGGGCCGACCTGCGGGTGCTGGAAGGTCTTGCGGAGGGCCGGCACGGCGGAGACGTCGTGGGAGTTCCACAGGCGGGTGAACTCCTCGCTTCCGTTGAGGAGGTCGGCCACCAGTTCCCTCAGTTGCGGGTCGTCGGGGTAGCGGGCGGCGGCGGCGCGCAGGCGCTGGGTGGCGGTGCGGGCGAACCTGTCCGCGTCCGATACTCCGTACAGGCGTTGGCCGTGGGTGTCCGGGCCGAGGAAGACGCGGCGGACGAGGTTGCGGTCGCGGCGGGGCAGGGCGGAGAAGTCCTCCATGAGGGCCGCCGCCAGGTCGTTCCAGGCGAGTATCTCGAAGGTCGCGGACGTCACGGTCGCCGCGGCGTTCGGGAGGCGGCGCAGGAGATCGAGGATGCTCTGGCGCACGTCGCGGGACGGGCCGGCGGGCGGCGGCAGCGGGGTGCCGGCGAGGTGGTGGAGGTGGTCGCGCTCGGCGTCCGACATGCGCAGGGCCCGGGCCAGCCCGGCCAGGACCTCGTGCGACGGGTGCGGGGCGCGGGCCTGCTCCAGGCGGGTGTAGTACTCGGTCGAGATGAACGCCAGCTGCGCCACCTCCTCGCGGCGCAGGCCGGGGGTGCGGCGGCGCGGGCCTGCGGGCAGGCCCACGTCGGCGGGGGTGATCCGCTCGCGCCGGCTGCGCAGGAAGTCCGCGAGTTCTCTTCGATCCACACCTCCAGTGTGCGCGGGCGCGAGGGCGGTCAGCCAGGTACCGCCGATGCCTGGTTGGGCTTCGCGGGCCGGCGCAGGCTGGCCGCATGGACAACACGACCACCGCCGGTCTGCTGGCCGGCAAGACCGCTTTCATCACCGGTGCGGGACGCGGCATCGGAGCCGCCGCAGCCCGGCTGTTCGCGCGCGAGGGCGCCCGGGTGCTTCTCGCGGCCCGGACGGAGGAGCAGCTGAAGGGCGTCGCCGAGGAGGTCCGGGCGGCGGGCGGCACCGCGGAGTGGGTCCTCTGCGACCTCGCTGACGCGGAGAGCGTGCGCGCCGCCGTCCACCGCACCGTCGACCTGTACGGGCGGCTCGACGTCGCGTTCAACAACGGCGCGGCGATCCAGCGGCCCGGTCCGATGGACCGGATGCCGGAGGCCGACTTCGACCGCATCTACGACGTGAACCTCAAGAGCGTCTGGGTGGCCCTGGCCGCCGAGGTCGCCGCGATCCGGGCCACCGCCGGGACGGGCGCCATCGTCAACACCTCGTCCGTCGGCAGCCTGCGCGGGAACCCGGAGCTGCCGGTGTACGCCGCGATGAAGCGGGCCGTCAACAGCCTGACCGCGTCGGCCGCCGTCACCTACGGCCCGGAGGGCATCCGCGTCAACGCCATCGCGCCCGGCAACACGCCCACCGAGATGATCAGCACCTGGGAGAAGGACTCGCCGGGCCTGCGGGAGCGGCTCACCGCGCACACGCCGCTGGGCCGGCCGGCCGACCCGCGGGAGATCGCGGAGGCCGCCGCCTGGCTCCTCAGCGACCGGTCCTCCTTCGTGACCGGGACGGTCCTGCGGGTCGACGGCGGCGCGCGCGCCTGAGCGGCGTCACCCGGTCAGGGACAGCGAGTCCAGGTCCAGGGCGTGGTGGGCGTGGCGGGTCGTCATGGTGCAGAACATCTCGTCGCCGCGCGGGGTGCGTTCGACCAGCATGGAGGCGCCGATCGCCATGACGATGCCGTGGAAGGCGTGGTGGCGGTAGGCCGTCCAGCAGTCGTCCCAGCCGAGGGTGGCGCCGCGGGCGGTCAGGGACGCGTGGTAGCGCTGGACGAGGTCCTGCTCGTGGCTGCGGCGGACCTCGACGGGGAGGCTGGACCCCAGGAAGTAGGACAGGTCGGCCAGGCCGGGGCCGTAGGCGCAGGTCTGCCAGTCGAGGACCGCCGTGCGGGGGCCGCCGAACAGCAGGTTGTCGGCGCGGAAGTCGCCGTGGGTCAGGGTCTGCGGGCCTTCGCGGGCGGTCAGGTAGGCCGGCAGGGACGGCAGGAAGTCCTCGATCAGTGCGATGACGTCGGACGCCAGGTCGGCGGCGTAGCGGTCCTTGAAGCCGGTGTAGAGGTCGGTGACCATCGCGGCGGTGAAGGCGGCGGCGTCGGCGTCGTGGCGGTTCAGCCAGGGCAGGGCGGCGAGGTCGGCGTCCTCCCAGCCGGCGGCGTGGAAGGCGGCCATCTCGGTGATCGCGGCGGCGGCGTCCTCGGGGGTGACGCCCGCGAGCTGGTCGCCGGGCCGGGCGGGGGCGAGGTCGGCCAGGAGGACGGTGTACTCGTCCGGCTCGGCGGCGTAGGCCGAGAAGTGGCAGGCGGGGACGCCCGCGTCGAGGCGCTCGGCGACCTCGGCGTAGAAGTGCGCCTCGACCTCGTAGGTGCGGATGGCGCGGGCGGCGGCGCGGCTGGACGGGTCGGCCGCCGGGACCTTCGCGACCATGGTGGGCGGCAGCGGCGCCTCGTCCGCGTAGGTGAGGAAGAGGCGGAGGCTGTCGGAGACCTGGCCGGTGCCGACCGGCTCGGTGCGGACGGCGGCGACCTTCGTCCCGAGTGCGTCGGACAGCCAGGACGCGGTCAGCCCGCCGGCTCCGGAGACCGGCGCGGTCATGCGGTCTCCTCGGCGAGGTGGGTCCAGCCGTGGTCCTGCCAGCCGGGCGGCTGGTGCCATTCGGTCCAGCCGTGGCCGCTGCGCCCGTCCTCGGCCTCGAACCGGCACAGGGCGCGGGGGAAGTTCGCCTCCCGGCCGTCGGGGGACGTGACGGCGACCGGCGCGAACGCCACCGGGGTCACGGTCATGGGGGCGCCGGGGAAGCGGAGGTCGGAGCGGGCGGGCAGGCCGCCGGCGAAGGCCGTCTCGGCGGAGAAGCCGGCGCGGTGCTCGATGTCGCCGCCCGGCGGGACGGCGAAGCACGGCCACGGGAGCGGGAACCCGACGTTGGCCTGCATGCCGTGGACGTACGTTCCGTCGTCGAGGCGGCCGGACGTCCAGAGCCAGGAGACCTTCCACCAGTCGCGCTCACCCCAGCTGTGGTCGCGCTCCCCGGGCGCGTCGACGGCGATCTTCTCGCCGCCGACGCTGACCAGGCCGGTGACGGTGCAGGGGATCTCGTAGCGCGGGATGTCCTTGTAGGGGTAGACGCCGCTGACGGTGTCCCAGCGCAGGTCGAAGGAGAGCGCGGCGGTCTCGGTGGCGGGACCGGCCGGGTCGGGCAGGACGGACGCGGTCCCCCGCAGGGTGATCCGGGCCGGGCCGAACGGGTCGGGGATCTCCTGGGTGGCGGTGTAGGCGTCGGCGTGGACGTCCGCCGAGCCGGGCTCGGGCAGCGGCGCGTCGTTGTCGGCGATGAGGAGCAGCGGGCGGCCGGGGCGCACCAGCGCGGCCCAGTACCAGGCGCGGTCCCAGTTCGGGTAGAGGCCGAGCCGCACGTAACCGGCGATGGAGCCGTCGGGCGCCGCGAAGTCGAAGTAGTAGGACTCGTTCCACAGCAGTTCGGGGCCGGGTTCGTGCAGTCCCTCGTCCGCGGGCGTCAGGTTCCAGGTGCCGTGCTCGACGATCCTCGCCATGGGCCCTCCGGGCATTCCGAACGCGATTCTAGAGCGTGATCTTAACCACGTCCGCCCACGGTGAGCCAGATGCGCGGCGGGGATCTCACTGGGCGGGAGGGTGCGGCGG
>NZ_SMJW01000395.1 GCF_004348335.1 Actinomadura bangladeshensis | reverse complement strand
GACCGCGCCCCTCGCACCGGCCCGTGCACCGGCCCGTGCGGCGGCGCGGCGGGCCGCCAGGGCGAGCAGCGCCGTCCCCCACGCGCCCACGGCCAGGAAGAACGCGTCCATCGCGGTCGCGATCCACACCGCCGGCGGCGCCAGCACCAGGAACGGCACGGCCGCGCGCGCCGCCCGCTCCCCCGCCAGGCACCCGACCGTGACCGCGATCGCGGCGGCGGCGGACGCGCCCGCCGCGATGATGGCCGCGGCCGCCCAGCCGGTGCCGCCGAGCCCGGCCCGCTCCAGCGCCCACAGCAGCAGCGTCGGCAGCGGCGGATGCCCACGCACGTGCGTGGTGTAGCCGGCGAGCCGGTCGGTGAAGGTCCGCAGCCACTCCAGCGGGTCGGGGCGGACCTGCGCCAGGCCCGCCGGGTACTCGGTGGGCGCGTCCAGCGGCGCCGCGAGCGCGCCCAGGCCGTCGCTCGCCGCGAGCGCCATCGCCCACGCGGCCGAGCCCGCCCACGCCAGCGGCGGCAAAGCCCGCCACGGCAGCCGCGCCGCGAGCGGGGGCAGCGCCGCCACGGCCGCCGCCGCGAACACCGCCGCGGGCAGCAGCTGCCAGGTCAGCGGCACCGCCCGGGCCCGCGCGTGCAACGGGGGCAGCCGGTCCTCGGTCGCCAGGCCGGCGCGCCGCAGGTACCCGCCCACCGCGAACGCCGCCGCGATCCCGGCCGCCCACACCGCGACCGCGACCCACCCGGTGCGGCGGCGGGCCCGCCGCCGCACCGTCCCCGCCGGGGACCGCTCGCCGGTGAGGGTCACCGCTCCGGCCCCCTGCGGCGGCCGGCGATGAAGCGCGCGGCGGCCGCGGCGGCGGCGAGCGCCGCGATGGCCGCCACGACGATCGCGAGGTTGCGGCCGTAGGGCAGCGGCAGCCGCGACGGCTCGTCGGCGCGGCGCCCGTACCCGAGGACGAGCGGCAGCGCGACCGCCGTGACGCATGCGGCGGTGACGAGCGCGGCCCGCGCGATGCGCCGGTAGCGTCCCGGCAGCCGCCCGGTCGCCACGCCGGCGGCCAGGACCAGCGGGACCAGGACGGCGTCGTGCAGCACCGCCGGCCCGGCGAACCACGCCGCCCACCGCGCGGCCGGGACGTCGCCGATGACGCCGCGCAGCCCGAGGCCGATGAGCGCCAGGCCCGCCCCGTAGGCCAGGACCCGGGCGGTCACGACACCACCAGCCGGTGCACCCATTTGGTCTGCATGACCCCGGGCCGGTTCGGTGCGATCAGCCGGCAGGGGCTGCCGTGGTCGAGGGCGAGGGGCGCGCCGTTCATGCCGAGGGCCAGCAGGGTCAGCGGGTCGTGCCAGTGCGGCGGGTCGACCCGCGAGGCGCGGTAGCGGCCGCCGCGTTCCAGCGACTCCACCCGCACCCGGGCGCCGCTGCCGGCGCCGGCCAGGCGCAGGACGTCCCGCAGCCGGACGCCGTGCCAGGTGGCCTCCACGCTCCAGCCCTCCACGCAGGAGATCGGCAGCCGCGCGGTGTGCTGCGGCAGGGCGCGCAGGTCGGCCAGGGACAGGGTGACCTCGCGGGCGACGCGGCCGGTCACGGTGAGCCGCCAGCCCGGGTCCTGGGCCGCGGCGGTGACGCCGGTCGCGGCGGCCGACTTGTTGACCGGGACGTCCTGCGGCCCGGTGCCGGGCCGGCGGGGCGCCAGCACCGCGAGCCGCGCGAGCGGCGTGACCGCCTCCCCCACCGTGGTGAGGACGATGGCGCCGCTCGCGGCGGCGACGGTGAGCAGGAGCCCGCGGCGGCCCACCGCGTCCTGCGGGCGGGTCATCACGGCCCGGCGCGCCTTGGCGCCCTCGTTGGCGATGTGGATGAGCAGCGCCCCGGCGAGGATGTAGGCCGTCCAGTAGTGCGCGGTGGTGAAGAAGAACCGGAACGGGTACCAGTAGGCGATGTTCAGCACGCCGGTGACGAACTGGAACAGCGCCGCGCCGACCAGGACGAACACCAGCAGCCGCCGCACGGCGTGGCCGATCGAGCGGACCGGCGGCCACTGCCACAGCCTGGGGTAGACCGTCCAGAGTTTGGCCAGCAGCAGCGGCACCGTTGCCAGGCCGCCGATGACGTGGACGCCCTGGGTGACCCGGTACAGGTTCACCGGGCGCGACGGCCAGCTCATCCACCCGGCCGGCTGCTGCATGAAGTGGGAGACCAGCCCGGTCCCGAACGAGACCGCGACGGCCGCGCCGAGGGCGATGCCGAGCAGGGACGCGGTCCGCTCGTCGTGGAGGCGGCTGGTGAACCGCCCCGGCAGCGTGGTGACCAGCGCGGGCGGTTTCAAGAGTGCCGGTTTCAAGAATGCAGGGCGACGAACCATCGTCCGGCCTCCTCCCACAGTTCGGTGACGGTGGCGGCGCAGGCGGCGGCGAGCGCGGCGGCGGCGTCGGCGGACACGTGCGCCCAGGGGAACCATTCGCCGACCGAGGGCCCCGACCGCAGCCGCAGCGGTTCGACGCGGGCCCCTGTCCCGGGCGGGCCGACCTCGATCAGGACGCGGCCGCCGGGGGCGAGCAGCGCCAGGACGCGGCGCAGCAGGGCGGTCGGGTCGCCGCCGATGCCGATGTTGCCGTCGGCGAGCAGCACGGTCCGCCAGCGGCCGGTGCCGGGGACGCGGCCGAACACGTCCCGGCACAGGGCGGGCCCGCCGGCGGCGGTCGTCAGCGCGACCGCGGCGGGCGCCAGGTCGATGCCGAGGACGGGCAGGCCGCGGCGGGCGAGCGCCACGGTGAGGCGCCCGGGCCCCGACCCGACGTCCAGGGTGGCGCCCCGGCAGCGGTCCAGCAGGCCGCCGTCGCCGGGCCGGGCCGACAGCCAGTCCTGCAGCGGCAGCGGGCGGCGGCGGCCGTCGGCGTGCTCGATCTCGACGGGGCCGCGGCCCCGCAGCGCCTCCTCGTACAGTTCGCCGATCATGCCGGGACGCTCCCGGCGCGCAGGCCGCGCAGCGCGGCGGCGAACCGCCCGCCGGGCGCCGCCGCGGCGGCGGCGCGGGCGTCGGCGGGGGTGTCGACGTCGGTGAGGCGCGGCGCGAACCCGGTGCGCAGCCGGGCGGCGCGCAGCCGCGCGAGCAGCACCGCGCCGGTGTAGGACCGCGACATCGGGACGCCGCGCAGCAGCCGCGCGTCGGGGCGGCGCAGCCCGAGCAGCCAGAACCCGCCGTCGGAGGCGGGCCCGACGACCGCGTCGCCGCGGCCCAGTCCGCGGGCGGCGCGGGCGAGCAGCGCGGGGGTGACCTGCGGGGTGTCCATCCCGATCAGGACGAGGGGGCGGCCGGCCCAGGCGTCGTCGAACGCGGCGGCCAGCCGCTCGTCCAGTCCGGCGCCGCGCTGGCCGATGACGGTGAACCCGCCCGGCAGCCACGGGCCGGGCGCGCCGTCGAGCGCGAGGGTCCGGCGGCCGGCCGGGGCGGCGGCGACGGCGGTGAGGGTGTCGCGCAGGGACGCCTCGGCGAGCGCGGCGGCCTCGCACGGGGTGTAGGCGGGGGTCAGGCGGGTCTTGACCCTTCCCGGGACGGGCTCTTTGGCGATCACGATCAGGTCGGCGGGGCTCGCGGTTCTCACGGGGCGACCTCCGCCAGGACGCGGCGCATGTCGCGGACGGCGCGGACCGTCCCGCCGAGGGTGCCGGTGACCTTCGAGGTGCCGGTGCGGGGCCGGTAGGCGACGTCGATCTCGCCGATCCGCCAGCCGGCGCGGGCGGCGCGCAGCACCATCTCCAGCGGGTAGCCGAACCGGCGGTCGCGCAGGCCGAGGGCGAGCAGGTCGGCGCGGCGGGCGGCGCGCATGGGGCCGAGGTCGTGCAGGCGGGTGCCGGCGCGGCGGTTCAGCGACCGGGCCAGGACGGCGTTGCCGAGGCGGGCGTGCGGCGGCCAGGCGCCGCGCCCGGTCGGCCGCCGCCGCCCCAGCACCAGCGCCGGCCCGCCGCCCGCCGCCGGCCCGGACGACCGGGTGAGGCCGGTGAGGGCGGCGGCCAGCCGGGGCAGTTCGGCGGGGTCGAGGGAGGCGTCGGCGTCCATGACGCACACGACCTCGGTGCGGGCGGCCAGCAGCCCGGCGTGGCAGGCGGCGCCGAAGCCGCGGTCGGCGGCCGGGACGACGCGGGCGCCGTGCCGGGCGGCGACGGCGGCGGAGCCGTCGGTGGAGGCGTTGTCGACCACCAGGGGCCGGAACCCCTCGGGCATCCGGGTCAGCACCCAGGGCAGGGCCTCGGCCTCGTTGAGGCACGGGAGAACGACATCGATCACGGGTCCGACGCTACTTTCGGTGACGGGTGGGCAACCCTTACGAACTGGTGACGGGCGTCCGGGCGAACTCGGCCATGCCGTCGGCGAACGCCACCGCCGGGGCGAAGCCCAGCTCGCGGCGGGCGCGGTCGGGGCGGGCGACGATGTGGCGGACGTCCCCGAGCCGGTAGCCGCCGGTGACGCGGGGGGCGGGGCCGCCGGCGGCCGCGGCGAGCGCGTCCGCCATCGCGCCGATGGTGCGGGGCTCGCCGCTGGCGATGTTGTAGGCGCGCAGCCCGCCGGGCCGCGGCGGCCCGGCGGCGGCCCGCTCCAGCGCCAGCACGTTGGCGCGGGCGACGTCGCGGACGTGGACGAAGTCGCGGCGCTGCCCGCCGTCCTCGAACACCAGTGGCGCCTCGCCGTTCAGCAGCCGGGACCGGAAGATCGCGGCGACGCCCGCGTAGGGGGTGTCGCGCGGCATCCGCGGCCCGTACACGTTGTGGTAGCGCAGCGCGGCGGCCGTCCCGCCGGTCGCGCGCGCCCACGAGGCGGCCAGGTGCTCCTGGGCGAGCTTGGTGTCGGCGTAGACGTTGCGGGGGCCGGGCGGGGCGTCCTC
>NZ_SMJW01000394.1 GCF_004348335.1 Actinomadura bangladeshensis | reverse complement strand
GGGAGGGGCGGCGATGGCCTCGCGGATGCGGACGGCCTGCGCCTCCTGGTAGCCGGTGATCCGCCAGACGACCAGCATCGCGAGCAGTGCCGCGATGGCCCCGATCTCGCAGATGACCGGGAGCAGGACGGTGCCGTTGCCGCCGCTGTCCTGCAACCCCAGGACCCTCGACCCGATCAGGTACACGAGCCAGGCGGCCCACCACGCGTTCACCGGCCAGTTCGACCGGGCGGGCGGTGCGCTCGCACGCCAGACGCCGCTGACGATGCTGCGCGGCACGAAGAAGCTGATGATGGGGACGATCCAGCCGAAGATGATCCAGGGCCGTCCCCACGTGTCGGGCAACTCGTCGATGACGTCGGCGGTCGTGCGTGCCTGCCACAACCAGACGATCACGGCGACGGAGGCGGCCACGAGCGGCAGCAACTGCATGACGCCCACGGCGGCGAAGGCGTCCTCCGACAGCTCACCGCCGCCGCGCATCATGCCGGCCGCCGCCACCACGGCGATGACGTTGAGCACCAGCGCGTTGGCCCCGAGCGCGGTGAGCGCGAAGATCGCCGCGATGCGCGGCGGCCGGACGATGTCGGGCGCTAACGGCGCGTAGGGCTGGTAGGGAGGGTTGGCCATGGCTGCTCCAGTCGGCTCGGGGGTGCGCCCGAATCCTGGCGTCCCGTACCGCTCCCGGAAAAGGGCATCATGATCACAACATCGTGACGACCCCGCGAGACTGGAGCCATGAGCGACACCCCCCGTATCGAGGATGCCGCCGACGCCGCACTCCCCCGCCTGCTCGTCGAGCCGCCGTGGACCCGCCGGACGAGCCGCGCCGCGGAGCCGGTCGTCCTGACGGGCCTGAAGCGTCCGAAGGCGCCGACCGCCGAGTCCTGGCCACCCGGGCTGCGCGAGGAGTGGCTGCGGGCCGAAGACGGTTTCATGAAGGCTTACGAGCCGCTCCCCCAGGACACCGACTGGCCCGCGGTGGCCGAGTACTTCCGCAGCGGCGCCGCCCTGGACGCCCCGCGGAGCGGGGAGCGCGCCCGCGGGTACTACCGGCTGGTGATGGACGGGCCCGGCGACCTCGCGGACGAACTCCTCGCCGACGCGCGCTACCACGGCGACTGGGCCGGCTGGGTGTACCGGATACCGCACAGGCACTTCGCCGCCCGGCGCGGCATCGCCGCCCACCGGCTGATCCTGAACGCGGTCAAGAAGCATCCGTCCGGCGCGGAGGCGCTCGTCCCGTTCCTGGACGACGCCACCGCCCAGGCGATGATCAACGCGCTCGGCGGCCAGGCCGACGCCGCCGCCCGTCTCTGGTTCGGCTGGCACGGCGCGGCCGCGGCGCCGTTCGTCGTCCCCGAGGCGCTGCGCAAGCCCGGCCCCAAGCGCACGAAGGCCGAGCAGGGTCTCGCGCTCATCGCCCGCGAGCACGGCAGCGGCTGCCTCATCGAGGCGGCGCGAACCCACGGCGACGACGCGGCCGAGGCGATCGGCGCGCTGGGCACCGACCCGCTGGACCGTTATCCCGACGACCTGCCGGAATGGAACGAGGAGCGGGTGCGCGACGCGCTCCCCCAGATCCTGCTGCGCGACCGGCGGCGGGCGCTCCCGGCCCGCGCCGCCGCGCACTTCGCGACGATGCTGCTGATCTCCTCGCCGGACGAGCCGTACGCGGGCTGCGAGCAGGTCATCGAGCTGTGCGACCCCGGCTCCCTCGCCGAGTTCGCCTGGGCGCTGCACGAGAACGAGCGCGACGCCGGGCTGTGGGCCGCGCCGGGCGTCCAGTACGCGCTGGGACGGCTCGGCAACACCGAGACGGCCGCGCGGCTCGCCGACCGGATGGCCCGCTGGGACAACTACTACGTGTGGACGTTCAAGGGCCTGACGGCGCTCGACGTCCTCATGTCGATGGACGCCCCACCGGACGACCTGCTGCGCCACCTGGACCGGCTCGCCCGCCGCGCCGCGTCCGCCAAGCACATGCGCACCCGCGCGCAGGGCCGGCTCAACGCCATCGCCCGGCAACGCGGGCTGAGCCCCGAGCAACTGGCGGACCGGCTCGTCCCCGACCTGGGCCTGGACGCCGAAGGCTCGCTGACCCTCGACTACGGCCCGCGCCGCTTCGTGGTCGGTTTCGACGAGGGCCTCAAGCCCTTCCTGACCGACGAGGACGGCAAGCCCCGCAAGACCCTGCCCAAACCCGGCGTGAAGGACGACGAGACCCTCGCCACCGCCTCCCGCAAACGCTTCGCCGACCTCAAGAAGGAGGCCCGGACGGTAGCCGCCGACCAGATCAAGCGCCTTGAACGGGCAATGGTCACCGGCCGCTCCTGGACACCGGACGAGTTCCACAGCGTCTTCGCCGCCCACCCGCTACTGCGGCACATCGCCCGCCGCCTGGTCTGGTCGGCCGGAGGCACCCCGTTCCGCGTCGCCGAGGACGGTACCTACGCCGACGTCGCGGACGACGAGTTCACCCTGGACGTCCCCGTGACGCTCCCACACCCCCTCGTCCTGGGCGAGGACGCCGTCGCCGCCTGGTCCTCGGTCTTCGCCGACTACGAGATCCTTCAGCCGTTTGCGCAGCTCGGACGTCCCGTCCACACGCTCACCGACGACGAACGCGCCACGAACCGCCTGACACGCTTCGAAGACCGCACGACCCACTTCGGCACATGCCTCGGCATGACGTCCCGCGGCTGGCGCCTGGGCGACCGGGAGGCCGGCGGCGTCCGCCGCGAGATCTCCCTGTTCATCCCCGGCGACCGCCACATCATGGTCCAACTCGACCCCGGCATCAGCGTCATCGACCCGCAGGAGTACCCCGAGCAGACGATCATCCGCGTCATCCTCATGAAAGGCCGCTACTCAGGCGAAGCACACCCCTTCGGCGCCCTCGGCCCGGTCACCGCCTCCGAACTCCTCACCGACCTGACCCACCTCACCGCCTAGGCCACCCCAGAGCGGCCGACCACCAGGCTGCGGCCTGCCGCACAGCGAAGCGGCGCACCACCGCGTGGCGGGTCGCCGCTCATGGCAGCGCTCCCGCCGCATCACCACCCGCTCGCATCGCCACCCGGCGGATTGCTCCACCCGCTCCACCGCTCCGGCGCGGCGGAACGGTGCATGGGTGGCCGGGCGGCAATCTGGACGTCACTGATCGCCGTGCTGCCGCTGGGGCGGTCGGTGCTAGTCGGCGCTGGCGACCGGGAGGGTGCGGAGGCGGAAAGTGGCCAGCAGGGTTGCGGCGGCGGTGACCAGGACGAGCAGCGTGATCGCCAGTGGCAGGTCGACCGTCGAGGTGACCGGTGAGGCGTCCGTCAGCGCGTCCGTGATGGACAGGCACCACTGCTGGATCGACGCCGACTTGGCGCCCGGCGCGAAGCTGCCGAGCAGCGACTCCCAGACCAGCGCGTACAGCAGGCCGATCGTGACGGCGTTGCGGCTCGCGACGGCGAGCGCGACGAACACCGCGCTGTAGGCGACGCCGCCGACCAGGACCCCGACCGCGAACGCGGGCGTCAGCTGCGCGGTCGTCCCAGTGAGGATGAGGCCCGCGAGCAGCGTCGGGACGGTCGCGAACGCCGTCGTCAGGACGATCGCCACGACGAGCTTCGTCAGCACGATCACCTCGCGCGGGATCGGCTTGGTCAGCACGTACATGATCTGGCCGTCGTCGATCTCCGGCCCGATCACCCCGGTGCCCGCGATCAGCGCGAGCAGCGGCAGCAGCGTGGCCAGCCCGAACTGCTGGATGACGTCGGCGGAGACGTCCAGGTCGTTCTGCCCGGCCGCGCGCAGCGCGACCGACAGGACCAGCAGGATCAGCGGCAGCCCCAGCAGGAGCAGCGCGCGCTTGCGCCCGAGCATCGCCCGGAACGTGATCATCGCAATCGTCGGGTTCATCGGGCCACCAGGTAGGAGAAGACGCTTTCGAGGGACTCGTCCGCCGGGGAGACCTCCCACAGGCGCACGTCGGCGTCGCGGGCGACCTGGGGCAGCAGGAGCGTGAAGCGCGGGAAGTCGACCGCCTCGATCCGCAGGCCCTTGTCGGTGAGCTGGACGCTGCGGGCCGAGCCGTCCGCGATGATCGAGGCGGCGAGCCGGCGGTCGTCGGACGAGCGGACGAGGAAGATGTGCGGCCGGTCGGTCATCAGCCGGCGGATCTTGCGGAAGTCGCCGGACGCGGCGTGCCGGCCCGCGACGATCACCTCGATGTGGCTGGCGAGCCGCTCCACCTCCTCCAGGATGTGCGAGGAGAACAGGATCGTGCGCCCCTCCTCGGCCATCCGGGTGATGAGGTCCATGAGCTGGAGGCGCTGGCGCGGGTCCATGCCGTTGAACGGCTCGTCCAGCAGGAGGACGGGCGGGTCGTGCACGAGCGCCGACGCCATCTTGATGCGCTGCTTCATGCCCTTGGAGTAGTTGCCGATCGGGCGCTCCGCGGCGTAGTCCATCTCGACGAGGCCGATGGCGCGGCGGGCGGCGGCACCCGGGTCGGGCAGCTTGTGCAGCTTCGCCATCGCGACAATGAACTGCTCGCCGGTGAGGAAGTCGTACGCCGACTCCCGCTCTGGCACGAGCCCCAGCTTGCGGTAGACGCCCGGGTTGCGCCAGATCGGCTCCCCGTCCAGCGTGACGCTGCCGGACGACGGCGCCAGGAACCCGCCCATCATGTGGATCAGCGTCGACTTCCCCGCGCCGTTCGGGCCGAGGAGCCCGGTCACGCCCGGCCCGACCTTCATCGACACGCCATTGACCGCGACGACGTTCCCGTACCAGCGGGACACGTTCTCCAGTATCAGCTCACTCATGTGCCCCGTGGGAGGACGACCCCCCACACCCCCCCCCCCCCCTCTGTCTCTTTTACACATCTCCCAGCCCACCCGACGGAGAGGAATCCCGTATGCCGT
>NZ_SMJW01000393.1 GCF_004348335.1 Actinomadura bangladeshensis | reverse complement strand
ACCGCGGCGAGATCGCGCTGCGGATCGTGCGGGCCGCGGCCGAGCTGGGCCTGCGGACGGTCGCCGTCCGCACCCGCGACGACGCCGCCTCGGCGCACGCCCGCCGCGCCGACGAGGTCCGCGGACTGCCCGGCGAGGGCGTCGCCGGCTACCTCGACGCGGACGCGCTGCTCGCCGCCGCGAAGGACGCCGGCGCCGCCGCCGTCCACCCCGGCTACGGCTTCCTGAGCGAGGACGCCGCGTTCGCCGCGCGCTGCGCCGCCGCCGGGCTGGTGTTCGCCGGCCCGCGCCCCGACCTGCTGGAGCTGTTCGGCGACAAGGCGCGGTCGCGGGAGCTCGCGCGCGAGGCGGGCGTGCCGGTGACGCCGGGCACGGCCGGGGCGGTGAGCCTCGCCGGCGCCGAGGCGTTCGCGCGCGAGCACGGGCCCGTGATGCTCAAGGCGCTCGCGGGCGGCGGCGGCCGCGGCATGCGCGTCGTCGCCGATCCGGGGGAGCTGGCCGCCGCGTACGAGCGGTGCCGGTCGGAGGCGCTCGCCTCGTTCGGCGGCGGCGACCTGTACGCCGAGAAGTACGTGCCGCACGCCCGCCACATCGAGGTGCAGGTCGCCGGGGACGGGACCGGCGCGGTCACCCACCTGTGGGAGCGCGACTGCAGCGTCCAGCGGCGCCACCAGAAGCTCATCGAGATCGCGCCCGCGCCCGCGCTGCCGGGTCGGGTCAGGGACGCGCTGCTGGACGCGGCGCTCCGCATGGCCGCCCGCGTCCGCTACGACAGCCTCGGCACGTTCGAGTTCCTCGTCGCGGGCGAGGAGTTCTGGTTCCTGGAGGCCAACCCCCGGCTCCAGGTCGAGCACACGGTGACGGAGGAGATCACCGGCGTCGACCTGGTGAAGGCCCAGATCAGGCTCGCGCTGGGGGAGGACCTCGCGGGCGTCGGGCTGGCCGCGCCGCCGGCCGCGTCCGGCTGCGCCGTCCAGGTGCGCGTCAACACCGAGACGATCGACCCCGACGGCACGCCCCGGCCCCGCGCCGGGACGCTGGCCGCGTTCGCGCCGCCGTCCGGCCCGGGGGTCCGCGTCGACACCTGCGGATACGCCGGCTACCGCACCAGCCTGCGCTACGACCCGCTGCTCGCCAAGGTGATCGCGCGGGCGGAGGACCTGCCGGCCGCCGCCGCGCGGGCGCACGGCGCGCTCGGCGAGTTCGAGATCGCCGGCGTGGCGACGTCCATCCCGCTGCTCCAGGGCGTCTTGCGGCACCCGGAGTTCACGGCCGGCGGCGTGGACACGTCCTTCGTCGCCGACCATCTGGCGGAACTGCTGGACAGCGAGCACCTCCGCTACTACCCCGAGACCGCCGCGCACGAGGCGGAGCCGGAGGCCGTCGCCGTGCCGGACGCGCCGCCCGGCACGGTCGCCGTCCCCGCGCCCATGCAGGGGACCGTCGTGAACGTCGAGGTGGCCGAGGGCGACCTGGTGCGCGCCGGGGAGCCGGTGCTGATCCTTGAGGCGATGAAGATGGAGCACGTCGTCCACGCGGGTCAGGCGGGCGTCGTCCGGGCCTTGGCCGCCGCGTCCGGCGACACCGTCGCCGAGGGCGCTCCGCTGCTGTTCGTCGAACCCGCCGAGGTCGACGGCGACCACACCGCCGAGGAGGACGAGACCGACCTCGACGCGATCCGCGCCGACCTCGCCGAGACGCTGCGGCGGCACGTGATCGGGCTCGACGCGTCCCGTCCCGAGGCGGTCGCCAAGCGGCACGCGCGGGGCCACCGCACCGCCCGCGAGAACATCGCCGACCTGTGCGACCCCGGCACGTTCGCCGAGTACGGCGCCCTCGCGATCGCGGCGCAGCGGCAGCGGCGGTCGCTGGACGACCTCATCGAACGCACCCCGGCCGACGGGCTGGTCTGCGGCATCGGGGACGTGAACGGCGAGAAGGCCGTCGTCATGTCCTACGACTACATGGTCCTGGCCGGGACGCAGGGCCACCAGAACCACCGCAAGACCGACCGGATGCTCGACATCGCCCACCGCCGCCGCCTGCCCCTCGTGCTGTTCGCCGAGGGCGGCGGGGGACGGCCCGGCGACACCGACACCTCCTCGGTGTCCGGGCTGGACGTGACGACCTTCCACGCCATGGGACGGCTCAGCGGCGTCGTCCCGTCCGTCGGGATCGCCTCCGGGCGCTGCTTCGCCGGGAACGCGGCCCTGCTCGGCTGTTGCGACGTCATCATCGCCACCCGCGACGCCAACATCGGCATGGGCGGGCCCGCCATGATCGAGGGCGGCGGCCTCGGCGTGTTCGCGCCCGAGGAGATCGGCCCGATCGGCGACCAGGAGCCCAACGGCGTCGTCGACATCGTCGTGGACGACGAGGCGGCGGCCGTCGACGCGGCCCGCCGCTACCTGTCCTACTTCCGGGGCCCGCGGGAGGAATGGGCGTGCGACGACCAGCGCGTCCTGCGGCACATCGTCCCCGAGAACAGGATGCGCGCCTACGACGTCCGCCGCGCCGTCGCCCACCTCGCCGACACCGGCTCGGTGCTGGAGCTGCGCCGCGCGTTCGGGATCGGGATCATCACCGCGCTGGTGCGGATCGAAGGCCGCCCGATGGGCCTCATCGCCAGCAACCCGGCACATCTCGGCGGCGCCATCGACCGCGACGCCGCCGACAAGGCCGCCCGGTTCCTGCAGCTGTGCGACGCGCACGGCCTGCCCGTCGTGTCCCTGTGCGACACGCCCGGCTTCATGGTCGGCCCGGCCGCCGAGCGGACCGCGACCGTCCGGCACTTCAGCCGCCTGTTCGTCATCGGCGCGAACCTCCGCGTCCCCGTCGTCACGATCGTGCTGCGCAAGGGCTACGGGCTCGGCGCGCAGGCCATGGCGGGCGGCGGGTTCAAGGCGCCGCTCGCGACCCTCGCCTGGCCCACCGGCGAGATCGGCGGGATGGGGCTGGAGGGCGCCGTCCGGCTCGGGTTCCGCAAGGAGCTCGCCGCCGCCGAGGACCCGGAGGCCCTGTTCGAGCAGATGGTCGCCGCGGCCTACGAGTACGGCAAGGCGCTGCACGCGGCCACGGTGTTCGAGCTGGACGACGTCATCGACCCCGCCGACACGCGCCGCTGGATCACGACGGTGCTCGCTGGAGCTCCGCCCGCCGAGGAGCGTCCCCGGGCGTGGATCGACACGTGGTGACGGCCCGGTAGGCGTCCCGCACCCGGGGGTCGGCGCGGACCTCCGCGGGCGCGCCGGCCGCGATCACCCTGCCGCCGTCCAGGACGTGCAGGACGTCGCAGACCCCGAGCACCGGCTCCAGTTCCCGCTCGACGACCAGCACCGCCAGGCCCTCGGCGGCCAGGTCGCGCAGCAGCACCTCCAGGGCGCGCGCGTGCCGCGCCGGCATGCCCGCCCAGGGCTCGTCCAGCAGCAGCACGGCCGGTTCGGCGGCGAGGGCCCGCGCCAGGCCGGTCAGCAGCGCCACGCCGGGCGGCGCCGCCCGCGCGCACCGCTCGGCGTACTCGGCGATGCCGACGCGGGCGAGGATCTCCTCGGCGCGCGGCCCCGCGTCCCGCCGGGCGTCCAGGCGGCGCCGCCACCGGTCCCGCGCCGTCCGGCCCGGGTACTCGCGCGTCAGCGCGTGCCGCGCGGCGGCGGCCCGCACGGTCTCCCGGACGGTGCGCGACCCCGCCGGCCCCGGGGACGTGCGGGCGATTCCGCGCCGGGCCCGCTCGCGCGCCGCGCTGCCGGTCAGGTCGGCGTCGCCGAGGCGGACGGTGCCGGCCGCCGGGCGGCGCAGCCCGGCGATCACGTCGCACAGCGTCGTCTTGCCCGCGCCGTCCGGGCCGACCAGCCCGGTCACCGCGCCGGGCGGCGCGGTGAGCCCGGCGCCGTCCACGGCCGTCAGCCCGCCGAACCGGACCGTCACGCCGCTGACCTGAAGCCCTGCTGGAGCAGCCATCCGCACCTCGCGGCTCACTGTGATGTGGATCACTCCCGGATGCACACCCTACTGACCCGCGGGGGAGGCGGCAACGGCCGGCGCTCAGGGCGCCGGGCGCTCCAGCCGGTCGCGGGTCCACTCCTTGACCCCGGCGATGAACGCGTCGACGTCGGCGGCCTTGCCGGACGCCATCTCGTCGAACCAGCCCGGCACGTACTGCTCGAACTTCCCGCCGTCCAGGGCCGCGAGGACGGCGTCGGCGACCTGCTGCGGCGGCAGCGCGTCGGAGACGTCGCTCAGCGGCGGCTCGTTGCCGGGCAGCGTGAACAGCTCGGTACCCGCGATGAGCGCGGGCTGGACCACGTGGGCCTGCACGCCCGTGCCGTCCAGGTCGACGGCCATGCTCTCCCAGAACGCGGTCAGCGCCGCCTTGGACGCCCCGTAGGCGCCCTCGTGCGGCGGGCCGAGCCGCGCCGCGACCGACCCGATCGCCACCAGGTGCCCGCGCCCGCGCCCGATCATGCCGGGCAGCAGCGCCAGCGTCAGCCGCACGGGGGAGGAGTAGTTCAGCCGCATCACGCCCTCGGCCTCGGCCGGGGTCAGGTCCTGGACGCGGCGCCGCTTCGGCATCCCCGCGTTGTTCACCAGCACGTCCACGCCGCCGAACGCGCGCTCCACCGCCTCCGCCAGCTCCGCGATCCCGTCGAGGTCGCCGAGGTCGGCCGTCCACATCGCCGAGTCGGGGGAGTGCTCGCGGCACCGAGCGAGGACCTGCTCCAGCCTGTCCTTGCGCCGCGCCACCAGCGCCACGCGGGCGCCCGCGGCGGCGAGCGCCTCGGCGACGACCGCGCCGATGCCGGACGAGGCCCCCGTGACCAACGCCGACCGTCCCGTCAAAGACACCATGCCGCCCAACGTCACACACCCCGGCCCGGCCGGGCAAGGCGAAGCGCCGCCGGGCCCGCGCATCGGCCGGTAAGGTGGTGGGTTTCGCCCC
>NZ_SMJW01000392.1 GCF_004348335.1 Actinomadura bangladeshensis | reverse complement strand
GCCCGCCCCCGTCCGTCCGCGTCCTGTCCGCCGCCCGCGACCTCCCGGCGGGCACGCCCCTCACCGCCGCCGACCTCGGCCATGTCGACCTCCCGCCTCCAGCGGTCCCGTCCGGCGCGCTCCGCTCATCCGCCGTGGGCCGCGTCCTGGCGGGCCCGATGCGCAAGGGCGAACCGCTGACCGACGCCCGCGTCCTGGGCGAAGCCCTCCTCAAGGGCTACGCCCCGGGCACGGCAGCCACCCCGATCCGCATAGCCGACCGGGCAGCCGCCCGCCTACTCCACCCGGGCGACCGCATAGACGTCCTCTCGGCGCCACCCGCCGAGGGCCCGGAGCAGCACGGCGCCCGAGTCGTGGTGTCGGGAGTACCGGTCGTGGCGATCCCACCGGCGGTCGAGGACGGCGGGCAGGAAGGCGCCTTGATCGTCCTGGCGACCGACAGAGCCCAGGCCCTGGCCCTGGCAGCCGCCCCTCAGCCCCTGTCCCTGACGATCACCGCGAACTGACCGACCGGCTCTCCTCCCCCCGGCACCCCGCTCAACGCGGAGACGCGCAGACCGGGGGATCTCGGGAGCGACTTGGCGAATGCAGGAGGGTTCTCTACGATCCGTAGCCGTTCCGGTGCCCTCGTCAGCCAGGAGGGCACTCCCCCAATCTCCCCTGGAGTCCACACATGAGCGGATTCAAGAAGTTCCTCCTCCGCGGGAACCTGGTCGACCTCGCGGTCGCGTTCGTCGTCGGGGCCGCGTTCGCGGGGCTGGTGAAGGACTTCGCGAGTTCGTTCATCACCCCGCTGATCGCGCTCATCGGCGGCAAGCCGGACTACACGCGGCTGGCCGTCAGCATCAACGGCACGACGTTCCCGTACGGGATCTTCCTCACGTCCGCGATCGCGTTCGTCATCACGGCTGCGATCGTGTACTTCCTGGTCGTCCTGCCGACGGCGAAGCTGATCGAGCGGCTGGACCGCGGCAAGGAGGCCACCGAGCGCGAGTGCCCGCAGTGCCTCAGCGAGATCCCGGTGAAGGCCCGCCGCTGCCGCTACTGCACCGCGGAGCTCGTCCCCGCCAACGAGGTCCCGTCCTACCACCCGCACCGGCCGTAGGCACGCCGGGTACCGGGGTCAGCCGTCCTCGGTCCCGAACTCCCAGTGCCAAGGCTCGAACGGGTTGCTGTAGGCCCACGCCGGATGAATCCAGCCGTACTTGCCGGCGTGGGCCTCCATCCAGTTGAACTGGACCGAACCCGAGTTCTGGACGCCGCCACACAGGTCCAGGGCCTGCCCCTTGCCGTGGTTGCTCGTCCCGGGGACGGCCGCGAAACCGGGGCGCCGCGCGTAGACCGAGTGCTGTTCGGACAGGCTCCGGTAGGCGTCCGTCACGCACATGTCGCGGCCGAACCGGCGCTTGTACGCGGCGTTCAGCTTGTAGAAGGCCAGCGCCGCGTCCGCCCGCAGCTTGTGCCCGCCCTTCTGCGGCAGCGGGCACAGGTACTTCGACGGGATGAGCCCGTTGGGGAACTTCTTCGCGTCCGCGGCGAGGCTCTTGTCGCAGCCGAGCTCCAGCCGCTTCTGCCTGGACACCGCGAGCTTGTCGAGCATCGCGTTGAGCTGCTTGGTCAGCTGCGCCGACTTGTTCTTCAGCCCGTCCACCTCCTGCTGGAGGCGGGTCTGCTCCACCGCGTTGCGCGACTGCAGCTCCTGGGCGGTGGACGCGAGCCGCTGCCGGCGGTTCTGCAACTCGTCGGCACGGTCCACGAGCGCCTGCTGCGACCGCGCGAGCAGCGTCACGTCCGCCGTCGACCGCAGCGCCTCGCCCGGGTCGCCGCCCCCGAAGATCGCCATCGAGCCGGCCGCGCCGCTCTGCTGGTAGGACGAGTTCGCCAGCCTGGCCAGCGGCTCCCGGATCGTGTTCAGCTCGGCCTCGGCCACGGCGAGGTCCTTCAAGGTGGCGCGCAGCTTCACCTGCGAGGCGGCGAGCTCCTTCCGCCGACCCTTCATCTGATCGGTGGCCTTCTCCAGCTGGTCGCGGGCCTTCGCCGCCTCACGCCGCAGCGACTCCAGCGTGTCGGCCCGGGTCGCGGCCGCGGCGCCGTGCGGCGAGAGCACCGCCAACACCAGGAAGACCGCGGTCAGCGCCGCCGACCGAGGGTACGGCACGGTGGTTTTCCTCCAGATGCCCAAATGCGGAACAGCGGCAGAACGCTACTACAGGTTCTACGATGACCTGTGCGTAACCGGTTCACCGGTCACGGTAACCGTTCCGCTCGCACCACCGGCGCATCCACCAGACATCGTCCCACCCGGACGGGCACGGCCGGCGCACCCGCCCCGTCGGAGACGGCGTCGGCTCCGGAGTCGCGGCCTTCCGCGGCTTCGTCACCGGCGCGGGCGCCCGCTTCGGCACCGCCTTCGTCGCCGCCTGCTGCTCGGACTCGGGCGGCACGTACTTCCCGTACGTCGGCTCGGCCTCCGGCGGCGCCGGCGCCGCGTTCTGCACCGGCGTACTCGCCGTCTCCGGCCGCTGCGGGGCGGGCTCATCCCGCAGCCCGACCGCGATCACGGACGCCACCACGACGGGAACCAGGAAGGCACCGGCGATCACTGCGACCCGTCCGCCCCGGGACGCGCGCTCGTCCACCTCGTCCTCGGCCGCCTTGGGCTGCCCGCGATGCCGTCCCGTCACGGCACCGAAGCGTACCCACACCGGCCCCACCCGGCCTAGAGCCCCGGCCACCCCATAAGGGGAAGCGCGCACCGCTCCCCTTCCCCTACCCTGTACCTGCCGTCCGCTACGCTCTAGCGCGAGCGACGACACGCCTCCGTAGCTCAGGGGATAGAGCACCGCTCTCCTAAAGCGGGTGTCGCAGGTTCGAATCCTGCCGGGGGCGCCACCATCAGGACGCGCTGACCAGTCGAAAGACAGCGGCCGGGCAGCGCGTCCGCCGTTCCGGCAGACCACCACGGCTCCGCGCAGGCACCACCCGCCCATGCGCGACCCCGGGTGCGTCGCGAACGCCGCGCCCTCGGTACCCGCGTCCTCGCCGAGCTCCCCGGCCGCCATCGCGCAGATGTCCGCAGCAAACGAGCGCAGCCAAGGAACTCCGACATGTCCTTGAGGTCCCCCCGGCAACGCACAGGATCGCCGCCGAGCCGTGCTGCAAGACCGTGACGGCGGAAGCGGCAACCCGGCAAGCGTCAGGACCACCTAACGGCAGGACGCCGAGGAGCCGAACGGCGCCGGCGGCCGTGCCGTTCGGCCCGCCGCATGTGGCGTCATCCAGGCGCCGAGCAGGGTCGGCGGCGCCGTGCGGGGTCGGGCGGCGTGCGGGGTCGGCGGCGCCGTGCTCGGCGCGTCCGCGCTCCACTGCCCTGTACGCGTCCCCCGGACGCGCGGACGGCGCTGTGCTCGGCGCCTCCGCGCTTCGCTGCTCTGTATGCGCACCTGGCGCTGCTGCTCGCGCCGCGTTGGACGTGTCGCCTGGTCGGGCGGTGGCGCGCCGGTGGGTGCGCGGGGTGGGTTTGAGGTCCGTTGGGTGGTGACGGGTGCTTTTGTCAGGGGCGGGTCTGGGGTGTGGTGAGGAGGTCGGCTGCGTCGTTTACGGAGACTACGTTGGCGAAGACCGTGGCCATCAGGCGCAGGCTGTTCAGGTGGAGGTCCTCGAAGTAGCCGGCGACGGCCTCTCGTGCCACGACCGCCTTCAGGTCGCGGAAGAAGGCCGCGCGGACGGTCGACTCCACGCAGAAGTCGGTGCGGACGCCGGCCATCACGAGTGTCTCGACGCCGAGGTCGCGGAGCAGGTCGTCCAGGCCGGTGCGGTGGAAGGCGTCGAAGCGCGGTTTGACGATCTCGTGGTCGCCGGGCGCGCGGTCGAGGCCGGCGACCAGCTCGCAGCCCCAGGTCCCGCGCCGCAGGCCCTGCTCGCGCAGAAACGGGCTCCGTTGGGCGAGGAGTCCGACGTCGGCGTCGTCCGCCCACTCCATCCGCACCCAGATCACGGGGCGGCCGGCGGAGCGTGCCGCGGCGGCGAGGGTGTTGACGTTCTGGACCAGGCCGTCCAGCCCGGTGACGCGGAGCCCCGCCCGTGCGAACACGCCGTCGGGGTGGCAGTAGTCGTTCTGCATGTCGATGACGAGGAGCGCGGTCATGCGTCACCTCCGCGCGCGGCGGTCAGGCGGCTGTGCGCCGCGGCCGCCGCGTCCAGGCGCCCCGGGTCGCCGGCCGCGATCGCCTCCACCAGTTCCCGGTGGACGGCCGGGCCGTCCACATGGCGGGCGGCCGGCTCGTCGGAGGTGACGCCGCGCAGCCGGGTCTCCACGAACTCCAGCAGCGAGACGTAGGTGTGCTGGAGGATCTTGTTCGGTGTTATCTCCGCGAGGCGGCGGTGCAGCGCCCAGTTCGCGGCGAGGTAGCCGACGCCGCTCTCCGCCTCCGCCGCGGCCATCTCGCCGGCGAGCCGGCGCAGGTCGGCGATGTCGGCCTCGGTGCGGTGCCGCATGGCCTCGCGGGCCAGCAGCGGCTCCAGCGCGTCCCGCATCACCAGGCAGTCGGAGACGGGTACGGAGTCTCCGCTGAGTTCGAGCATCTTGCGGCCGAGCCGGACCAGCGGCGGCGGGGTCGCGACGAAGATCCCGCCCTTCACCCCCGGACGGACCGAGACCGTGCCGCGCGCGGTCAGCAGCCGGACCGCCTCGTTGAACGTCGCGGCGGCCACGTCGAACTCGCGGCGCAGGCTGTCCCTGGTGCCGAGGCGGTGGCCGTTCGGGAGGGCGTCCTCGGCGATGCGCGCCTCGATCCGCTTGGCGACGGTCTCGGCCCGGGACGGGCGGGGCAGGTCTCTCACCGGACTGTCGGTGCTCATCGGGTTCGTCCTTCGGCTGTGGCGTGGAGGGGCGGAACGGCATGGCCGCCGCGGGCTGCGCGGCCTTCCGGCGGCGGGAGCGGATCCGCCTCGCGGAGGAGGGTCCGTACG
>NZ_SMJW01000391.1 GCF_004348335.1 Actinomadura bangladeshensis | reverse complement strand
GGCGGCCGGCGGCCGAGCATGTCGATGCGGTTCAGCACCGGGTTGCCCGCGATGACCTTGGTGAAGCTGACGACCTCGCTGGCGGCGTTCAGCCCGGCGAGCCCGGCCAGCACGGCGAGCCGCGGCCCCCGCCCGAGCCGGGTGGCGGCGAGGCCGAGCAGCGCGCCGAGCGCGTTGGCGCCGGTGTCGCCGAGCATCGCGCGCTCGCCGAGGTCCTCGGGCAGCAGCGCGGCGGCGGCGCCGAGCGGCGCCGCGACGACGGCCGAGCCCGACCGGGTCAGCGCCAGCGGGGCGCCGGTGATCAGCCCCACCTTGACCGCCCGCCCGGGGCGCAGGTCGAACAGGTTCATCAGGTTCGCGGCCCCGGCGATGACCGCGCCGTTGACCAGGGCGTCGAACGCGCGCCCGGTCCGGGTCGGGGCGGGCGACCCGGCGACCGCGGCGGCGGCCAGCCCGGTCGCGCCGATGCCGAGGATCTTCACCGCGCCGCTGGTGACCTCGCCGCGGGCGAGCGCGGTGAGGTGGCCCTTGAAGCCGCGGGACGCGCCGGACCCGGCGAGGTCGTCGTACCCGCCGAGGACGCCGGACCCGGCGCCCGCGAGCAGCGCGGCGGCGCGCATCCGGCCGGTGGCGCCGGGGGCGAGCAGCCCGGCCGCGGCGGCGCCCGCGACGAACGCGGGCCCCTCCAGCAGCGTCACCGGCTCGCCGCGGTGGTTGGTGCGCCCCCAGACGTCCTCGCCCGGCAGGCCGTTCAGCCCGGGGGGCCGGCGGGTCAGCGCGGCGTAAGCGGCCCGCGCCGCCACCGCGCCGAGGCCGGCGCCCGCCGCGAGCCGCGCGCCCCTCGCGATGCCTCGTCCCATCAGGTCACCCGTTCTTCCCCGCCGTGGGCGCGGGCGAGGGCAGGTAGCCGCTCACGCCGGCGCCCGTCCCGTACTGCCCGGACTTGCCGCCGATCTCCTTCTGCAGCGCCAGGATCGCCACGACCTGCCCGGACGGGGTGTCCACCACGTCCACGGTGGAGACCGAGTCACCGGCGTCGGAGTCGCGCAGCGCCGCGATCAGCCCGCCCTCCTGCGCGGAGTTCGGCGGGCCACCGACGACGGTACCGCGCCCGGCGGCGTCGAGGGCGGCGGCGAGCGAGATCAGCGCCTTGTTGTCGGCGTCGCCGCCGTCGTAGGCGTACACGGCGGCGGGCGCGACCATGACGGCGAGCGTCGCGTGCTGGCCCGGCTTGCCGCTGGTGGTGACGTACCCGGCCTCCTTGAAGCCGTTGAGGACGGCGCCGCCGACGGCGTCCTCCCGGCCGGACTTGCCCGGGTCCTTGGTGACGAGGGCGTTCGCCAGCACGGCGCCCGCCTTGTCGTAGGGGCTCGCGTCGGCGGGGAAGGAGACGTCGTCGGCCTTCAGCTGGGTGGACAGCTCGTCGACGGTCGTCTGCTGGTCGTCGTTGAAGAGCTTCTTCTGGATCGTGACGCGGCCGGTGACGGCGGCGCCCGCGTCCTTCGCCAGCTCGCTGACCTGCTCGATGCTGTCGTTGCCGGCGCCGGGCGTCTCGATCAGCACGACCGACTGGCCCTTCAGCCGGTTCGCGACGATCTGCGGCGCCAGCACCTTGCTGAACTGCTCCTGGCCGTCCACCCGGTGCTGCAGGTCGCGCTGCGCCAGCCGGGCCTGCTGGGCGGTCTTGGCCGCCGAGTTGGCCTGCTGGCGCAGCGTGTCGCTGACCGAGTCGGACAGGGTGGTGGAGCCGAGCACGATGCCGAGCGCCAGCGCGAGGAAGATCGCGACGATGGAGACGAGGTGGTAACGGAAATCGATCACGTGAAGAGTCCGGTCAGCCAGAAGACGAAGGCGTGCCAGCGGTCGGCGATCAGGGGACTGATGACGTCCCCCGCCGGTGACATGGCGACGGCGGTGACGATGGCGATGAACGCGCCGAGGACGAGGAACAGCAGCGACCAGGTGGAGATGCGGCTGCGGTAGAGCCTGCTGACGCCCTTGGCGTCGACGAGCTTGCTGCCCACCCGGAGCCGGGTGAGGAACGTGCTCGCCATGCCGGCGCGCCCCTTGTCGAGGAACTCCACCATGTTGGCGTGCGTGCCGACCGCGACGATCAGGGTGGCGCCCTTGTCGTCGGCGAGCAGCATCGCGATGTCCTCGCTGGTGGCGGTGGCCGGGAAGACGACGGCCTCCTGCCCGAGCTCGTGGACGCGCTTCAGGCCGGGCGCGCGGCCGTCCCGGTAGGCGTGCACGACGATCTCCGCGCCGCAGGTGAGCGCGTCGTCGGACACCGAGTCCATGTCGCCGACGATCATGTCGGGGCGGTAGCCGGCCTCCAGCAGCGCGTCGGCGCCGCCGTCCACCCCGATCAGCACCGGGCGGTACTCGCGGATGTAGGGCCGCAGGGTCGCGATGTCCTCGCGGTAGTGGTAGCCGCGGACGACGATCAGCGCGTGCCGGCCGGCGATCCCGGTGGTGACGTCCGGGACGCCGACGCCGTCGATGAGCAGGTCGCGCTCGCGCTTGACGTACTCCATCGTGTTGGCGACGAACGCCTCCAGCTGGGAGGCGAGGCCCGCCTTGGCCTCGGTCAGCGCCGTCTCGACGGTCCCGGCGGTCTGCTCGGTGCCCTTGGCGACGACGTCCTCGCCGCGGTGCACGGCGGGGCCCTCGACGCGGACCTGGTCGCCCTCGCGGAGCCTGGTGAAGATCTCGGGGCCGACGTCGTCCAGCAGCGGGATGCCCGCCTCGATGAGGATCTGCGGGCCGAGGTTCGGGTACCGCCCGGAGATGCTCGGCGCCACGTTCACCACGGCGCCGACCTCGCACGACACCAGCGCCTCGGCGCTGACGCGGTCGAGGTCGACATGGTCGATCACCGCGATGTCGCCGGGCTGCAGCCGCTTGGTCAGGTCCTTGGTGCGGCGGTCGAGCCGCGCGGTCGCGGTGACCCCGGACCGGCCGTCGTCGCGGCCGCGGCCGAGCGCGCGGACGCGCCGCGGCAGCTTCAGGGCCGGCCGGGCGCCGCGCTCGGTGACCGGCCCCGCGGCCGGCCCGCCGACCGGCTCGGCCGCGGGCTCGGCGGCCGACCCCGCGGACGGCCCGGTGGTCGACTCGGCGCCGGAATCGGTGGTGGGTGACGGGTCGTTCATCACCGACCATCCTGCCAGAGCGCCGAAGTGAACGCCGGAAAGCACGACTGTCCAGGCGTGTCCATTCGCGTACCGTCTGTAATTATTGGCCTGGTTACCGTTCTTCGGCGGCCATGGCGAGGAGTTCCTCCGCGTGGGCGCGGCCGAGCTCGGAGTCCTCCAGGCCGGCCAGCATCCGCGACAGCTCGCGGACGCGCCCGTCCCGGTCGAGGGCGGTGACGCCGCTGCTGGTCACGGTGCCGTCGTCGGACTTCTCCACCAGCAGGTGCTGGTCGGCGAACGCCGCGACCTGCGGCAGGTGCGTGACGACGATCACCTGGGCGTTGCGGGCCAGCCGCGCCAGCCGCCGCCCGATCTCGACCGCGGCCTTGCCGCCGACGCCCGCGTCGACCTCGTCGAACACGAACGTCGGGACGGGGTCGGCGCCCGCGAACACGACCTCGATCGCCAGCATCACCCGGGACAGCTCGCCGCCGGACGCGCCCTTGTGCAGCGGCAGCGGCGGCGACCCGGGGTGCGGCGCGAGCCGCACCTCCACCTCGTCGACGCCGTGGGGCCCGTAGTCCCCGCCGGGGTTCACGGTGACCGAGACGCGGGCGTGCGGCATCGCCAGGGCCGTCAGCTCCTCGGTGACGGCGCCGGAGAACCGCTCGGCGGCGCGGGTGCGGACCGCGGTCAGCTCGGCCGCCTCGGCGGCGAGCCGCTCGGTCAGCTCGGCGTGCTCGGCGCGCAGCTCCTCGATGCGGTCGTCGTCGCCCTCCAGCTCGGTGAGGCGGGCCGCGGCCGTCCGCGCCCACTCCAGGACCTGCGCGGCCGTGCCCTCCGCCCCGCCGTACTTGCGGATCAGCGCGGTCAGCTCGGCCCGCCGCTCCTGGACGGCGGCGAGCCGCGCCGGGTCGGCGTCCACGGACTCGGCGTAGGAGGCGAGGTCGGTGCCGACGTCGGAGACGAGGTAGCCGGCCTCGGTGAGCCGGTCGGCGAGCGCCGCCAGCTCCGGGTCGTGGTCGCGGACGGCGTCCAGCGCGTTGCGGGCCTGGCCGAGCAGGCTCGTCACGTTCGCCGCCTCGAACGCGGCGGCCGGGTCGCCGAGCAGCGCCTCGTGCGCGGTGTCGGCGGCACCGTGCAGCGCGTCGGCGTGCCCGAGCCGCTCCTCCTCGGCGGCGAGCTCGGCGTCCTCGCCGTCCTTGGGGTCGACCTTCTCGATCTCCTCCAGGCCGAAGCGGAGCATGTCGGCCTCCTGGGACCGCTCGCGCGCCCGCGTCGTCAGCTCCTCCAGCAGCGCCGTGACCTGCCGGTGCCGCTGGTACGCCTTGGTGTAGGCGCGCATCGGCTTGGTCAGCGCGCCGCCCGCGTACCGGTCGAGCGCGGCGCGCTGCCGCCCGGCCTGCAGCAGCCGCTGCTGGTCGGACTGGCCGTGCACGGCGACCAGGTCGTCGGCCAGGGTGATCAGCACGCTCACCGGGACGGACCGGCCGCCGAGGAACGCCCGCGAGCGGCCCTCCGCCGACACCGACCGGCTGATGATCAGCGCGCCGTCGTCCAGCTCGCCGCCGGCCTCCTCGACCCGTTCGACCGCGCGGCCGCCCGGATCGACGACGATCCGGCCCTCGACCGTGGCGCGGCCCGCGCCCGGCCGGACCCGCTGCGGGTCGGCGCGGCCGCCGAACAGCAGCCCGAGGCTGGTCACCACCATGGTCTTGCCCGCCCCGGTCTCCCCGGTCACCACGTTGAAACCGGGCGACAGATCGAGCACGGCCTCGTCGATCACCCCGAGGCCCTGGATCCGCACCTCATCGACCATCGGTCGCACCGGCGTCACAACCCTCCGCAAAAGATCCCCGATCGGCGCCTGTGGAGATTATCCTCTCTGCCCGCCCGCCGCTCCCTCCGC
>NZ_SMJW01000390.1 GCF_004348335.1 Actinomadura bangladeshensis | reverse complement strand
GGGCAGGGCGTGGTCGGCGCACTCGGGGCGAAGGGAGTGGCGGCCGTCGCGGGCGGGGCCGCGGCCGTGGCCGTGGGCGGCGGCGCGGCGGTCTACGTCGCCGTCGCGGACGACGCGCCGAAGCCGGTGACCGTCCGGCTCGCGGCCTTCACCGAGCCGCAGCGCGAGATCCGCGCCGGGACGACGTTCCAGGCGCGCGGCCGGATCGTGCGGGTCACCGGCGGCGACGCCGCGCTCCGGCAGAAGATCAACCGGGCGCTGCGGGCGCCGCTGGAACGGCGCTGGGCCAAGGTCCGCAGCGGCCTGCAGGGCATCGGCAGCGGCCCCTACACCGACGTCGTGACACCGCAGGTCCTCATGCGCGGCGACCGGCTCCTGTCGGTCTGGTACACCGTCGCGCTCAACGGCGACCGCGGGACGGGCTGGGACCAGTCGCAGGCGGCGACCGTGGACCTGCGGACCGGCGCCGCCTACGGGCCGCAGGAGATGTTCCGCGATCCGTCCGAGCAGGGCCTGAAGCCGCTGGACGCGAAGATCGAGCCGCATCTGCGCGGCGGCGCCTACTGCGCCGGCGACGTCCCGCGCGGAACCGACAACCCGTCCGCGTTCGTGAAGTCGGGCGAGGTGACCATGGCGCTCACCCCGCGGGGCGTCCGCGTGGCCTTCTACGGCTCGCTGCTGGGCTACCCGTCGGCCTGCGGTCTCCAGGAGGCGGTCGTCCCGTACGCGGAGGTGGGCGACATGCTGAGGCCCGCGCTGCTGAAGGCCGTCCCGTACCCGTCGCCGGCGCGCTCGTGAACGTGCGGCGGCCCCGGCGACGAGCGTCGCCGGGGCCGTCCGCGAAAGATCACTTGCGCTTCGTGATCTCCTCGGTGAGCTGCGGCGCGACCTGGAAGAGGTCGCCCACGATGCCGTAGTCGACGAGCTCGAAGATCGGCGCCTCGGGGTCCTTGTTGATGGCGACGATGGTCTTCGAGGTCTGCATGCCGGCCCGGTGCTGGATGGCGCCGGAGATGCCGACCGCGATGTAGAGCTGCGGCGACACGGTCTTGCCGGTCTGGCCGACCTGGAAGGAGTGCGGGTACCAGCCGGCGTCGGTCGCGGCGCGGGAGGCGCCGACGGCCGCGCCGAGCGAGTCGGCCAGCCCTTCGATGATCTTGAAGTTCTCGGCGCCGCCGACGCCGCGGCCGCCGGAGACGACGATCGCGGCCTCGGTCAGGTCCGGGCGCTCGCCCTTCTCCTGGACGACCTTCTCCACGATCTTCGCGCCCTTGTCGGCGTCCGACAGCGCGACCGACACCTGCTCCTCGGCCGGGGTGGCCGCGGCCGCCTCGGGGGCGACCGAGTTCGGCCGGACGGCGATGATCGGCGTGCCGGTCTTCACCTTGGCGTGCGCGATGATGCCACCGCCGAAGATGGAGTGCTCGCCGACGAATCCGTCGGTGACGTCCACGACGTCGGTGAGCACGCCGGAGCCGGTCTTGACCGCGAGGCGGCCCGCGATCTCCTTGCCCTCACCGGTCGCGGCCACCAGCACGGCGGCGGGCGACTTCTCGCTCACGAGCTGGGCGAGCAGCGCGGCCTTCGGGGCGACGACGTAGGAGGTCAGCTCCTCGTCGGCGGCCACGTAGACCTTGCCGGCGCCGTACTCGCCGAGCTTGTCCTTGGCGCCCTCGTAGCCGGGCCCGACCCATACCGCGGCGGCCTCGCCGAGCCGGTTCGCCAGCGTCAGCAGCTCGAGCGTGACCTTCTTGACCTCACCGTCGACATGGTCGACGAGGACGAGAATCTCAGCCATTGGTCTCTAATCCCCTTCCCCGCTCAGACGAACTTCTTCGAGGCGAGGAACTCGGCGATCTTCGCACCGCCGTCGCCCTCGTCGGTGACGATCTCGCCCTTGGCGCGCGGCGGCGCCTCGGCGAAGTCGACGACCTCGGTGGCGGCGTTCGCCAGGCCCACCTGGGACGCGTCGATGCCAGCGTCGCCCAGGCCGAGCGTCTCGACCGGCTTCTTCTTCGCCGCCATGATCCCCTTGAAGGAGGGGTAGCGCGGCTCGTTGATCTTCTCGACGACGCTGACGACCGCGGGCAGGCTCGCCTCGACCCGGTCGAAGCCGTAGTCGGTCTGCCGCTGCGCCTTGATGGACGTCCCGTCGATCTCGACCTTGTTGGCGAGCGACACCTGCGCGGCGCCGAGCCGCTCGGCGAGCATCGCGGCGAGCACGCCGGTGCGCGCGTCGGTGGACTCCGAGCCGAGGACCACCAGGTCGAAGCCGGTGCGGACGAGCGCCTGCTGGATGGCGTAGGAGGTCTGCAGCGCGTCGGAGCCGGCGAGGCCGTCGTCGACGAGGTGCACGGCCTTGTCGGCGCCCATGGCGAGGGCCTTGCGGATCGAGTCGGTGGCCTTGCCGGGACCCATGGTCAGGACGGTCACCTCGCCGCCGTGGGCCTCCTTGATGCGCAGCGCCTCTTCGATCGCGTACTCATCGAGTTCGTTGATGACCCCGTCCGCCGCGGCGCGGTCGAGCGTGCTTTCATCGGACTTCAGCTTGCGCGGGCTCTCCGTATCGGGAACCTGCTTCACCAGGACGACGATGTTCATGGCCGGTGGCCGACCTCCCTGCACTCAGTTGGCCGCTTGGTGAGCGGCAGAGGGGCGCCGCCCATGACGGGTCGACGCGGACGTGCGTTTTCGAAGTCACAGCCTGCCAAATACCCGAACGCCCTTCGGAGCCGGGTCCCTGATTCGGCCGTGCACAGGCAATGTTACTAACGAGTAGCCTACTCGCAAATCCCAGTTCGTGAGACCTTACCCACGTATACGGGGCGTTCACGATGCCTTCGGCGTCCCGAACCGGACGTGACGCACTTCACGCTCTAGAGCCCGCTGACAGCGTGCTGGAGGCGGTCGAGCGAGCGCTCCAGCGCCTGCTGCAGCCCGTACATCGGAGCGAAGCTCGGGTCCAGGGTCATCGCCGCGACCCCCGCGAGCAGGGCGAGCGCTCCGAGCCCGGCCGCCGCGGCGGCGACGAGCCGGGGACGCCGCGCGAGCGGCAGCAGCATCCGCTCCAGGCGCCGGCGCGGTGCGCGGACGCCCGGCGCCGCCCACAGCACCGCCGCCCCGGCCCCGGCGCCGAACGCGCAGGCCCGGAGCGAGTCGATCCGCCCGCCCACCGCCGACGCCGCGACCAGCACGAGCGGGACGGCCGCCGTGACCACCGCCGCGTACGGGACGGTCAGCAAGGTCCGCCCGAGGGCGCCCGCCGGGCCCTGCGCCCCGTCCTCCGGCCGCGTGTCCGCGAGGCGCAGCAGCGTCACCGCCGCGAGCGACAGGACGAGCCCCGCGATCGGCGCGATGATCGCGACGGCGATCGCGACCACCACCACCAGGGCCGTGAGCAGCCGCGCCCATCCGAGCGCCACCCTCATCTCGGGAGCCCGCGCGTCGCCCTCCGTCCCGGCACCGGTCAGGGTCTCGGGCCGTGGAACGGGCTTCGCCGGGCCCGTCTGCCGCTCGGCCGGCGGACGGGCGGCCGGGACGGCGGGCACGGCGGGGAGGTCGAGCCGGGAGGCCGCCTCCGCCAGATCCTCCGCCGACGGACGCGCCCCGGGATCGGGATGCGCGGCCGCTTCGACCAGCGGTCGCAGGGCGGCCGGTAGCGCGCCGGCGGGGGCGTCGAGCCGTCCGGTGGCGGCGAACGCCACCGTCATGGCCCACGCACCGACGTCCGCGGCGGCCTCGCCGGCGACGGCCAGCGCGAAGTCGACCACCACCGGCGCGTCGTCGACGACCAGCACGGTGCCCGGCCCGAGATCGCCGTGCACAAGACCCGTCCGGTGGACGGCGGCGAGTGCCTTCGCCAGCCCGAAGGCCAGGAGGCACAGCGCGTCCCCCGACATGGGGCCGCGCTCGGCGACCGTCTCCGCCAGCGGCCGCCCCGGCACGAACCGGGTCACGACGTAGGGGCGCGGGCCTGCCGTCTCGCAGTCCAGGACGTCCACCACGTAGGGGCTGAGCACCTCGCGCATCCGCTCGGCGTCGGGCGCCGCGCCGGGCGGCAGCAGCCGGATCGCCACGTCCCGCCCGTCCGGACCGGCGGCGCGGTGGACCGCGCCGCCGTCGCCCAGCCGCGACAGAAGCCGGTACGGGCCGATGTGCGCCCGATGGCTCGTCTCACCGTTCATGAATTCGCCTGAACCGGTCACATTCCGGGGATGTTGGACACCAGGTCGCGGACGTCCGCGCGCAGCCCCTCAAGGCTCTGGCTCATCCCGTCCAGCGGGGTGGTGTCGGGCGGCTGCCGCTGCGACAGCCCGACCAGCACCCCGGCGAAGACGCCGAGGATCAGCGCGCCGGCGAGGGCGGCCTCCGCGCGCGGCAGGAGCGCGCCCCAGATCCGGGCGAGCTGCCGCCGGGGCGCGCCGCTGCCCGGCGCGAGGCACAGGAGCCCGATCACCGCCATGGACGAGTACGCGATGGCCTTCGACGCCGTCATGTCCGACTGCGCGAAGATCAGCACGCCCAGCATGATCAGCCCGGCGATCAGGCTGAGCGAGGTCCACAGCACCGTGGACATCAGCGCGCCCGGCAGGTGCAGCGGGGTGCGGAACGCGGCGGCGACGGCGTCTCCCGAGCGGGGGCCGCGCCGGGTCTGCCGGCCCTCCATGCCCTTGGCGGCCTTGTCCCCCGCGCGCAGCACGAACACGCCCGCGACGGTGACGCCGAGGGCGAGCAGCGGCGCGATGTTGGCGAACCCGAGCAGCGCCACGAGGACGATGAAGCTGAGCACCCGGTACCAGCCGTACGGCTTGCGGCGGTCCCGGTCGGCGCGGTCGGCCCGGTCGCGGTCGGTGCGGGCCTGGTCGGCGACGCGGCGCTGCGCGTCCTGCGTCTGCGGGTCGTAGGGGGCGCGCTGCAGGGCGCCCGGCGGCGGCTGGTTCGGCGGCGGCCCGTAGGGCGGGTACGCGCCCTGGCCGTAGGGGTCGGGCCGGCCGTAGCCGTGCGGCCCGAACTGCTCGCCCGCCTTGACCTGCGGGGGCGGCGGGGCCGGCGG
>NZ_SMJW01000038.1 GCF_004348335.1 Actinomadura bangladeshensis | reverse complement strand
CTCCCGCCCGGCCCGAATCGTCTCCCCCCTGAAACCCAACGGAAAACACAAGGCCGACCCCCCGACCTAGACAACAGCGCGCCCGTTCAAGGCGCATGTGATCGTGAGCCCTGAGAAAGCGCCGGTACGGCCGGGCCATAATGAATCATGGAGGTGCGGTCGGCAGCTTCCAGAAGGCCGCGCGAGGGGCCAGTCGGGGTAAGGCGTACCAAATGTACTGGAGAACCAATACCCAGTGGTCCGGCACCGCATTGGGAGTGGTGGCGACTTCATCAAAGGGATGTGATCTCGCGGGACTGGAGGCAGCATGGCACTCACCGCGGCGACCTCGGCCCTCGCGCTTGTCATCGTGCTCACGCTGAGGGATCGCAAGTTGCTCGGCCCCGGTGGTACGGGCGCTGCCGTCATGATGTGGGTGGCGGCCCCAGGGATATTGCTGGTCAAGCTCAAGTGGTATGGCTGGTCGGCCGAGAAGACTCTCTGGTCCACTGCGGCACTGTTCATGTGGGCGATTGTATGCGGCACTGGAAGGCCCGGAATCCTGCTCTCAACGCTTTTCATGGATGAGCCTAATGTGCCGCAGCATGTACTCCTGAGGTCCTTCATCGGGCAAGCCGCCCTGGTAATTGGCATCGGCGTATTCTTAGGTGTCGACGCCTTTGTGTAAGACAGCCGAGAATCAAGTGTGAGACCCTTCGGGCGCGTTCCGCCGAGCCATGTGGATCGTAGGGCATGCATTGCAGCCCCCGCGATGACACATCAAGGCGGCTTGCACCCATGTGATCATTTCACCAGACCACGCTGAATCTGAGAGGGCGAGATGCGCCGGCGCCCCGTGGACCGGGCGGGCAACGCGTGCGGAGACCGGGCGGCGAGGAGCGGTGATGTCTGGGCCGAATCGGCGCGGCACCCCTCGTCGCCTTGCGGTGTGTCGGGTTATGGCTTGGCTCACGGCCCCGACGCACCGCGAGCCGATGGAGGAGGAGGGGTGGACGGCGAGAGCCCCGGGCCGTGCGCCGCACACGGATCAGGGGCTCTGGCTCGTCGGGGACGGGTCAGGTCAGGCTAGGTCGAGGGCGCCGTTTTTCACTTGGGCCGCGAACGCCTGCCACGCCGACGGGCCGAAGATCAGTCTTGGGCCGTCCGGGTCCTTGGAATCCCGCACCGCCACCGCTTCGGCCAGGTCCGCCACTTCTACGCACGCATGCCCGGTGTCTGTACTGAGATGGCTCTTGCGCCATTGCACAGCCTGCGGGTCCTTTGTGCTCATAGGCTCTCCAAGATCGTCCGGAGGAGGTTCAGGGAGTCCTCGGCGGTCAGCGCCGAAGCCCTGATCAAACCGAAACGTACCCCATACTTCCGGACAACCGCAGAGTGATCGACGAGCTGTCCGCCTACATGGCCCTCGACAAGCACAGCATCTGGCTCGTCGCTGAAAGAGAGGATCATGAACGCTCCGGGCAGTCCCGCGTAGGCGCCCTTGGCAGTTGGGACTACCTGGATGGTTACATTGGGCAGCTCCGCCAGGTTGATGAGGTGCTGGATCTGCTCTTTCATCACCTCGGAATCACCGATCGGACGACGGATGGCGCCTTCGTCGAAGATCGCGAACACGTGGGGCGGGTCCTCGTCCTTGAGGATCTCCTGCCGTTTCATCCGGGCCGTCACCAGTTGGTCAACCGTGTCGGAGGTCTTTCCCAGCTTGAGGACCTCTCGTGCGTACGCGGGCTTCTGAAAGAGCCCGGTGATGACCATGGTCTCGAAGATGTGGATCACCTCGGCCTCTCGCTCCCGTTCGACGAAGTCGGGGAAGCCCGGAGGGAGGACGGAGAGGCGGTCGAAGTCTCGGATCCACTCCCAGATGCGGTAGAAGCTCCCGTTTGTCTGGAAGTAAGTGTCGCACGCTCGGGCGAAGTCGTCTGAAGGAGCTGAATTGCCCGATTCGATCTGGCCGATCCACTGCGGGCTGAAGCCGAGCCTCTTGGCGAACTGGGGTCGGGACAAATTGGACGCTTCACGATAAGCCCGAAGTTCTGTGCCGAAGTACTCGGTCGGCGAGGACGGGACGCCGGGGTCGCGGGGGCGACGGGGCATGGGAGCCTCCAGGATCCGAAAGCGTCGCGGCTTTCTAACCGCGCGTGGGGGTGTTTCTTTCGACGAGCCTCTTGCTCTTCCAGAAGATAACCCGATCACAGGAAGATTGGGAGCGGTAACAGAGAGAAATCACATCGAAAGTTCAAACGATCATGGATATGCCTGTCAACCCCGCCGACCAGGCGTTGGCTCGACTCCGCGAGGACTTCCAGGGTCACCGCATCTGGCGTGCAACGCGCTACGACGGAAAGCTTGGCGATTGGGTCGCCACTCTGCACGACCCTAAGGCCGGCGTAGACCCGACCGTCGTACGCGACACCGCAGAAGAACTCCGTAGGGCGCTCCTAGACGAACTCAATCGCGCGTCCACTCAATGGAGGTCCGGATCCAGTAAGTGGGTGGAACGGTAATGCGGTGGATCGAGCCGAAGAATCTGAACGTCGGCGCTCCGGCTTCGTCCATTACGGTCCACCTTGACCGACTTGCCCAGGAAGTTATCCGGGAAGGCTGGAAGGCCGTCCCGCGCTATGAGGGCCCCTGCCCGCTCCTCCGCGTGTTTGATCCGGCCATCCCGGACTTCGGGGAGAGCATTTCGCTCGTCCCTGGAACGACGCCCGACATCTGGTGGTATCGGTCGAGCGCCGGCGAGGACTTGGCCCCGCACACCAGGCCCGGTCTTGCGGCCGAGCGGATCACTCGAATTCTTCTCCCCTACGTGACGGCCGTCCTCGCTGCCCAGACCCACCGGTGGCAGACGAGCGACGTACCGATCTCGGTTCCCCGGCCCTATACGGGCCAGCCTCACGCGAAGACGATCGCCGGCCTGCAGGAGCGGACCGGCGTCATCTGCTGGTGGGGCACACACACGGGGGAGTGGTGGGCGCTCGTTCCTGGTGGGACGCAGTGGAAGATCGTCAGTGCTCCTGATCCGGAAGCCCTCGTCCAGGCCGTCTTCAAGTCTCGGGTCCGCCGCTGACCCTCAAGCTGCCGCGCGGCATGGGAGTTCTCCCGTACCTTCCCTGCCGCGCGGCTTCTTGGTGTCTGAAGCCGTGGGTGGGTACGTGGCTGGTCCCTTCTGCCTCTTCTTGGCGTTGCATTGGCGCGGGGCGTGGGGGCGCGTCAGGATGCGGGGGTGACTTCGTCTGGGATGCCGCCGGTGCCGCCGTATCGAGGGGGGACGGGGGTTCCGCCGGGTGGGACGCCGCCTGGGATGCGGGCCGTCCCTGAGCAGCAGTTCGTGCTGCCCGGGCCCTGGTATCGGATCCAGGCGATTCCGGCGCCGCAGCGGGACGCTTCGGCGGAGTGGGACTTCGTCAGTGTGCTACCTGCGGCTTTGTCGGCGGCACGGTTGCGGCGGCCGTTCGTCGTGGGGTGGTTGTCGGCCGGGGCCGGCGCGCCGCTGGAGCTCATCACCAATGCCGGGCCCATCGGGACGCCGGTCGATGGTGTCGAGACGCATGGGCTGCTGTTCCCGAGTGGCGGGCGCGGAATGCCCATCGGGGACGGGTGGCTGCGGCAGGCGGAGCGGATGGCCTGGACGCGGTGTCCCGGACGGCTCGCGCCGCAGGGGGCCGGGGGCGGGCCGGGGCTGTTCGAGGCCACACTCGTCACGTTGATGGAGCGGCCGTTCGGGTGGTTCGTCGTCGCCGACCCGTGCGACGAGCGGATGATCGACGACGAGGTCCGGGAGCTGCAGCACGAGCTGCGGATGCTGCGGCGGGGCGAGGACGAGCACGCGCGGCTCGCTGTCGCGCGGGCCGATCAGCGGCTCGCGGAGCTGGACGCCTTCCGCGAGGCCGGGTTGTGGCAGGTGCGGGTGGTCGCGGGTGCGGCGTCGCAGGAGGAGCTGGGGCAGATCGCGCCGGTGCTGGTCGGCTCGATGGAGCTGGGACACCATCCTTACCGGCTGCGGTCGGGGCAGGGGAGCGGGTCGTTCAGCGAGATGCTCAGCCCGGGGACGGCGCCGGTGCCGGTTCGGCCGATGGGCGAGTCGGAGCAGCGGTTCCCGTTCATCGCCACCGCGGGGGCGCTGGCCGCGCTCGCCGGGCTACCGCGCAGGGAAGTGCCCGGGCTGCGGGTGCTGGAGGCCGGGTATTTCGACGTCACGTCCGAGACCACGCCGCAGTTCGGGGAGCCGGAGATCGAACTCGGCGCCATCCTGGACGGGCAGGATCGGGAGGTCGGACGGTTCACCGTTCCTCGGTCGACCATCAACCGGCATGTGTTCGTGACGGGCGCGACGGGGGCCGGTAAGTCGCAGACCGTCCGGCATCTGCTTGAGCAGTTGACGCGGGCGGGGATTCCGTGGCTGGCGATCGAGCCCGCCAAGTCGGAGTACGCGGCGATGGCGGGGCGCATTCAGGATCTGGGCGGGCCGGTCACCGTTGTCAATCCGTCCGATCCCGGCTCGGTGCCGTTGTCGGTGAATCCGCTGGCGCCGGAGCCGGGGTATCCGGTGCAGGCGCATATCGACATGGTGCGGGCGCTGTTCCAGGCCGCGTTCGATGCCGAGGAGCCGTTCCCGCAGATCATGGCGCAGGCGCTGCAGAGGGTCTACGAGAACAACGGGTGGGACGTGGTCACGGGCGGCGGTGTGCCGGGTTCGCTCATCGAGCCCGCCGTGCCGACGCTTGAGCAGTTGCAGAATGCGGCGCTTCAAGTGATCCAGGACGTCGGGTACGGGCGTGAGCTGATGGCCGACGTGCAGGGGTTCGTCGATGTTCGGTTGCGGTCGTTGCGCATCGGGTCGGCGGGGCGGTTCTTCGAGGGAGGCCACCCTGCCGATATCGGGGGAATGCTCCGCGACAACATCGTCCTCGCCATTGAGGACGTCGCCAACGACGAGGACAAGGCGTTCCTCATGGGGACGCTCATCATCCGCATCGTCGAGCACCTGCGCATGCGGGAACGGAACCGGGATCGTGCGACCGGGTCGGTGCTGCGGCACGTCATCGTCATCGAAGAAGCGCACCGGCTGCTCCGCAACCGCGGGCCCGAGCGCGGCAGCTCGCACGCCGTCGAGCTGTTCGCCGGGATGCTCGCCGAGATCCGCGCCTACGGTGAGGGCATCGTCGTCGCCGAGCAGATCCCGACCAAGCTCGTCCCGGACGTCATCAAGAACACCGCGCTGAAGGTCGTCCACCGGCTGCCCGCCTACGACGACCGGCACCAGGTCGGCGCGGCCATGAACCTGGACGACGACCAGTCCCGCGAGGTGGTGTCGCTGCGTCCCGGCGTCGCGGCCGTGTTCGCGGACGGCATGGACCGCCCGCTGCGGGTCCGTGTCCCGCTCGGCGAAGGGCGCGAGGAGGAACTGCCCGGCCCGCCGCCTCCCGTGGACGGGCGCCGCTCCGCGGCCTGCGGCTGCGAATGCCGTTCGGGACGCGCCTGCACGCTGTTCGAACTGCGCGAGGCCGACCTCATCGCCGGCGGCCCCGACTGGGCCTGGCTGCGGCTGTGGGCCGACACGCTCGTCCTGGCGCATGCGGTGAACCGGCCGCTGCCCGCCGTCCCGGCCGAGCTGGGGCGCGCCTGGTCCCGGCTGGCGCCGCGGCTCCGCGAATGCGCGCTCGCGACCGTCCTCGAACGGGCCGTGTCCCGGCGGTCGCGGGCGCTGCGCGCCGCGTACCCGCCCGCCGAGCTGACCGCCGCCGTCGCCGAGGTCGCCGGACGCCTCCTCGGCGGCGCGGCGGCCGGCACCGCGCCCGGTCCGCAGTGGATGATCCCGCAGGTCAAGTGGCTGCACGAGCTCGACCGCCTGTTCCCCTACGGCGCCGGCGTCCCCGACAAGCACACCCTCGCGCCGCCGCTCGACTACCCGCTGCCCGGCCTCAAGCAGCCGCCGGACGCCAAGCTCGGCCACCGCCTGCGCGCCCTGCGCCGCCACCCGCTGTCGATGGAACTGGCCCGCAACCGGCCCCTCGCCCTCACCGCCCTCTACGGCGACGACGACCAGGCCGGCTTCTACCAGGACCTCACCGTCGTCGCGCTCGGCTTCGAGGAGGACGAGCAGATCGACCACGTCGCCGAGACGATGCGCGTCACCGAATGGCTCGAACCCGTCCTCAGCTGGTTCGAACGCTTCGTGGAGCCCTTCGAGGACCCGTCCAAGGGCCTGCCCTTCCTCGGCCAGCACCGTGAACCGGGCGGTCCTGACGGTCCGTAGCGGCGGCGCGATACGGCCACAGTTCCCGAGCCGATGGCGCGCCCTCGTCCTGCCCGGATACTTTCCTTCCCATGACCGTGGACGCGGCGCACTCCGGCGGCCCGCTGTTCGGTCCGGGCGGTCACGGCCTTTCCGGAAGCAGCAGTTCCGACCCATTCGGAGGACGCATGAGCGAGCACGGCGACCGGGCCCTCAACATCAGCGGCACCGTCTACGGGCAGGTCGCGTCGGGCGACCATGTGACGCAGAACCAGCAGATCAACGCCGCCGGGGCCGGGCAGGACGTCGTGGACGCCCTCGCCCGTGTGGAGCGGCTGCTGGAGGCGCACGCCGGCGGCCTCGCCGAGCCCGGACGGGCGCGCCGCGACCTCGCCGACATCCGGGAGGAGGCCGGCTCCGACGACCCCGACCCCGAGCGCATGGAGGGCGCGCTCGGACGGCTCGGCCGCCGCGTCGCGGGCGTGGCGGTGCTGGCCGAGGCCGTCCACGCGCTCGGAACCGCCATCGGTGTGGGCGGCTGACGCACACCGGGCCGGGCCTCGGTCAGATGTCGCTCTCGGTGCGGGACGGAAGACCGACCTGTTCGGCGATCGGGGTCCAGTAGCCGATGAACTCGCTCTTGGCGTTGCTGGCGCGCGAGTTGACGTCTGAGACCTCATCGTCGGACGGGCAGCCCGGCGCGACGTCCAGGTAGCGCTGGTTCGACTCCGTCGACGCCTCCAGCGCGCGGACGAGCGCGTCCTTCATCTGGGTGCCGTTCTCCAGCGCGCCCACGTCCAACGCCCGCGCCTTCTCCAACTGGCCGCGCCGCTCGTCGAGGATGCGCTGCAGGCCGCTCGCCGTGCAGCCCTCCTCGACGACCGTGCCGAGGTCGGAGCGGGTCCCGCCCATGTCGTCCAGCAGGTCGTTCACGGCCCCGGCCTGCGCGTCGGCGTCGCCGGTGCCCTCGGTCGCCCCGGTCTCGCCCGTCTCGGGCACGGTGCCCTGGCTCGACGGCGTGGACGGCTGCACCGCCGCGGGCGGGGTCTCGGGGGTGTTCGACCCGCTCGGCCAGAACACGATCCCGAGCGCCACCCCGATGAGGAGGACGACGCCCGCCGCGCCCAGGAAGTACGGGAGCCGGCTCTTGCCCGGCGGCTTCGGCGGCTGCCAGATCGCCGGTTCCGCCCACGGCTCGGGAGACAGGGGGATCGACCGCTCCTCCGACGGCGGCATGGGCGTCGTGTAGTCGGGCGGCGACTGCCACGGGGTGGGGCTCTGCCCGGCCCACGGCGGCGGCAGCGGCTCGCGCGGGACGGGGATCTCTCCGAACGGATCGCGGCCCGGGGACGCCGAGTCGCGGGCGGCCGGGTCATGAGCCGTCGCGTCGTGGGCGGTCGGGTCGTGGGCCGTCGCGTCGCCCTCCACCGGCAGGGGCGCGTTGCACCGCATGCATGTGGGCGACGACGACATAGTGTCGGTCCCGCAGTTCGGACACCGCATGACGGCCCCCTGCCCCCGTGGATTCGAACGGTCACAACATAACGCGCGACCACCGGGTCAGGACGGTCCGTCCACGGTCGAAACCCGGCCGTAACCGGCCTTCCGTCCGGCGGCTACACCCGCTTCCAGCTGCGCTGCGGCTGCCCGGTCTTCTTCGCGACGGGGTTCCACAGGACGACGAACTGCTTCTTCGCCGTCGTCGCACGCCGCTCCTGGGCCGCGCGTCCCGGCACCTGCGCCGCGCTCGGCTTCGGCTTGCCGCGGCAGCCCCGCTGGTTGGCCTGCGCCCAGCGCAGCAGGACCATGTCGACCTCCAGCGACGCCGTCAGCGCCTCCGACAGCGAGCCGCGCAGCCGCTCCCCGTTGCCCAGCTTGTCGACCTTGAGGGCCTTGGTGCGGGCCAGTTGGTTCTGCCGGTGCTGCGCGACCTTCTGGAAGCCCTGGATCGCCTGCGGCAGCGTCTTGCACTTGCCGGCCCGGCCGAGCGCCCCGGCGAGGATCCGGCGGGTGGCGACGCTGTCGTCCAGGATCTTGTTCAGCACCTGGGCCTGCTGCTTGGTCTCCGGCGGGATCGTGTTCTTCTGCGCGACCTGCTTGCTGGACGGCGTCGACGTCGGGTTCGTGCTCGCCGACGAGTCGTCACCGGACGGCCACACGACGAACACCACGGCCCCGACGGCGACCGTGACCAGCGCGGCGACGGCGGCGATGAGCGGCTTGCTCGCGCCGCCGCTCTTCCCGCCGGGCGGCTGCTGCTGCGGCGGGAAACCGCCGTACATCGGGTCGCTTTGCCCCATCGGGCCCATGGTCCCCATACCGGGCTGGCCCATCGGGCCGCCCATCGGCGGGGCGCCCATGGGAGCGCCCATCGGCGAACCGGGGTCCATGCGGGTCTGGTCGAAGTTCCCGCCGAACCCCTGCATGCCGGGGTTCATCCCGCCCGGGTTCATGCCGCCCTGGTTCATCGGGCCGGGGTGCATCGGGCCGGGGCCCATCGCCCCGGGGGGCATCGGGCCGGGCGCGTACTGGGTCGCCTCCGCGTCCGGCAGGCCGGACGGAAGCGCCGGCGGCATCCCGGGCTGCATCGCCGGCGGCGCGGTCGGCTGCTGCGGCGCCATCCCGCCGTCCTGCCGCCCCCACACCTGAGTGGCGTCCGCGTCCGGGCCCTCGGGCCTGCGCGGCTGCGCGAACCAGGAGTCCGGGACGATCGACTCGGTCGGCTCGACGTGCTCGGCGAGGCCGAACGGGTTCGACGGGGCGCCGCCGGCCGCGGGTAGCGCGGGCTTCTCGCTCGACGGCAGCGCCGGCTGCCCGCCGCCCCACGAGGACCCCTGCGAGACGGTGCCGTAGGCGCCGGAGTCCTCGTCGGGGTCGAACGTCCAGGCCGCGGTGTCCTCGGGGTCGACGGACGGCAGCGGCGACGCGGGCGTCGGCATCGACGGCATCGGCGGCGCCGACGGCTCCGCCGTCAGCCGCAGCGGCGGCTGCTGCGCCGGCGGTTCCGGCGAGCCGGGCTGCGGCCCCGGCGGCTGCGGCGGCATCGCGAGGTCCGGCATCGCGGGCGGCTGCGCGCTCGGGGCGGGGGCCCAGGACGGCGTGGGCGGCGGCACCATCATCGTGCGGTCGCCGAGGGCGTCGGCGCCGCCGGCCGGGGTCCCGGTGACCGGGGTGGCGTCCGCGACCGGTGCGGCCGGCGGGACGGCGGGACCGACCGAGTACACGTCGATCGGCGCCGCGCAGTGCGAACACTTGCCGAGCGTCCCGGGCGTGTCGTTGCCGCACGTAGGACACTGCATCGCTCAGACCTCGCCTTGTTCGCCGCTTCGTCGCGCCCGCGGTCCTGGTCCGCCGGCCGGGACGGGGACCGCCGCCCCGCGATCAGCGGGGCCTCCGACAAAAGTAGTGGGTGTCGCCGTTCGCGGATGCGTGGACGGAAATCTGGCGCACCGTAGTCGGAGGTCGCACCGAATCACGACATGTCGGTACAGGTCAAGATCGCGCACGATGGTTTACCCCGGCCCTGTGTGATGATGCTCACATCGTGCACCGCCGGGCCCGGGGACGTCCCGGAACCCGCCGGTACGCCCCGCAACGGCCCGGAGGACCGCGCCCAGCGGCTAGGCTCGGAGCGTTTCCCGGCGCATCCAGAGAAGACGGAGAGCATGAGCGATCTTCCGCTGCGTTCGCAGCTGGCCGTCGCGCTCGGTCGTACGGCCGCCAAGATGTCCCGTATGGCGGGCCGCGGGGACGGCTCGGTGATCGGCGGAAAGGTCGGCCTCCGCCTCGACCCCGAGCTGCTGACCAGGCTCGCGAAGGACCGCAAGCTCGTCCTCGTCAGCGCGACCAACGGCAAGACGACGACGACCCGGCTCATCACCTCGGCGATGACGCCGCTCGGCGAGGTCGCCACGAACGCGTTCGGCGCGAACATGCCGACCGGGCACGTGTCCGCGCTCGCGTCGGCGCCGTCCGCCCGCTACGGCGTGCTGGAGTGCGACGAGAAGTACGTCCCGATGGTCCTGAAGGAGACCGGGGCGAACATCGTCGCGCTGATGAACCTCAGCCGCGACCAGATGGACCGCGCCGCCGAGATCTGGCTGCTGGCCGGCAAGTGGCGCCGCGCGCTGGAGGCGTCCCCGACCAGCCACGTCATCGCCAACTGCGACGACCCGCTGGTCACCTGGGGCGCCGCGAGCGCCAAGAGCGTCACCTGGGTCGCGGCCGGCCAGCACTGGCGCGAGGACTCCTGGTGCTGCCCCGAGTGCGGCGGCCCCCTCGACCGGCAGGACACCGACGAGGACAGCGACTGGGCCTGCCGCCAGTGCCACTTCCGCCGCCCCCGCCCCGACTGGACGCTGAAGGGCGACACGGTCACCGCCCCCGACGGCCGCTCCTACCCGCTCACCGGCCTGTCGCTGCCGGGCCGCGCGAACCGCTCGAACGCGCTGATCGCGCTCGCGGTCGTCGCCCAGTTCGGCGTCCCGCCCGAGCAGGCGCTGCCGCTGCTGTCGCAGGTCACCTCCGTCGCCGGCCGCTACACGACGGTCGAGCACGAGGGCCGCTCGATCCGGCTGCTGCTGTCGAAGAACCCGGCCGGCTGGCTGGAGGCGTTCGACGTCCTGCAGCCCGCGCCCGGCCCGGTCGCCCTGTCGATCAACGCGCAGGGCCCGGACGGCCGCGACACGTCCTGGCTGTGGGACGTCGACTACCGCATCCTGCGGGGCCGTCCCGTGTGGGTCACCGGCGAGCGCCGCATCGACCTCGCCGCCCGGCTGGAGGCCGCCGACGTGTCGTTCACCGTCGTGGACGACATCGACCAGGCGGTCATGGCCGTTCCGCCGGGGCACCTCGACGTGATCGCCAACTACACCGCCTTCCAGAACATCCGAACGAGGTACGGCCGTGTCGTCTGACCGCATAAAGATCGTCTGGATCTACCCGGACCTGCTCAGCACCTACGGCGACCAGGGCAACACCATCGTCCTGGAGCGGCGCGCGGCGCTGCGCGGCATCCCGACCGAGACCGTGAACCTGCGGTCGGACGAGCCCGTCCCCGCCGACGGCGACATCTACCTGCTCGGCGGCGGCGAGGACCGGCCGCAGATCCTCGCGGCGCAGCGGCTGCGCGGTGACGGCGGCCTCGCCCGCGCCGTCCAGTCCGGGGCCGTGGTCTTCGCGGTCTGCGCCGGCTACCAGCTGCTCGGCCACGAGTTCGGCGGCGAGGAGGGGCAGCCCGTCGCGGGGCTGGGCCTGCTCGACATCCGGTCGGGACGCGGCGAGCAGCGCGCGGTCGGCGAGATCGTCGGCGACGTGGCGGGCGAGCTGAACGTGCCCCGCATCACCGGCTTCGAGAACCACCAGGGCCGCACGCAGCTCGGTCCGAACGCGCGCCCGTTCGCGAAGGTCGTGCACGGCACCGGCAACGGCGACGGCTTCGAGGGCGCCTACAGCGGCCGCGTCCTCGGCACGTACATGCACGGGCCCGCCCTGGTGCGCAACCCAGGCCTCGCCGACCTGCTGCTCACCTGGGCGGTCGGCGCCGAGCTGCAGCCGCTGGACGACTCCTGGGCCGGCCGCCTCCGCGAGGAGCGCCTGCGCGCCGTCGCCGGCTGACCGCGACCCGCCGGAGCCCTGCGGTGCCGGCGGCGGTCTTCTCCGGGCGTGTTCGGTGTCTTTGGGCCTGTTCGGACGATCTCCCCGGTGGCACCGTGGCGATCATGATCTGCTGCCGTCCGAGCCGCCGGGCCCTGCTCCGCTGGAGCGCGATCGTCGCGGGCGCGTCCCTGCTGCCCACCGCTGAGGCCGCGTCCGCGCTGACGGCGGGCGGCGTCCAGCCGGTGAACCTGGAACTGGTCACCGTCACCGAGACGTCGGCGGTCCTCACCTGGTACACGGGTGTCCCGGGGACGGACGACGGGCTGGGCCGGATGGTCCCGGCGCCGTCCGACGCCGAGGTGCTCTACGGGACGCACCCGTCCCGCCTGACGTCCGCGGCCCACGGCCCCTCGGACACGCCGTACCACTACGTCGAGCTGACCGACCTGGAACCGGGCCGCACCTACTACTACAGGGCGCGCTCGGCGGGACGTTCCGCATCGCCGACCTGGCTGGCCTTCGGTTCGGCGGCGGGCCGTCCGGAAGGCGACGTGTTCGCGTTCACGACTCCGCAACCGCCGCCGGGCCGCCACCTCTTCTCGGTCGCCCTGTGCAACGACCTCCACCTCGGCGAGACGGTCGCGGGCCTGGTCGGGCAGCTTCCGTGGATCAAGGGCATCGAGCAGGTGCCGGGCCACCCGCCCTACCCCGAGGTCATGGCGAAGGCCCTCATAGCGGACGCCCGCAGCCGGGGCGCGTCCTATCTCCTGGCCGCCGGAGACGTCTCCAGCGAGGCGGCCCCCGCCGACCTGGAAAACGCGAAGAGCATCCTCGACACATTCGGCACGCTGGGCACCGACTATCTGGTGGCGCGCGGCAACCATGACCGGGCCCATGCGGGAGCACCCTACGCGTCCTGCACTCCCGGATCGTGGCAGGGGAACGACTGCTTCAAGGACGCCTTCTTCCCGTCCGGCCGGACGTACTTCTCCCACGACCTGCGGGGCCTGCGCGTCATCGGCCTCGACACCTACGACAAGCCGGGCGACGGCGGCGACTCCGGCGGCCTTTCCACCGACCAGCGGGCATGGTTCGAATCCGAGCTGGCGAAGGACCCGGACCGTCCCACCATCGTCTTCGGCCACCACCCGCTCTTCACCGAGAACGACCCTCTCGCCATAACCGGCACCCACTCCCTGGACGCGGGCCAGTCCCTGCGGATTCTCACCGCCTACAACCGCACTCCCGGCGTCTTCCTCCACCACGCCGGCCACACGCACCGCAACCAGCGCTCGACGTTCCCGCTCGCACCCCGGGTCGTCCAGCAGGAAGTGGGCGCGGTCAAGGAGTACCCGGGCGGTTTCACGCTCCTGCGCGTCCACACCGGCGGCTACGCGCTCAACTTCTACAAGACCCGCGGTGCCGAAGCCCGAGCCTGGAGCGAGCGCAGCCGCCAGGAACTCGCCGGCCAATGGCCGCAGCTCTCCCTCGGAAACCGCCCCACCGACCGCAACACCGTCACGATCCGCGACCTCTCCGGCCTTGGATAGCGCCCGCGATGCCGCACGTCTCGCGGCGGCCCAGGTCGGACTGAGCGAACTGCTCAGCTGGCTGGACGCAGGCGAACCGGCAGCGGCGCGACCGGTCGGCCTTTATCCGGCGGCGCACGGGTGGACGCGCACTGCGATCCAGCGCGACCTGTGGCGGCGCGCCGGAGACGCCGCCGAGCACGGCTCGATCACCGCGTTCGAGCTCACCCTGTGGGGGCATTACCGGGGTGTCTGCGACGGGCACGCCTGGAGCCGCGCCGAGGTGCGCCGGCGGACAGGGCTGACCCGGTACGCCTTGGAGCAGCATGTCGATCGCGCCGACCGGGTGGTCGCCGGGTCCTTCGTTACCGAACCCGCACCGTCCGAACCCGCACCGTCCGAACCCGCACCGTCCGGACGACCCGGCTCGGCCGCGCCATCCGGGCCGGGCGGGGACGGCCGGGTCCGGCCGGGCGGCGTGCGGTCGAGTGACGTCCAAGAGGGCGTCGCCACCGTCGTGGGCAGGGCCGTCGCCGAGGACCGCCGCCACCTCGCCGAGACGTCGTACGCCGCTCGCGACCTCCTGCCCGCGAGCGGGCGGGAACAGCGGCGGCGGCCGACGCCCGGCGGGGCGGTGCGGCCCCGGGGCCTGAAGACGTCCCGCCACGCCGGAGCCGTCCGGGCCGAGACGTACCGGGCGATCCTGGACGCGGCGGACCGCCGGCTGGCGAGAGCCACCGGGCGGGGGCCGGCGAGCCCGCTCCTGTGGCCGCCGGCCGACCCGGTCACCGACGACCTGGAGAGCGCGTACCGGGCTCTGCTCGCGTGCCGTCACGGCACCGACCGCGCCGCCGTCGCCGGGCTGCTGCGGGACGGCCACCACCACCTGCTGCACGCGCGCCCCGACCGCGAGCTGGCCATCGCGTTCCTGCTGGAGGAGGTGTGGGTGCTCCGCGACGGCTACAACATCGCCGCGCTGCCGGTTCTGGACGTGCTCGAGCATCTGCTGCCCCAGGACGACCACAGGCGCGCCATCACCGCGCGGGAACGTGCCCACGTGCTGGAGGTGCACCGCCTCTGGGACGCGGCGGGGCTCTGGCTGCGGCATGCGGACGCCCTGCTGCGCGACCCTCGGATCCGGTGGCCGCACGAGGAGGAGCGCTACGTGTCGGCCGTGAACGACGCCGTGCGCGCCCTCAGCATGGAGACCTCCCGGGCCGTCGTCCGCGGTGAGCTGCCGCGCGTGAACCTGGCGCGGTTCGACTCCCGTGTCGCGGCACTGTCGAGCCGGTTCGAGCACGAGGCGAGGTCCCGGTCCGAATGGTCGCACGTCGCCCGGCGCCACGCCCTCCAAGTGCGCTTCGCCCGCAAGGCGGTCGAACGGCGGCACGGGTTGGACGGCGGCTGGGACGATGGCGAACTGCTGGAGATGGAGGCCATCGACCGCGAGGTCGAGGCCCTGGGCCTGCCCGCGCGGACGCTCGCCTGGGGGACCAGGAAGCTCGGCGTCCTCCTCGAGGCCGGCCGCGCCACCGACTTCACCGGAACCCTCCACGACCTCGTGCCCGTGTTCCTCGGCACGGGTCCGGCCTGGCCCAACCAGCTCGCGGCGCTCCGCACGGTGGTGCGCGCCGCGCAGCGGCGCAGGGGCGCGCGGTGGCGGGCCGTCCGGCTGGACCTGGGCGACCTGGTCGAAGGGCTTCCGCCCGACACCGACGGCATGCTCCGGCACCCGCTGGCGGTGCCGGCGCCGCTGATCGTGGCGGGTGTCCCGGTGCTGTGACCCCGTCACCGCACCGTTTGTGACCACCTGGTCAGCACGTTCTGGCGCATTCCCGTGCGAGCCCGCCCGCCGAGCCCGCGGACGCGCGTCAATGGTGCCGGCAGGGAGCGCTTCCTTTCGAAGATCGTGAGCGGAAGGACAACAACGATGGACCCGGACAGCTGACCATTCCCGGAATCAATCGGCCGGGCGGGCGGTATTCGCATGCCGCCCGTCCGGCTATTCCTCCCAACGCGCGCCGTAGGCGAGCCCGGTCCGCAGGCCGGTGAAGTCGAACCGGACCTCGCCGAAATGGTCGAGCGGGACGAGTGCCGCCGGATCGGTGAAGTCGTCCACCATTCCGCGGGGCAGCCCGTCGATCCGCCAGACCTTTCCGGCGCGGTGCGCGGCGCCGAACCTGAGTTGCAGTTCGAACTGGGCGCAGAGCCTCGTCGACTGGAACATGTAGCGCGGATGGATGCGCCGTCCCGGCGGAAACGTGTACGACACCGTGACCCGGTGCCGCTCCCGCCGCTCCAGCGGCCGCGGCAGCCGCACGACGTGCCTGAAGTAGGTGGGGGTGAGGCGTTCGGCCAGCTCCAGCGTGCCGCCGGCCAGCACCTCCGCCTCGAACCGGACGTCCTCGCGGGCGTGTCCCGAACCCGGTGGGACGCCGGTGGAGAGGGCGATCCGGTCCAGGCCGCCGGTCTCGGCGACGACGTCGCGCTCCTCGGTCACCGACACGGCCGGCCCGTCGAGCCGCACGATCGAGCGGAGCGCGGCCAGGTGCCAGCCGTCCGGGACGCCGCCGGCGCCGTCCAGCGGGGCGGACGCCCCGGTCCGGGCGGCCGCGCGCTCGGCCACCGCCCGGATCGCCTCGTCGGCGCGCCGGCGCGCCGTGCGGACGCCGCGGTCGAGCCGCGCCGCCAGCCAGTCCATGCGGTCCTCGGCCAGCCGGTGCCGGGCGTCCGGGTGCAGGGCGAGCGCGGCGAGGAAGGCAAGCCGCAGGTCGTCGGGCAGGCCGTCGGCGATGGCGGTGAGTTCCGCCGCCAGCCGCCGGCGCAGTTCCGCGGTCCCGGCCCGCTCCGCCGCCCCCGCCAGTGCCCGCAACTGCGGGCCGACCCGCCGCGAAAGATCCTCCGCGTGCACACCGCGGCCGCCGCGCAGCCTTTTCAGTTCCCGAACGAGTTCGTCCATCGCCGAAACAGGATCGCGCGATGGCCAACTAATGTCAAGTGGGCAGAAAATGGACACCGCTGTCCATGAATTGACACGGCAGTACCCGGATGAACTGCTGGTGAGGTCGTTAACATGAGTGGAGGCAGTGTTTATTCGAAGCCCGCCCTGCGGGGGCGGAGCGGGCTTTGAAGGGCGGACGTACAAAAGAATGGGGGGCGGTTTCATGGCGGCGGGACTGGAACTGGTCAGGTTCGATGCGCAGGACAGGGTCACCGGCCTGCACCCGGCGGTGGGGCAGATCGCGACCGCGCTGAGCCCGTTCTCGGCGGCGGCGACCATCATCGCCAGGCTCGGCGCGTACGCGCTGGAGGTCCGGGCCTTCAACCTGCAGCACGACGTCGTGACCCGGATGATCCACACGCGGCAGGCCGCCATCGTCGGCATGTTCGAGCGGGACCGCGAGCGCGCCGGCCTGGTCCGCGTCCACGCCGACCGCATGCTCGACATCTCCGACACCATGGCGCGGACGGTCGCCGATCCCCGCTCGACCAAGGCGCAGCGCCGGGTCGCCCAGGAGATTGTGGGCCAGATGCTGAACGCCGTGGTGCGGCTGCACGTGGAGAACCGGCTCAACCTCATCGCGCTGAGCGACGTGCTCGCCCTCGGCGAGACCGAGGCGAAGATCGCCGCCTGGCGCCGCCGGCAGGCGCGCTGACGGGCGGGCGGCACCGATGGAAGATCTCCTGGCGTGGGCGATCGCCCTCTCCGCCGTCGTCGCCGCGGCCGCGGCCGGCTACTGGTTCTACGCCGCCCGTCCGGTCCGGACCGGCGCGCCTGAGCAGGCCCGGCGCGCCGAACTGGCGCTCCGCGAGGACCGGCGGGCCGCCGCACGCGCGGCGGCCTCCCTCGGCCGGCTCACCGAGCGGAGAGCCGGCGAGGCGCGGTTCGAACTGCTCAAGCAGAAGCACCGGGAGAGCGTGGCCATCGCCGACAAGTGGTACGCCCACAAGCACGACGCCCTGCGGACGCGGCGGCGGGTGGCGGCCGGCCTGGCGAGGATCAGCCGGCGGGAACGGCGGCTCGCGGGCGCGCCGGGCGCCGGGGCGGGCCGCGGCGGCGCAGCCCCGGCCCGCCGCCGGGGCGCCCGCGCCGAGGCGCGCAGGCTCCGGCGGCTGATCGACGACATGGACGCGGTCCTGCGATCGCTCGACGAGGAGATCCGCCTCGGCGCCGCGAACCTGCGCGATCACAACGCCAGGACCAGGCGGCTGAAGGAGCACATCCGCGACGACTGCGGAGCCGAGGGCCGCCTCTGGTACGCACGGCTGGAGGCGCGGACGCGGCGGCGGCTGGCGTCCGGGACCCCGAAGCCGTCCAGGCGAGGCGGCCGGTAGGCGGCACGCGGGGTCAGGAGGGCTTGCGGGCCACGCCGGCGTACCACCACTGGCGGTCGGCGCGGGCCGGAAGGGACGAGCCGGGGTCGGGCCGCCACATCGACAGGGTGGTGAGGCCCGGCTCCACGAGGTCGAAGCCGTCGAACAGGCGGGTGACCTGGGCGCGGCTGCGCAGGGTGAGCTGGTAGGTGGCCCTCTTGTACACGGCGCCGGCGTCCCGGACGCGGCTGTCGGCGTCGAAGTCGGCGGTCACGTGCGACACCGCGAGGTAGCTGCCCGGAGCCATGGCGGAGCGGAGCCGCGCCACGATGCCGGGCGGGTCGTCCCCGTCGCCGATGAAGTGCAGGACGGCGAGCATCAGCACGGCGACCGGCTGGTCGAAGTCGATGAGCCTTTTCAGTTCCGGGTCGTCCAGGATGTCCCCGGTGCGGCGGGCGTCGCCCTGGATGACGGTCACCTCGGGCGTCCCGGCGAGCAGGGCCCGCCCGTGGGCCAGCACGACCGGTTCGATGTCCACGTACACGACGTGGGCGGACGGGGCGATCTCGTGCGCGATCTCGTGCACGTTGCCCTGGGTGGGCAGGCCGGAGCCGATGTCGATGAACTGCCGGATCCCCGACTCGGCCAGGAAGCGCACCGCCCGACGCAGGAAGGCCCGGTTCTCGCGCGCCAGGAACGGCGTGTCGGGCGCGTGCCGGACGACCTCCTCCACGGCCTCCCGGTCGGCGGCGTAGTTGTCCTTGCCGCCGAGCAGGTAGTCGTACATCCGCGGGACGTTCGGCGTCGTCGGATCGACGGTGTCCAGTGTCTTCTCCCGGCCGGTCGTCATGGGCGCTTTTCTGTCCGGTCTTATCGCGAAGTATGCGACAACATGTAAGCATTGTGATCAACTCGGGAACAACCGAATCGACGATCCTGACGCGGGAGAACGCAAATGCGAGGCGACGTCGGCACCCCATCGCAGATCCCCGGACCGGCCACCGAAAATGACGGCGCGGCGGCCATCGCCGCGGCCGGCGGGCTGCACGACTACCAGGTCAACTACTCGGCCCTGAAGGACCGGGCTTGCTCGTTCGGTCCTTGATGCCGCGTCCGGTGCGTGCCGCGACGGCGACGACCTGTTTGGCGATCGTGTGGTTGACATGCGTGGCGTGCCGCGCCTCGCGGCGGGCCCGCTTCTTCAGCAGCCGGGCGGCCGATCGGGTGCGGGCGGCTTGGAGTTCGGCGCGTTTGCGGGCCTGCCACCGCCGGTACCGGCCCAGCCGACGCCCCGTTGTCGCCGTCGGAGGTGGTGGCCAGGTTGACGATGCCGCGGTCCACCCCCACCCAGTCGACCGGCTCGAACACCTCGGGTTCAGGGACATCGCAGGTGGCCAGCAGGAACCACATGCCGTCCCGTTGCACGAGATCGGATTCGCCCTTGCGGTGGTCGGCCAGCATCTCGGCCTGGTCGGGTGAGCAGGCGAACGTGAGGACGCTTCGTCCTATGGGCCGCCGACGACATCAAGATGACCCTCGCCCCGCGCGATAACCGGGGGCAATTGAATCATCAACCAGCGAGCGCGCGGGGACGCCCGCAGAAGTGAACGGTCAACAATTGGGGGGCGAATTACGACCGCCTCCCCGTGCCATTGCAATGACCACCGCCGCCGGACGCACGGCCGAGACGTGTCGACCATCACCGGCGTCATGGCGAGACGGGCGTGGAGCCGATCAGTAGCAGCGACTTGCCCACCGTGGTGCGCGCGGCCAGTGACCGGTGGGCGTCGGCGGCCCGTTCGAGCGGATAGGCGGCACCGATCACCGGCCGCAGCCGTCCCTCGACGGCCTTCTCCAGCGCCAGGCCGAGCAGCTCCCGCACGGTCCTCTCGTCCGGCGGGCCGTCCATCAGCGGGGTGAACACCCGTATGGACCGGCGCGCCGCCACCTCGGGGTCGGGGGCGGCGAAGCCCTCGGCGGTGCCGTAGGTGACGAACCGGCCGCCGTCGGCAGTGGCGTCGAAAGAGGCCGTCCCGAGCGCGCCGCCCGCACCGTCATAGACCAGCGCGGCACCGCCACCGGTCGCCTCGCGGACCTGCTCGATCCAGTCAGGCCGCGTGTAGTCGACGGTGGCCTCCGCGCCGAGATCGCGGGCCAGGGCCCGTTTGCCCTCGCTGGACGCCGCGGCCGCCACCCGGGCCCCGGCGTCCACCGCCAGCTGGACGAGCAGCGAGCCCGCCCCGCCCGCCGCCGCCGTGACGAGCACCCATTCGTCCTTCTCCGGCCTGCCCAGCCGGTCGAAGCCGAGCGCGGTCGTACCGTCGTGCACGAGGGCCGCGGCGACCTCGGTCGCCAGGCCGTCCGGCACCGGCATGATCTCGCCTTCGCCGGCGACGACCCGCTCGGCGTAGCCGGCACCGGTCCGGACGACCACGCGCCGCCCGATCCATGCCGGATCCACGCCTTCCCCGACCTCCACCACTTCGCCCGCGCCCCCGCCGCCCGGCACGTACGGCGGCGTCCGGGGGAAGAAGTCCTGGCCCCAGCCGCTCCGCAACAGGGTGTCGAGGAAGATGACGTCCGCAACGGCCATCCCGACGACCACCTGGCCGGGGCCTGGCACCGGGGCGGGCACGTCCGCAAGGGACAGCACTTCCGGACCGCCGAACGAGGCCACCTGTATCGCACGCATGAACAGCACCCTTCCCACGAGTCAACGTCCCCGCCAGCCTCCAACCTGAAGCTTGATTGAGGTCAAGCCCCCGGGAAGGGCCGGGGCGGGAGAGGGCGTGGGCGGTCACCGCATGGGAGCGGCGCGGCGGCCGAGGGCCGCCGCGCCGCGGGCGGGGTGCGCGTGCTCGGGAAGGTCAGGCGCTGCAGGAGACCGTCGGCCAGGTCCAGTTGCCGTTGTGCTGGATGGTGAAGCCGAACGTGTTGCCGCTGCCGTTCGGCCGCATGGTCATCACGTTGCCGCTCGCGTCCCATGTCGGCGAGCCGTTCCAGGTCGCGATGATCTTCTGCGGGCTGTGCACGGTCACGGTGGCGATCCAGGTGCTCGTCCCGGAGATGGTGACCGACAGGTTGAACCGGTCGCTCCACTGCTGGCCCTGGGAGATCTGCGCGGTGCACGTGTCGCCGCCCCCGCCGCCGGGAGGCGTCGTGCTCCCGCCGCCGCTGCCGTCGGGCGCGACGGCCCGGCCGGTGGACGGCGAGATCATGCCGGGGCACAGGTTCCGGCTCTTGAGGTTCGCGACGATCTGCGGGATGGCCTGGATCGTGGTGTTGTAGCCGTCGTGCATCAGGATGACCTGGCCGTTCTGGAGCTGGCCCGCCCGCTGCACGATCTGGGCGGTGGAGGCGCCGTTCCAGTCCTGCGAGTCGACGTCCCAGATGACCTCGGTCAGGCCGAGCTGCTGCTCGACCGCCCTCAGCGTGGAGTTGGTCTCCCCGTACGGGGGCCGGAACAGCTTGGGCGCGGTGCCGGTCGTCTGCTGGATCGCCTGCTGCGTCCGCTGCAGCTCGGAGAGCATCTGCGACTGCGACATCTGGGTCAGGTGCGGGTGCGTCCAGCTGTGGTTGCCGATCCACATGCCGGCGTTCTTCTCCGCGCTGACCAGCGACGGGTTGTTCTGGGCGTTCTGCCCGATGTTGAACAGGGTGGCGCGGACGCCGTTCTGCTGCAGGGTGGACAGCAGCGTGGACGTGAAGCCCGACGTGGGGCCGTCGTCGTAGGTCAGGCCGACATAGCCCGCGCTGCAGTTGTCGGCGGCGAGCGGGACGGCGGCGGCGCCGCGCTGGGCCGCGAGCCCGGTCGTGGCGGACAGGCTCACCAGGAAGGCGGCCGCCAGCGTCAGGACGGCGGCGAGGATCAGCGGGCGGCGGGTTCCGGAGGACCTCCTCCGGAACCCGCCGAGCGGGGGAGCGTGCTGAGTCATCCGTGTTCCTCCAGGGGGCGGGGGAACCTCATTGTGGAAACGTCTCCGAAAAGTGTCAATGCATTCAGAGAAACTTTCGCCATCGGATTCTCGATATCTTTCTGATCAGCGCCTTTGAGTACACATTTCTCCATCGAAAAGTTTCGAGGCCGTCGGCACAGGTTGGACTCGGTAGACCGGTCTGTCTAGTCTGAGGTCATGGCACCGCGCGGAGAGACCAGAGAGCGGATCCTGCGGACGGCCGCGGAGCTGTTCCAGCGGCAGGGCTACCACGGGACGGGGGTGAACCAGGTCCTCGCCGAGAGCGGGGCGCCGAAGGGCTCGCTGTACTTCCACTTCCCCGAGGGCAAGGAGCAGCTCGCGTCGGAGGCGGTGGCGCTGTCCGGCCGGACGGTCGGCGAGGCGCTCACCGAGGCCGTCCTCGCCGCGCCGGACGGGCCGGCCGGGCTCGCGGCCATCGGCGACCACTTCGCGCGGAGCCTCCGCGAGTCGGAGTTCAGCAAGGGCTGCCCCATCGCGACCGTGGCGCTGGAGACGGCCGCCGAGAACGAGGCCATCCAGGCCGCCTGCGACACCGCGTACGAGGAGTGGCTGCGCGGGCTCCGCGCCGCGCTGCGCGGCTGGGGCGTGCCCGAGGAGCGCGTCGGGCCGCTCGCCGCGCTGGTCCTGTCGTCGCTGCAGGGCGCCGTCATGCTCGCCCGCGTCCGGCGGGACGTGTCCGTCATCCACCAGGTCACCCGGCAGCTCGCCGGCCTTCTCTGAGGAGTCCCCATGCGCGTCCACCACCTCGACTGCGCCCCCATGCGGGAGATCGAGCCCGCCGACGGGCCCGGGAGCCCGCTGCGGCCCGCGCGCGCCGCCGGCCACGTGCTGCTGGTCGAGACGGACTCCTCCGGCCTCGTCCTCGTGGACGCCGGGATCGGCCTCGGCGACATCGAGCACCCGTCCGAGCGGCTGCTCGACGACTGGGTGGAGATGACCGGGCCGACGCTGGATCCGGCGGCGACGGCCGTCCGGCAGGTGGAGGCGCTCGGGTACTCCCCCGCCGACGTCCGGCACATCGTCCCGACGCACCTGCACCGCGACCACGCCGGCGGGCTGAGCGACTTCCCGGACGCGGCGGTGCACCTCTTCGAGGCCGAGCGCGCGGACGGCGGCAAGACCCCGGCGCAGCTCGCCCACGGCCCGAAATGGGTCGCCTACGAGGACGGCGGAGGCGAGACGTGGCACGGCTTCGACGGTGTCCGGGCTCTGGACGGTGTGCCGGAGGAGATCCTGCTCGTCCCGCTCGGCGGGCACACGCCGGGGCACGCGGGCGTCGCGGTGCGCGACGGCGGCCGGTGGCTGCTGCACGCCGGGGACGCGTACATGTACCACGGTGAGGTCGACCGCGCCGAGCCGGTCGTCCATCCGCTGATGGAGCTGGTCCAGGCGGGCGGCGAAGTGGACCGGGAACTGCGGCTCGCGAACGTCGCGCGGCTCCGGGAACTGGCGTGCGGCGGCGAGGTCGAGGTGTTCTGCGCCCACGACCCCTGGGAGCTCGCCCGCTACCGCTGAGACAGGCCCCTACCGCTGAGACAGGCGGTGCGAGAGGGCGGTGTGGCGGCGGCCCGCGCCGGCGGTGCGGACGGCGGCCGCGAGGGCGCGCCGCGAGCCGACCAGGACGACCAGCCTCTTCGCGCGGGTGATGCCCGTGTAGAGGAGGTTGCGGCGCAGCATCATCCACGCGCCGGTCGTGAGCGGGACGACGACCGCCGGGTACTCGCTGCCCTGCGACCGGTGGATCGTGATCGCGTAGGCGTGGGCGAGTTCGTCCAGCTCTTCGAAGGCGTAGTCGATGCTCTCGTCCTCGTCGGTCAGGACGGTGAGCGACTGCTCTTCGAGGTCGACCTTCGCGACGACGCCGACCGTGCCGTTGAAGACGCCCGCCTCGCCCTTGTCGTAGTTGTTGCGGAGCTGGGTGACCTTGTCGCCGACGCGGAAGACGCGGCCGCCGTAGCGGCGTTCGGGCCGGGAGTCGTCGTGCGGGGTCAGCGCCTCCTGCAGCAGATTGTTGAGGGAGCCCGCCCCGGCCGTCCCCCGGTGCATGGGCGTGAGGACCTGGACGTCCCGGCGCGGGTCGAGGCCGAACTTGCGCGGGATCCGGTTCGCGACGACGTCGACGGTCAGCTCGGCGGCCTCGTCCTGCTCCTCGCACGGAAACAGGAAGAAGTCGTTGTAGCCGCGCGTGTGCGGGTGGTCGCCGGCGTTGACGCGGTGCGCGTTGACGACGATGCCGGACTCCTGGGCCTGCCGGAAGATCTTCGTCAGCCGGACGCGCGGGATCACCTCGGCGCCGAGGAGGTCGGCGAGGACCTCGCCCGCGCCGACGGACGGCAGCTGGTCGACGTCCCCGACGAGCAGCAGGTGCGCGCCGCGCGGGATCGCCTTCACCAGCTTGTTCGCGAGGATCAGGTCGACCATGGAGGACTCGTCGACCACGACCAGGTCGGCGTCGAGCGGGTTGTCCTGGTCGTACTTGGGGTCGCCGCCGGGCTGGAGCTGGAGGAGGCGGTGGACGGTCGCGGCCTCGTGCCCGGTCAGCTCGGCGAGCCGCTTGGCCGCCCGCCCGGTCGGCGCCACCAGGACGATCTTGGCCTTCTTCGCGGCGGCCAGCTCCACCACGGACCGGACGGTGAAGCTCTTGCCGCAGCCGGGACCGCCGGTCAGCACCGAGACCTTGGAGGTCAGCGCGAGCCTCACGGCCTCCTCCTGCTCGGCGGCGAGGGCCTGGCCGGTGCGCTTCCTCAGCCACGGGAGGGCCTTGTCCCAGTCGACGTCGGCGAACGCCTTGAGCCGGTCGGTGGGCGCGTCGAGGAGTTCGAGGAGACCGCGGGCGAGGGAGCGCTCGGCCCGATGGAACGGAACCAGGTACACCGCCGGTATCGTCGCGGCGTCCTCGCCCTCGCCCGGGATCGGCTCCCGGACGACGCCCTCGTCGGCGGCCAGCTCGTCCAGCGCCGGGACGATCAGCTCCTTCGGCACGCCGAGGATCTTCTCCGCCGCCGTGACGAGGTTCGGCTCGGGCAGGAAGCAGTGCCCGTCGTCGGCGCCCTCCGACAGCGTGTACTGGAGCCCCGCCTTGATCCGCTCGGGGCTGTCGTGCGGGATGCCGACGGCCTGGGCGATCGTGTCGGCCGTCTTGAAGCCGATGCCCCACACGTCCGACGCGAGCTGGTACGGCCGCTTGCGCACCGTGTCGATCGACTGGTCGCCGTACTGCTTGTAGATGCGGACGGCGAGGGAGGTGGAGACGCCGACGCCCTGCAGGAAGACCATCACCTCCTTGATGGCCTTCTGCTCCTCCCACGCGTCCCCGATCCGCTTGCTGCGCTTCGGGCCGAGGCCGCGGACCTCGACGAGCCGCTGCGGCTCCTCCTCGATGACGCGGAGGATGTCGGTGCCGAAGTGCCCGACCATCCGGTCGGCCATCACCGGCCCGATCCCCTTGATCATGCCGGAGCCGAGGTAGCGGCGGATGCCCTGGATCGTCGCCGGCAGCACGGTCGTGTACGAGTCGACCTCGAACTGCCTGCCGTACTTCGGGTGCGAGCGCCACCGGCCGGTCAGCCGCAGGCTCTCCCCCACCTGCGCGCCGAGCAGCGCGCCGACCACGGTGAGCAGGTCCGGGCCGCTCTTGGCGGTCGCGACGCGCGCGACCGTGTAGCCGGTGTCCTCGTTGGCGTAGGTGATCCGTTCCAAGACCGCGTCAAGCTGCGCCGGACGCGGCGTGGCGTCGGGGTTCGGGGAGGTCGGCACGATCACCATGATGGACGATCCGGGTGACGGGATGGCCGGATCCGGCAGGCGACCTGGATCCCCGGTCCATCGGGACGTACGTTCCGGGCGCACTCGCACCGCACCGTCGACAGGCGTACTGGAGGTAACGCTGGTGTTCCGCTCCCGAACCCGGGCACTGGCGGCGTTGAGCGCCCCCGCCCTGGTGCTCACCATGGCCGCCGCCGTCCCCGCCGCAGCCTCGTCCCCCGCCGGACACGACCCGATCGCAGGCTTCACCGACGCGCACGCCGCATGGCAGCGGCAGTACGAGCGGCGGTTCGGCGCCGTGCCGTCCGCGGCGGTGGCCCGCGCCCTGGACGCCGAACTGTCGGCCGAACCGGGCCTGACCACGACGACCGGCGACTGGCACCGCGTCCAGCGCATCGTCCGGCACTTCCGGTCGTACGGGCTCAAGCCCGAGATCCGGACGTACTACGCGTACCTGTCCATGCCGCGGCGCGTGAAGGTCGAGATGACCGCTCCCCGGTACCGCGACCTCCCCGTCAAGGAGAAGAAGCGGCCCTGGCAGAGGCACTTCGACGAGGTCATCCCGTCGCACAACGGCTTCTCGCCGTCCGGGGACGTCCGGGGCGAGGTCGTGTACGCCAACTACGGGCGGCCGGAGGACTTCGCGCTGCTCGCCGAGCGCGGCGTCTCGGTGAAGGGCAAGATCGTGCTCGTCCGGTACGGGTCGGTGTTCCGCGGCATCAAGCCGCGCGAGGCCGCCGGGCACGGCGCGAAGGGCGTGCTGATCTACTCCGACCCGGCCGACGACGGGTACGCGCGCGGCCCGGTGTACCCGGACGGGCCGTGGCGCGCCCCGGACGGCATCCAGCGGGGCAGCATCGCGCAGATCCAGCTCGCGGCCGGCGATCCGCAGACGCCCGGCCGGCCCGCGGTGAAGGGCGCCCGCCGCATCCCGCCGTCGCAGGCGCCGATGCTCAAGGGGCTCATCCCGACGACGCCGATCTCCTACGGCGCGGCCGAGCCGCTGCTGCGCGCGCTCACGGGTGCGGAGGCTCCGAAGGACTGGCAGGGCGGCCTGCCGTTCACCTACCGGATCGGGCCGGGCGGCACGAACGTCCACCTCGTTCTGAAGAACACGTTCCAGGTGCGTCCGCTGTGGGACGTCACCGTGCGCATCCCCGGGAGTGAGCACCCCGAGCAGGAGGTCATCCTCGGCGCCCACCATGACACGTGGGCGTACGGCAGCAGTGACAACCTCTCCGGCACGGAGAACGTGCTCCAGGTGGGGCGCGCGCTGGGCAGGCTCCTCAAACAGGGGTGGCGGCCCAGGCGGACCATCGTCCTGGCCACCTGGGACGGTGAGGAGTACGGGTTGTTCGGGTCGACCGAGTACGCCGAGCAGCGGGCGGCCCAGCTCCGCAACGCCGTCGCCTACGTGAACATGGACGGTGCCGGCGGCTCGAACTTCGGCGCCGCGGCGACGCCCGCGCTGGACCGGTCCGTCATCGACGCGTCCAAGGAGGTGCGCTGGCCCGGCACGGACGGGTCCCTCTACGAGGCGTGGAAGGCGCAGAACGACGGGAAGACGCCGATCTCCCGCATCGGCGGCGGCTCGGACTTCCAGGCGTTCTTCCAGCGGTACGGGGTCCCCGCGATGGACATGGGCTCGTCCTCGACGGGGAACGCCGGGAACTACCACTGCGCCTGCGACGACTTCTACTGGATGTCGCACTTCGGTGATCCAACCTGGGAGTACCACGCGGCGATGTCGCGGCTTGCGGGCATCGCGACGCTGCGGCTGGCGAACGCCGACGTCGTCGCGCTGGGCTACCGCCCCTACGCGGCGGAGACCGCCCAGTACCTGGACGACTTCACCGCCGAGCAGCGCAAGCGGCTCGGATCCGTCGTCGTGGACGTGTCGCGCGACATCGAGCAGGCCAAGGCGTGGCAGCGCGCCGCCGAGGCGCTGCAGACGCGCGCGGACGAGGCGCTCCGCAGGGGCGACACGGCCGCGTTCCGCCGCCTCAACGGCAAGATCATGCAGACCGAGCGCGACCTACTGACGGCGGCCGGGCTTCCCGGCCGCCCCTGGTACCGGCACCAGATCTACGCGCCCGGCATCGACACCGGATATGCCACGCAGCGGCTTCCCGCGCTGAACGACGCCCTGTTCATCGACCATGACGTCCGGACGGCGAAGGCGTACGAGGCGAGGCTGTACGCGAGCCTGCGCGCCGCGACCCGCACTCTCAGCCCCTGACGCCGCCGGGGGTCGATCCCGCCGACACCTCCAGCACGCCCGTCTCGGTGACCAGCGCGGTCACGAGGCGGGCGGGCGTGACGTCGAACGCGGGGTTGTACGCGTCCACGCGATCGGGGGCGGTCCTGGTACCGCCCCACGTCAGCACCTCCTCGGCGGGGCGCTCCTCGATGGGGATGCCGCCGCCGTCGGGGAGGGCCGGGTCGACGGTGCTCCAGGGCGCGGCGACGACGAAGGGGATCCCGGCGGCGTGGCAGGCCAGCGCCACGCCCACCGAACCGATCTTGTTGGCGGTGTCGCCGTTGGCTGCGATCCGGTCGGCGCCGATGACCGCGACGTCGGCGAGGCCGCGCAGGATCGTGCTGGGCGCGGCGCCGTCCGCCTGGACGACGCACGGGATCCCGGCCCGGTCGAGTTCCCAGGCGGTGAGCCGGGCGCCCTGCAGCAGCGGGCGGGTCTCGTCGGCGTAGACGATCTCGACGCGGCCCCGCCGGTGCAGTTCGCGGACGACGCCGAGCGCGGTGCCCCATCCGGCGGTGGCGAGCGCGCCGGCGTTGCAGTGCGTGAGGACGCGCAGGGGCCGGTCGCCCGCGCGGCCGAGGATCCAGGAGGCGCCGTGCACGCCGATCGCCCGGTTGCCGCGCACGTCCTCGTCCAGGAGCGCCTGCGCCTCGGCCGCCACCGCGTCGGCGCCCTTGCCGGCGAAGGGCAGGACGCGGTCGACGCCGGCCGCGAGGTTCACGGCCGTGGGGCGGGCCTCGCGGATCCGCGCGATCGCGGCGTCGCGGGCCGCGTCGTCCCATCCCTCGCGCTCGGCCTGCCGGACGGCGATGGCGACGCCGAACGCGCCGGCGACGCCCAGCGCGGGCGCGCCGCGCACGACCAGCCGCCGGATCGCGTCCACGAGCGTGCCGACGTCGTGCGCCGCGACGTACTCGACGCGCCCCGGCAGGACGGTCTGGTCCAGCAGGCGCAGCCCGTCGCCGGTCCACTCCAGGGTGCGCACGTCGCTCGTCATGCGTCCCATAATGCCCGCAAAATCCCTCGAACCCCCACGCCATCGGGCGTTCCACCCGCTGCGACTCCGCTGCGTGACCTGCGACAACTTGACAGAAGTCGAACTTGTGTTCGAAATTGTGCAGGGGGCGTTCGAGAGGAGGACGAGAGTGCCGGAGGCCGCGCTGCGGGACCTCTCGGCGGTGCTGGACACGGCACCGCTCCGGTCGCCGCACACCGGGGAGACCGTACCCGTGCTGCCCGCGCTGCGCTCCGTGCTGCCCGGCGGCGGGCTGCGGCCCGGCTCGGTCGTCGGGCTCGGCGCCGCGTCCCTCGGCCTCGCGCTCGTGGCGGGCGTGTCCCGGCACGGCGGCGAGGACGGCACCGGCGGCTGGTGCGGCGTCGTCGGCGTCCCGGACTTCGGCGTGCTCGCCGCCGCCGGGATGGGCGCCGCCCCGGAGCGGCTGCTCCTCGTCGACGACCCGGGCGACCGGTGGCCGGACGTGGTCGCCGCCCTCGCGGAGGCCGTCGAGCTGATCCTGCTGCGCCCGCCGGAGCGGCCGGGGGCGGCGGCCGTCCGGCGGCTGTCGGCGCTGGCCCGCAGGCACGGCTGCGTCCTGGCGCTGACCGGCGCGTTCGCCCGCGACTGGCCGGGCACCCGGCTCCGCCTGCGGCTGGACGAGGCCGCCTGGGACGGTCTCGGCGACGGCCACGGGCGGCTGACCGGCCGCCGCGTCCAGGTCACCGCCGAGGGCCGCGACGCGCCCGGCGCCGGCCGCAGCGCCCGCCTGTGGCTCCCCGCCCCCGACGGCACGGTCAGGCCGGACGAGACCGTGCGCCGCCCCCTGGAGCTCGTGTCGGCCGGCGGGCCCGTCCATCCCCGGCCGTCCGGTGTGCCGCCGCTGGTGCGGGCGGCGGCGAAGGAGGGGATCGCGTGACGCGGGTGCTGGTCGTGTGGTGCCCGGACTGGCCGGTCACCGCCGTCGGGATCGACGCGGCGACGGCCGGGGCCGCGGTCGCGCAGGGCCGGATCGCGGCGTGCTCGGCGGCGGCGCGCGCGGCGGGGGTGCGGCGCGGGCAGCGGCTCCGGGACGCGCAGCGGCGCTGCCCCGAGCTGGTCGTCCGGGACCGGGAGCCGGACGCCGAAGGACGGCTGTTCGAGGAGGTCGTGGCGGCGGTCGCGGAGCTGGCGCCCCGCGTGGAGGTGGTGCGGCCTGGGCTGTGCGCGATCGCGGCGCGCGGACCGGCCCGCTTCTACGGCGGCGAGGAGGCGCTGCGCGTCCTGGTGCAGGACACGGTGGTGGAGGCGGGGCACGACTGCGGGTCCGGCGTCGCGGACGGGCTGTTCGCCGCGGAGCTGGCGGCGCGGGCCGGGGACGGCGGCGTCGTGGTCCCGGAGGGCGGCGCGGCGGCGTTCCTCGCGCCCTATCCGCTGCCGGTGCTCGATCGTCCGGAGCTGGCCGACCTGCTGCGGCGGCTCGGGATCAGGACGCTCGGCGACTTCGCGGCCCTGCCGTCCGGGCACGTCGCCGGCCGGTTCGGGGCGGACGGCGCGCTCGCGCACCGGCTGGCGCGCGGCGAGGAGCCGCGCCCGCTCGCGCCCGTCCGGGGCGCGGCGGACCTGTCGGTGCGCGGCGACTTCGACCCGCCCGCCGAGCAGGCCGAGCGGGTGGTGTTCGCGGCGAAGCGGCTCGCGGGCGAACTGCACGAGGGGCTCGCGTCGGACGGGCTGGCCTGCGTCCGGCTGGAGGTCGCGGTCGGGTTCGCCGACGGGCACGTGCTGCGGCGGCTGTGGCGGCACGAGGGGCTGTCTGCGCTGGCCGTCGCCGAACGGGTGCGCTGGCAGCTGTCGGCCTGGCAGGGAGGCAGTGCCGAGGACGTCTGGGGCGGTGTCACGTGGGTGGAGCTGGCGCCCGACCAGATCGTCCCGGACGAGGGCCGCCAGGAGGCGCTGTGGGGCCGGACGGCCGTCACCGACCGGATCACGCGGGCCGCCGACCGCGTCCAGGCGCTGCTCGGGCACCGGGGGATCACCCGGCCGGTGCTCGTGGGCGGCCGCGGGCCGGGTGAGCGGATCGTCCGGGTGCCGGTCGGCGACCTGGCTCCCTCGGGCCTGCCCGAAGGGCCGTGGCCGGGACGCGTGACGGGTCCCGCGCCGGCCGTCGTCCCCGCGTCGCCGTCGCCGGCGGAGCTGGTCGACGCGTCCGGCGAGGCGGTGGCCGTGTCGGCGCGGTGCGAGGTGTCGGCGCCGCCCGCGACGCTCGTGGTCCGCGGGCGGCCCGCCGCCGTGACCGGCTGGACGGGCCCGTGGCCCGCCGACGAGCGCTGGTGGGACGCGGACACGTCCCGGCGCCGCGCGCGTTTCCAGGTCGCCACCGAAGGCGGCGCCGCCTACCTGCTCGCCGTCGAGGGCGGCCGGTGGCACGTCGAGGCCGTCTATGACTAACTGGTACAACCTGCCGATCTCGTGGCGGGAGTTCGAGGAGCGGCTGTCATGGCGACCGTCCGAGCGGGCGGTCGACGCACCGGCGCCGGCGCCCGAGGTCCCGCGCCGCGCCGAGGCCGAGGTCCCGTGGGCGGAGCTGCACGTCCACTCGTCGTTCAGCTTCCTGGACGGGGCCAGCGATCCCGCGTCGCTCGTCGCGGAGGCGGCGCGGCTCGGCGTGGAGGCGATGGCGGTCACCGACCACGACGGCATGTACGGGGCGGTGCAGTTCGCGCAGGCCGCGCACGACGCCGGGATCGGCACGGTCTTCGGCGCCGAGCTGAGCCTCGGCCTGCCGGGTCCGCAGACCGGGGAGCCCGACCCGGCCGGGCGGCACCTGCTCGTCCTGGCGCGCGGCCCGCAAGGGTACGCCCGGCTGTGCTCGGCGATCACGTCGGCGCAGCTCGCGGGCGGGAGCAAGGGCCGTCCCGTCTACGACCTGGAGGCGCTCGCCGGCGCGCACGACGGCCGCTGGGCGGTGCTGACCGGCTGCCGGAAGGGCCCCGTCCCGGCGGCGCTGGAGGCGGGCGGGCCGGACGCCGCCGACCGCGAACTGCGGAACCTGGTCGCCATGTTCGGCCGTGACAACGTGTTCGTCGAGCTGATCGACCACGACCAACCGGACGACGACCTCCGCAACGACGCCCTGTTCGAGCTGGCGGGACGCGCCGGGGTCGAGGTCGTGGCGTCCAACAACGTGCACTTCGCGGCGCCGGGAGCGGACGCGCGGCTGGCGCAGGCGCTCGCCGCCGTCCGGGCCCGCCGGAGCCTGGACGACATGGTCGGCTGGCTCCCGGCGAGCGGCACCGCGCACATCCGGTCCGGCGCCGAGATGGCGAGGCGGCTGGCGCGGTTCCCCGGCGTCCTGGAGCGGACGGTCGCGCTCGCGCGCGAGTGCCGGTTCGGCTTCGACGTGGTCGCGCCCCGGCTGCCCGACTGGCCGGTCCCGGACGGGCACACCGAGGCGAGCTGGCTGCGGCACCTGGTGAAGGAGGGCGCGCTCACGCGGTACGGTCCGCCCGAGCGGGAGCGGGAGCCGGGGGCGTACGCGCAGATCGCCAAGGAGCTCGACGTCATCGAGCAGCTCGGCTTCCCCGGCTACTTCCTGATCGTCCACGACATCGTGGAGTTCTGCCGGCGCGAGAACATCCTGTGCCAGGGGCGCGGCTCGGCGGCCAACTCGGCGGTCTGCTACGCGCTCGGCATCACGGGCGTGGACGCCGTCCGGCACGGCCTGCTGTTCGAGCGGTTCCTGTCCCCCGGGCGGGACGGGCCGCCCGACATCGACCTCGACATCGAGCACAAGCGCCGCGAGGAGGCCATCCAGTACGTCTACCGCAAGTACGGGCGGGAGTGCACGGCGCAGGTCGCGAACGTCATCAGCTACCGGCCGCGGATGGCCGTCCGGGACGCGGCCCGCGCGCTCGGCTTCTCCCCCGGCCAGCAGGACGCCTGGTCGAAGGGCATCGACCCGCGCGACCCCGTCGGCTCGGAGACCGACGTCCCGGCGCCGGTGCTCGACCTGGCCGACCGGATGCTGAAGCTGCCCCGGCACCTCGGCATCCACTCCGGCGGCATGGTGATCGCCGACCGGCCGGTCGGGGAGATCTGCCCGATCGAGTGGGCGACGATGCCGGGCCGCAGCGTCCTGCAGTGGGACAAGGACGACTGCGCCGCGGCGGGCCTGGTCAAGTTCGACCTGCTCGGCCTCGGCATGCTCGCCGCCCTGCACGACTGCTTCGACCTCGTGGACGAGCACCACGGCCGCCGCTACGACCTGCAATCCGTCCCGCCCGACGACACCCCGGTGTACGACATGCTGTGCGACGCCGACACGGTCGGGGTGTTCCAGGTGGAGTCGCGGGCGCAGATGGCGACGCTGCCGCGGCTGCGGCCGCGGAGGTTCTACGACCTGGTGGTGGAGGTGGCGCTGATCCGGCCGGGGCCGATCCAGGGCGGGTCCGTCCACCCGTACCTGCGGCGCCGGAAGGGCGAGGAGCCCGCGGTCTGCCCGCATCCGCTGATGGAGCCCGCGCTCGGCCGGACGCTCGGCGTCCCGCTGTTCCAGGAGCAGATGATGCAGCTCGCCGTCGACTGCGCCGGGTTCACGCCGGCGGACTCCGACCAGCTCAGGCAGGCGATGGGCGCCAAGCGCGCCCCCGAGCGGGTGGAGCGGCTGCGGCGCCGGCTGCTGGACGGGATGGCCGAGCGCGGCATCCCGTCCGACATCGCGGAGAGCGTCTACGAGAAGATCCTCGGCTTCACCGGTTTCGGGTTCCCCGAGTCGCACGCGCAGAGCTTCGCCCACCTCGTCTACGCGAGCGCCTACCTGAAGCGGCACTACCCGGCCGCGTTCACCGCCGCTCTCGTGCGGAACCAGCCGATGGGGTTCTACAGCCCGCAGAGCCTCATCGCGGACGCCCGGCACCACGGTGTCGTGGTCCGGGGCGTCGACGTCAACGCCAGCGGCGTGCACCCGACGCTGGAGGAGCCGGTCGAGGTCGTCTCCGACCATCCGCACGCGCCGGGCGAGCCCCAGCCGGCGATCCGGCTCGGGCTGTCGGGGATCCGGAACCTGGGCGACGACACGGCGGAGGCGATCGCGGCGGGACGCCCCTACGCGAGCATGGAGGACCTCGCCCGGCGCGTGCCGCTGTCGGCCGGGGCCCTGGAGGCGCTCGCCACGGCGGGCGCGTTCGACGGGCTCGGCCTGTCGCGGCGCGAGGCGCTGTGGGCGGCGGGCGCGCTGGCCGGATCCGGGCCGGGGCGGCTGGAGGGCGTGACGCCCGGTGCGTCGGCGCCCGCGCTGCCCGCGATGACGCCCGTCGAGGAGACCCTCGCCGACCTGTGGGCCACCGGCGTCTCCCGCGTCCATCCGGTCGCGCACGTCCGGGAGGCCCTGGACGAGCTCGGCGCGCTGTCGGCGGCGCGGCTCGCCGGGACGCCGGGCGAGACGAACGTCGTCGTCGCCGGGCTGGTCACCCACCGGCAGCGGCCCCCGACCGCCGGCGGCATCGTGTTCATGACGCTGGAGGACGAGACCGGGATCATCAACGTGGTGTGCCCGCCCGCGGTGTTCCAGCGGTACCGGGGCCTCGCCGTCGACGCGCAGGCGCTGCTGGTCGGCGGGCGGCTGGAGCGCGCCGACGGGGTCGCGAACGTCCGCGCGACCCGGCTGCGGCGGCTGCCCGTGCCGGGGCGGGTCAAGGCCCGCGATTTCCATTGATCCGCGGACGCTAGAACCTGGGGCCGCCCTCTGTCATCGTAAGGAAAAGTCGGAGCCGCGTGCCGCCGTGGAGGCGGCCGCCAAGACGCGGCTCGCGGGGAAAAGGTGATCACCATGGACGGGCCGCGAGCGTCCTCCCTGCGCGAGCTGCGTCCGGACGACCCCACGCGGATCGGCCGGTACCGGATCGAGGCCAAGATCGGCGAGGGCGGGATGGGCGCGGTGTACCTCGGCCGCGGCGAGGACGGCCGTCCCGTCGCGGTGAAGGTGGTCCGCGCCGAGCTGGCGGGCGACCGGACGTTCCTCGCCCGGTTCCACGACGAGGCCGCCAACGCCCAGCGGGTCGCGTCGTTCTGCACCGCGCAGGTCCTGGAGCACGGCGAGGACCTCGGCCTCGCGTACATGGTGACCGAGTACATCGACGGGCCGTCGCTGCTGGACCACGTCGCCGAGAACGGCGCGCTGTCGCCCGGGATGCTGCACGGCGTCGCGGTCGGCGTCGCCGCCGCGCTCGTCGCGATCCACAGCGCCGGGCTGGTGCACCGCGACCTCAAGCCGAGCAACGTGCTGCTGTCCATCTCCGGCCCCCGGGTCATCGACTTCGGGATCGCGCGGGCGCTGGACATGGTCTCCGCCCACACCCGGACCGGGCAGGTCGTCGGGACGCCCGGCTGGATCGCGCCCGAGCAGATCACGACGCAGCAGGTCACCACGGCCGTGGACGTGTTCGCCTGGGGCTGCCTCGTGGCGTACGCGGCGAACGGCCGCAACCCGTTCGGGCAGGGCTCGTTCCAGCTGCTCGCGGCCCGCGCCGTGCACGCCGAACCGGAGATCGGCGACCTGCCGCCGTCGCTGGCGGGGCTCGTCCAGGCGGCGCTGCGCAAGGACCCGGGCGCCCGGCCGAGCGCCCGGGACCTGCTGCTCGCCCTGGTCGGCGGCGGCGGTGAGTCCGCCGTGACGACCGAGCTGGGCGAGTCGTGGACGTCCCCGCCCGGCGAAACCCCGGGCGGTGGCCCCGGCGATGACCCCGGCGGCACCTCGCGGGACGCCCCTCCCCCGACGCCGGCGCCCGCACCGGAGCCGGCGACCCGGCCGGCCCACGAGCAACCGCGGCAGCGGCCGCACGAGCAGGAGTACGGGCGCCCGCAGGAACAGCCGTACGAGCAGCCGTACGAGCAGCCGACCGAACGCGAGTACGCGGTCCCGCCGCCCGTCCTTCCGACGGCGCCCGGGGGCCGGGCACCGCACCGGCCGTCCCGCCGCACCGCGCTCGCCGCGTCGGCCGCGGCGGCGGTGCTCGCCGCCGGGGCCGTCGCGGGCCTGCTCTACTACCTCGGCCGGCCCTCGGGCGACGCGGGGGGCGGCGCCGGGACGTTCCCGTCCGCGGCGATGCTCGTCCGCATCGACACCGCGCCCGGCTGGCCGAAGCAGTGCCATGCCGACCTCGGCCTCTACACGCCCGGCGAACCGTCCGCGAAGACCCTCGTCGGCGGGCCGCAGTGCGACATCCTCCCCGAGCGGTCACCGGACGGGAAGAGCATCGCCTTCACCCGGCAGGACACCCGGACCGCCGCGGCATGGGTGGTGAACGCCGACGGCGGCGGTGCCCGCAAGGTCGCCGACGTGCAGCGCGGCACCCGGGTGACCTGGTCGCCCGACGGCACCCGGCTGGCGTACATGGCCGAGAAGGACGGCGTGCGGCAGATCTTCACCACCACCCTCGACGGGCGCTCGGTCGTCCAGCTCACCACCGACCGCTCGTTCAAGGACGACCCGATGTGGTCGTCCACCGGCCGGCTCGTGTTCTGGAGCAGGCTGGACGGCACCGATCAGATCTACATCCTCGACCCCGGCCGCGCCGGGTCCGCGTGGACGCGGGTGACCGCGGACGGGGTGCGGTCGGTCGACCCCGAATGGTCGCCCGACGGCTCCAAGATCGCCTTCGCCCGGGGCCCGGACGAGCACAGCACGATCTGGGTCGTGAACGCGGACGGGTCCGGGCTGCGGGCCGTCACCACCGGCACCGACGACGACATGGACCCGGCGTGGTCCAGTGACGGCCGGTGGCTGTGCTACGTGCGCGGCAACGTCGCCGACCCGGTGATCCACGCGGTCCGGGCGGACGGCACCGGCGACCGCGTCCTCACCCCCCGGGGCCTCGTGATCGGCCACCCGTACTGGTCCTGACCTGGGGGTGCGCGGCCGTTAGCCGGTGATCATGTCGAGGCGGCGCAGGATGACGCCCTCGCGCAGCGCCCACGGGCAGATCTCCAGCTCGGTGAGCTCGAACAGGTCCATCGCGGCGTCCGCGACGATCGCGCCCGCGAGCAGCTGCTGGGCGCGGCTCTCCGACACGCCGGGCAGCTCGGCGCGCTCCGCGGACGGCATCGGCGCGAGCTTCTCCGCCCAGTCGGTGACGTCGGTGTCGGCGAGGGTGCGGCGCTGGTACGGCCCCTCGGCGGTCGCCGCGGCGCCCGCGATCCGGGCGAGCTGCTTGAACGTCTTGGACGTGGCCACCGCGTGGTCGGCGGGCCCGTAGCGGGCGACGTCCCCGACGTGCCGCGCGATCTCCGCCCGGACGTGCCGGCGCAGGTCGCGGATCTCCTCGGGCGGCGGCGGGTCGGCGCTGAACCGGTCGCGGGTGAGCCGGCCCGCGCCGAGCGGCAGCGAGATCGCCACGTCCGGCTCCTCGTCGATGCCGGACGCGATCTCCAGCGAGCCGCCGCCGATGTCCACGACGAGCAGCCGCCCCGACGACCAGCCGAACCAGCGGCGGACGGCGAGGAACGTCAGCCGGGCCTCCTCCTCGCCGGACAGCGCGCGGATGTCGATCGAGCGGCCGTCCCGGATGCGGGCGAGGACCTCCTCGCCGTTGGCGGCGTCGCGGACCGCGGAGGTCGCGAAGGCGACCAGGTCCTCCACGCCCTTGTCCTCGGCGACCCGCAGCGCCTCGTCGACGAAGTCGCGCAGCAGCGTCTCGCCCTCCTCCGACATGCGGTCGGAGTCGTCGAGGTGGGTGGCGAGCCGGAGCTCGGCCTTGTGGGAGTACGCGGGCAGGGGCCGCGCCCCCCGGTGGGCGTCGACCACCAGCAGGTGCACGGTGTTCGAGCCCACGTCCAGCACGCCGAGTCGCATGTGCGTGACGCTACCGGACGGCCCCCGGCGGCGTACGGGCGCCGTTCGGCGCCGGTTCCGGCTACGGTGGCGGGCATGGACCCGGGATCACAGCGGCGATGGCGCGTACCGCCAGGTCACGTGGCGGTCAAGTGCGCCGCCGCGGCGGCCGTGACGGCGCTCATCGTCCTCTACAGCCACGACCCCCAGTTCCTGTTCCTCGCGGCCGCCGCGGCGATCGGGCTGAACGCGCTCGCACTGCGCGACCTGGTCGCCCCGGTCCGGCTCGCCGCCGACGGGGACGGGCTCACGGTCGTGTCCGGTTACGCGGGGCACCGCGGCATCGCCTGGGATGAGGTGACGGCGATCCGGGTGGACGAGCGGCGCCGGCTCCTGCTGAACACCCGGATGCTGGAGATCGAGACCACCGACGACCTGCACCTGCTCAGCGCGTTCGACCTCGGCGCCGACGTCCACGACGTCGCCGACGAGCTGTACCGGCTGCGCGCCCGCACCAGCCGCTAGCCTCCGGGAGGCCCGTCCGGAAGCTCGTCCGGAAGCTCGTCCGAAAGCTCGTCCGGAAGCTCGTCCGGGGCCGGGAAGGAGCTCTGCGCGCCGCGCCCGCGGACGGCCGCGGCACCCGCCCGGGCCGCGTACCGGGCGGCGTCGCGCAGCGCGTCGCCGCGGGCGATGCGCAGGCACAGCGCGGCGGTGAAGGCGTCGCCGGCGCCGGTCGTGTCGACGGCGCCGGTCTCCGGGGACGGGATCGCCGCGGTGCCGTCTCCGTCGGCGACCACGGCGCCGTCGGCGCCGAGCGTGACGACGACGGACCGGGGCCCGGCCCCGGCGAGCGCGGCCGCCATGTCGCGGGGGTCGCCGCCGCCCTCCAGGAGGAACGCGGCCTCGTGCTCGTTGACGACCAGGGGGTCGCAGAGGGCGAGCAGGCCGTCCGGGACCGGCGCGGGCGGCGACAGGTTGAGGACGACGCGCCCGCCTGCGTCGGCCGCGGCGCGGGCGGCGGCCTCCACGGCGGGCAGCGGCACCTCCAGCTGGAACGACACCACGGCCGCCCCGGCGATCATCGTGCGGGCGGCGGCGACGTCGTCCGGGCCGAGCCGGGCGTTGGCACCGGGCGAGACGATGATGCTGTTGTCGCCGTCCGGGCCGACCGTGATCAGCGCGACGCCGGTCGGCACGCCGGGCGTGACGGCCAGGTGCGCGAGTTCCACGCCGGCCGCGGCGAGCGCGTCGCGCAGCAGCGCGCCGTGCCCGTCGTCGCCGATCCGCCCGACGATCCCGGTCCGGCCGCCGAGCCGCGCGGCCGCGACCGCCTGGTTGGCGCCCTTGCCGCCCGGGTGCACGGCGAGGTCGGAGCCGAGGACGGTCTCCCCCGGCGCGGGCCGCCGGTCGACACCGACCACCAGATCCGCGTTGACCGACCCGACCACGACGACGTCCCAGCGCTCACCCACGGTCCCACCCACTACACGCGCGGCGGCCGGTTCCGCAAGCGGCCCGGTCACACCGGTTCCAGCTCGGCGAGGTCGACGACCTCGGCCAGCTCCTCCACCGACGGGTAGTAGCCGCGTCCGACCAGCTCCCCGCGCCGCGTCACGAGGAACGCCCCGTCCCCGTGGACGCCCGCGCGGTCCGCCAGGACCCGGTGCGCGCCCGTCAGCCGCACCGCCGTCACGCGCAGCCCGCCGGGGCCCGTCCAGCTCCCCCGATCATCCCCCATGCACGGAACGTTACGTGTGGCGACGCCATGTGACGTGACCGGGTTCGGCGTTCGTGTTGCCGCCCGCCGCCGGTGGGACGATCATGACCCGGGTGACCGACTTCTCGGCCGGGTCCGCCGCCGGCCTCGACACCGCCTCCCCCAACGTCGCGCGCATGTACGACTACTGGCTCGGCGGCAAGGACAACTTCGCCGCCGACCGGGAGGCCGCCGAGCGCGTCGTGGAGATCTCCGACGGGCGGGTCGTGCGCGGCGTCCGCCTCAACCGGGCGTTCCTGCGGGCCGCGGTGCGCGCCGCCGCCGGGGCCGGCGTCCGCCAGTTCCTCGACCTGGGCTCGGGGCTGCCGACGCGGGAGAACGTGCACGAGGCCGCGGCGGGCGCGGCCCGGCCCGGCCGGCGGGACGCCCGGACCGTCTACGTCGACCACGACCCCGTCGTCTGCGCGCACGGCCGGGCGCTCCTCGCGGGCACCGCGAACGTGGGGTTCGCCGAGGCGGACCTGCGCCGCCCGGACGACGTGCTCGGCCACCCCGCCGTCCGCGACCTGATCGACTTCGCCGAGCCGGTGGCGGTGCTGCTGGTGTCGGTGCTGCACTTCGTGGCCGACGCCGACGGCCCGCACGCGCTGGTCGCCCGCTACCGGGACGTGCTGGCGCCCGGCAGCCGGCTGATCCTGTCGCACCTGGCCTCGGACGCCTTCCCCGAGCAGATGGCGCGGGCCGAGCAGGTCTACGAGGGCGCGAGCGCGCGGCTCGGCGCCCGCCCGCGCGCCGAGATCCGCCGCTTCTTCGACGGGTTCGAACTGCTGCCGCCGGGCCTCACCGGCCCCCGCGAATGGCTGGGCGACACCGCCCCGGACGGCGAGCGCTTCGCCGGCCTCGTCGGCACGGCCGAACTGCGCCGCCCCCGAATCCGTTGACCTGCGGCGTGTTGTTGTTTTGGGGCGCCGGATAACAACAACACGCCGCAGGTCAACGTGGCGGCGGGGCGGACGGCGGGCGGGGGCGGCGCACTAGGCCGCTTCGAAGACGGCCGGGTCGGGGCCGACGCGGATGCCCTTGTCGAGCTCCCCGATCGCGGCCATGTCGTCCGGGGTCAGCTCGAACCCGAACACGTCGATGTTCTCGGCGATGCGGGACGGCGTCACCGACTTCGGAATGACGATGTCGCCGATCTCCAGGTGCCAGCGCAGCACGACCTGCGCCGGGGTGCGGCCGTGGGCCGCGGCGATGCGGGCGAGCGCGGGGTCGTCCAGCAGGCCGTGCCCCTGCCCGAGCGGCGCCCACGCCTCGGTGCGGATGCCGTGGTCGCGGTGGAACGCGCGGAGCCCGTCCTGCTGGAAGTAGGGGTGCAGCTCGATCTGGTTGACCACCGGGACGACGTCGGCCTCGCCGATGATCCGCCGCAGCGTCTGCACGGTGAAGTTCGACAGGCCGATCGAGCGGACCCGCCCGTCCGCCTTGAGCTTCTCCAGCGCGCGCCAGGTCTCCAGGTAGAGGCCGCGGCCCGGCGCCGGCCAGTGGATCAGATAGAGGTCCAGCCGGTCGAGGCCGAGCCGGGACAGGCTCGCCTCGCAGGCGCGCAGCGCGTTGTCGTGGCCCTGCTCGCTGTTCCGCAGCTTGCTGGTGACGAACAGCTCGTCGCGGGGCAGGCCCGAGGCGCGCAGCGCGCGCCCGACGCCCTCCTCGTTCCCGTAGGCGCTCGCGGTGTCGATGCTGCGGTAGCCGCTCCGCAGAGCCGCCTCCACCGCGCGTTCGGCCCCGTCGTCGTCGACCTGGAACACCCCGAAACCCAGCTGCGGCATCGCGTTGCCGTCGATGAGGTCGACCTTCGGTACCGTCACGGTGACCGTCCCCCCTCGGTGATGGTGCATGCCGTGCGGTGGTGCCCGCCAGAGCGGCGGCCGAACATCACCCGCCGTGGTCGCGCCAGGCGCTCTGGTCGCGGGCGATGCGCTGGAAGGCGTCTTTGAAGGCGGTGAAGTCCTCGTCCCCGAGGGCGCGCCGGTGCCGGTCCTCGATGCCGGCGAGGATGGCGCGGGCCTTGGCGATCTCGTCGAGGCCGTGCTCGGTCGGGACGATCCGCTTGGCGCGCCGGTCGTCGGGGTCGGGTTCGCGGCGGACGTAGCCGAGCGCGGCCAGCTCGTCCACGATCGTGCCGATGATCTGCTTGTGCTGGCCGGACCGGGCCGACAGCTCGGTCGCGCGCAGCCCCTCGGCGCCGAGGAAGGCGAGGACGGTGCCGTGCCGCGGCCGGACGTCCGGGTGGCCCTGCTCGGCCAGCCGCTGGAACAGCTCGTCCTGCAGGGCCCGCATCAGCCGGCCCGCCAGCATGCCCAGGTCGGGGGCCGCGGCGCCGGCGTTCGCTCGTACTTTGGTCACAAGCCCTGACTATCAATTTCCATGACCAAGAGCAAGCCGGGCGACGGGCGCGTACGGGAGGAGGGGGTTTCGAGGTGCGGGAGGGCGCGGGCCAACGCCCTCCCGCACTCCTTCGGCCAGAAGGCCGGGGGTCAGCGGGTGCGGACGGCCGCCTCCCCGTAGGGGACGAGGCGGACCGGGCCGATCAGCCCGTAGTTCTGGCGGGACGCGCCGCCGTACACGCCGGGGTCGGACACGCGGAGCCGGTTGTTCAGCGTCGTGGCGACCTCCACCTCGATCGTGTTGGCGCCGCGCCGCAGGTGGGGGCCGACGTCCACGACCGGGACGAGCACGGAGACCGGCGGGAGGCGGCGGCCGTTGACCGTGACCCGGCAGGTGTCGAAGACCTCGCCGAGTTCCAGCAG
>NZ_SMJW01000389.1 GCF_004348335.1 Actinomadura bangladeshensis | reverse complement strand
GGGGTGGTGAGGACGAATCCGCCGGTGGCGGGGTCGTGGCGGGCGATCGTGCGGGGCGACAGGTGGCTGTTGCTGCGCCCGACCTCGGTCATCAGCAGCGTCCCGGCGGCGTCCATGGACTCCAGCGCGTCCCGCGCCTCGCGTGCGCCGTCCTGGCCGGCGCCGAACCGCAGGATGGGGCCGAGCGCGAGGGTGTAGTGCAGCAGCATGAGGTGGAACAGGGCGGGGTCGGCGATCGCGGCGCGGTCCAGCAGCGCGCACAGGGCCGGCGGGTCGGCGAGCAGGTCGGCGGCGGGCGGCGCGGCCAGGCCGGCGCGGCGCAGCCGCGCGTAGGTGAGGGCCTGGTGCTCGCGGGCGGTGAGGCCGGCGGGGTAGGTGAAGAACTCCTCGGGGACGGCCTCCTCCAGCAGGGCCCGCGTCTTGGCGTCCATCACCGCTCCCCTCCCCCGGCGCCCGCCTGCCCCGGTTCCGGTTCGGGCGGCGTCTGCGGGGGTGCGGCGGGTGCGACGCCGGGTGCGGCCTTGCCGGTGCGGCCGTGGCGGGGCAGGTCGCGCAGGGGCGCGAGGATCCGGGCGCCGGGGACGGCGAGCCGGGCGCACTGGCACAGCGCGTCGCCGGGGCCGGCCTCGGTGAACACGGTCGCGCCGGCGGCGCGCACGGCGCGCAGGGTGGCGGGCAGCCGGACGGGTTTGACGATGCAGTCGGCCAGGGCGCGGTGCAGGTCGTCGTCGTCGGTGTAGGCGCGGCCGCGGACCGGGGAGTGCACGGGCAGGTCCAGGGGCCGCTGGGGAAGGTGGCGGATCATCGCGTACCACTCGTCGTCGGCGCCGGCCATCGCGGGGTGGTGCGACAGGTAGGGGACGGCGAGCCGCACGGCGCGCACGCCGCCGGCCTTGGCGGCGTCCACGACGGTGTCCAGGGGGCCGTCGGGCCCGGACACGATCGTGACCGAGGGGGCGTTGAGGCAGGCGACCACGACCTCGGGTGCGGCGGCGGACTTGATGCAGGTGCGGGCGCCGTCCTCGCCGGTCTCCAGCAGGGCCATGCCGCCGCCGCGGCCGCGGTCGGCCAGGACGCCGACGGCGGAGACGGCCATCCGGGCGCCGTCGGTGACGGTGAACGCGCCGGCGCTGACCAGCGCGGCGATCTCGCCGAAGCTCTGCCCGACGGCGAAGGCGGGGTGGACGCCGGCGGCGCGCAGGGCGCGGTCGACGGCGATGGAGGCGGCGTAGGCGCACAGCTGCGCGACGCCGGGGGTGCGGGACGCGGCGCGGTATCCGGTGGGGTCCTCCAGCAGGACCGCGCGCAGGGACGGCCATCCGGTGGCGGGCAGGCCCTCCTGGACGGCGTCCAGGACGTCGGCGACGGCGCGGGCGGCGCCCGGCCCGGTCGCGGCGAGGGCGGGCAGGTCGGGCACTCCGGACGAGCCGGTGCCGGGGAACAGGAAGGCGCAGAGGTCGCCGGGTTCGAGTGCTGCGGCGGGGTCGGTCGCGGCGGGGTCGGTCGCGGTGGACGGCACGCGGGGTCTCCTTACCTGGAAGGAAGGCCGACTTTCCCATTAAGGGATAAAGGCCGCTTAAAACGCAGATATGGAACGTAAGCCGTGAAATGGGATTATTCACTTGTGCAGTGGGTCTGACAACCGTCCGTGGGGCGAGGGGGAAGCGAGCATGGCAGCGAGCACGGCCATGAAGGAGGGCACCGGATGGGCGATCCGCGGCACGGGCTCCTGCCTGCCCGAGCGGTGCGTGCCCAGCGAGGAGCTGTCCCGCTCGCTGGGCCTGGACCCGTCGTGGATCGAGGACCGCACCGGCATCCGCCGCCGGCATCTGGCCGCGCCCGGGCAGGCCGCCTCCGACCTGGCCGCCGCGGCCGCCGCGCGGGCCCTGGACGCCGCCGGGCTGGAGCCGGACGACATCGGCCTGCTGGTCCTCGGCACCTCCACGCCCGACCTGATCGCCCCGTCCACCGCCTGCCGCGTCCAGGCCCTGCTCGGCGCCCGCCGCGCCGCCGCGTTCGACGTCGCCGCCGCCTGCACCGGGTACGTGTTCGGGCTGCAGGCCGCGCTCGGCTGGCTGGCCGCCCAGCGCGCCGCCGGCCTCCCCGGCCGGGGACGCGCCGGGGAGCACGCGCTGGTCGTCGGCGTCGAGGTGTACTCGCGGTTCCTCGACCCCGCCGACCGCGGCACCGTCGCGGTGTTCGGGGACGGCGCCGCCGCCACCGTCATCGGGCCCGTCCCGGCGCCCTACGGGATCGGGCCGGTCACGCTCGGGTCCGACGGCTCGGGCACCGACGACGTGCTCATCCCCGCGGGCGGCAGCCGCACGCCCGCCACCGCCGAGACCCTCGCCGGGCTCGGCCACACCATCCGCATGGACGGCCGCGCCGTCCGCGGCTTCATCGAGCACATCTTCCCCCGGCTGGTCGCCGAGGCCACCGAGGCCGCCGGGGTCAAGCCCGCCGACCTGGCCCTGGTCGTCCCGCACCAGCCCAACCCGCGGCTGGTCGCCGCGCTGGCCGCCGGCGCCGGCCTCGACCCGGCGCAGCTGGCGATCGTCGGGCACGAGGTCGGCAACATCGGCGCCGCCAGCATCCCCTACGCGCTGGACCGGGCCGTCCGCGGCGGCCGCCTGCACGGCGGCGACCTGGTGCTGCTCGCCGGGTTCGGCGCGGGCGTCACCTGGGGCCACACCCTCATCACCTGGCCGCCCGGCTGACCCCCTCCCCCCGGCGTCCCGGGCGCCCGCCGCGGCGCGCGGCCGGTCAGGAGCGGCGGGCGGCGGCGGCCTCGCCGGCCGCCGCGGACGCCGCCCGCACGAACGCCGCCAGCGCCGGCGACCGGGACGCCTCCGGCCAGGCCAGCACCAGCGTGGACGGGGCCGCGTCCAGCACCGGGACCGCGGCCAGGTCGTCGCGCAGCAGCCCCCGCATCGACGCCGGCAGCACCGCCACCGCCCGGCCCAGCGCGATCAGCTGCATCAGCTGCCCGCCGTCGCCGATCCGCGGCGCGGCGCCGAGCCCGTACCCGTACCGGGCGGACGGCACGTCGTCGCCGTCCAGGTCCGCCAGCGTCAGCTCCGCGCGGCCCGCCAGCCGGTGGCCGCGCGGCAGGACGGCGACCTGCGGCTCCTCCAGCAGCTCCTGCACGGCCAGGCCGGTGACGTCCTGCCGCGGCGTGTACAGCAGGGCGGCGTCGGCGCGGCCGTCGCGCAGCGCCCGGTCGGCGCCGTAGCCGAGCAGCATCTCCACCGGCACCGCGTCCGGCGTGCGCTCGTAGGCGGCCAGGACCGCCGGGAGCAGTCCGCCGCCGTCCCCGCCGGGCTTCATCGCCAGGACCAGCCGGGGCCCGGCGCCGCCGGCGCGGCGGGTGCGGCGGACGGCGGCGGCGACGGCGTCCAGCGCGGCGGCGCCCTCGGCCAGCAGCGTCTCGCCCGCCGGGGTGAGCGCGACGCGGCGGGAGGTGCGCTCCAGCAGCGTCACGCCGAGGCGCCGCTCCAGCCGGCCGATGGCCCGCGACAGCGGCGGCTGGGCGATGCCGAGCCGCTCGGCGGCGCGGCCGAAGTGCAGTTCCCGCGCGACCGCGAGGAAGTAGGTGAGCTCACGCGTTTCCACCACGTCCATACCTGCAGGGTATTGATCGCGGTGCGATCGGTGTTGGATCCGGCGGCGCCGGCGGTGGTGGGCTGGAGGCATGGACGACACCAACGGCACCACCGCCCGCCCCGCCCCGGCCGCCCTGGTGACCGGGGCGAACAAGGGCATCGGGTTCGCGATCGCGCGGGGGCTGGCCGAGCGCGGCATGACCGTGCTGCTCGGCGCCCGCGACCCCGGGCTGGGCGAGAAGGCCGCCGCCGGGCTGCGGGACGCCGGCCGCGACGTGCGCGCGGTGGCCCTGGACGTCACCGACCCGGCGTCGGTGCAGGCCGCGGCCGCGCGCGTCGCCGCCGAGACCGGGCGGCTGGACGTGCTGGTCAACAACGCCGGCATCTCCGGCGGCCCGGTCCACCCGCCCGACGAGGCCGACCTGGACGTCGTGCGGCGCGTGTTCGACACCAACCTGTTCGGCGTGTACCGGGTGACCAACGCGGTGCTGCCGCTGCTGCGCCGCGCGCCGGCGGGGCGGATCGTGAACGTCTCCAGCGGCACCGCCTCGATGGCCGCGATGACCGACCCCGGCCACTACTTCTGGGACACCGCCGCGTCCGCCGCCTACCCGGCGTCCAAGGCGGCGCTGAACATGCTGACGGTCCAGTACGCCAAGCGGCTGCGCGACACCTCGATCAAGGTCAACGCCGCCGCGCCCGGCGCCTGCGCCACCGACTTCACCGCCGAGTTCACCCGCGTCACCGGCCGGACGACCGACCGGACCGCCGAGCAGGGCGCCGCCATAGCGATCCGCCTGGCCACCCTGGACGCCGACGGCCCCACCGGCGGCTTCTTCGACGACGCCGGCCCCGTCCCCTGGTAGCCGCCCGGTCCCGGCCGGGGCCGGTCACCACGGCGACAGGACGAGGGCCTGGACGGCGAGGGCGGTCGCCGCCTGCGCGGCGAGCCATCCGCGGGCCGGGGGGCGGTGCAGCGCGGCGGCGGCGACCGCCCACGCGGCGAACGGCACCCAGATCCGCTCGACCTCGCCCCTGGTCACGCCGGAGGCGTCCAGGGCCAGCACGCCCACCAGCGCCGCCGCCGCCAGGGAGGCGACCGCGGCCTGCGGGGACAGCGCCCGCGCACGGGCGGCGCCGCGCAGGGCCCGCACCGCCCGGGGCAGGGCGCGGGCGGTCGCCGGGCCGGTCAGCAGCCCCAGCACGGCCAGGTTCGCCAGGACGAAGTAGGCGTAGGAGCGCTGCGCCGACCCGCGGCTGACCAGGTAGGTGTCGAGCGTGGCGGCGACGCCGTCCGGCCACCAGAACCCCAGCAGCGTGAACGCGGCCGGCACGACGGCCAGGCCCGCGGCCAGCGCCGCCGGCACCGCGGCCGGGGGCCGGGTGAGCAGCAGCACCGCCAGCGGCACCGCGAACAGCGGCAGCAGCCCGTAGCTCAGGTAGGGCAGGCAGCCCAGCAGCAGCCCGCCCGCCCCGGCCAGGAC
>NZ_SMJW01000388.1 GCF_004348335.1 Actinomadura bangladeshensis | reverse complement strand
TCCTCGGACTCGGGCAGGGGCTCGGGTTCGCCACCGCGCTGTCGTTCATCGGGCTCCGCGCCCACGACGCGCACGTCGCGACGCAGCTGTCCGGGATGGCGCAGGGCGTCGGCTACCTCATCGCGGCGCTCGGCCCGCTCGCGCTCGGCGCGCTGCACGACGCCACCGGCGGATGGAGCGTTCCGATGATCGGCGTGCTGGCCGTCTGCCTCGTCATGGGCATCCCCGGCCTGGCGGCGGGACGCATCCGCACGGTGGGCGCCCCTGCGGCCGCGTCCGGTGGGGTTAACCCGGCCACGAGCGGACACATCCCTCAATGACCCCGCACGGGGCCCGGCTACACCATCGGGAGGTGGACCGACAATGCCTGCCACGATCCTGGCCGCGACGAACACCAACGTGTCGAGCCAGTACCTGTGGATCATCGTGGTGGTCGGCACGGTGGCGATCATCGCCCGGTTCTGGCTGACGCGGGAGGCCGCGACCAAGCACATCCACCCGGTCAAGCGGAACGACCAGATGAACCACCGCGGCATGGAGCAGGGCGGCATGTACACCTACCGGCCCGGGATGTTCTCGCACAGCTACCCGCCGGACCGCCGCGGCCAGTGGGAGGAGTTCCGCAAGGACAACCCCCAGCCGGGCCGCGAACCGAAGAAGCCGTGGCCGGACGGGATCCTCTACGAGCAGACCGTCTTCAAGGACGAGTTCGAGGTGCTCAAGCGGGAGCCCCAGGGCCGCTAGCGAACACGCCTGGTGCGGGGCGGACGGCGCCCACCACGCCGTCCCCGCCCCGCACTTCGACGTCCGCGAGCACGTCCAGGCCCGGGTGGCCGAAGCCGAGCGCCCGCAGCAGCGCCACGGTCACCGGCGTCCGCGCCCGCATCGCGCCGTCGTCGATCTTGACGGCGCCGGCCCGCCCGTCGGCGAACGCGAACGCGTCCACGCCCTCCGCGCCGCACTTGACGAGCAGGCCGGGGACGGCGTCCATCAGCTCCCGCTCCTCGCGCCGGGTCCCGGACGTCCACTGCGGGTGCGTGCGCATCGCGTCGGCGACCCGGCGCTCCGGGGTACCGGGCGCGGCGAGGACCAGCGCCCGGAACGCCCGCGCGACCCCCGTCGCGGACACCGCGAACAGCGGCGCCCCGCAGCCGTCCACACCGACGGCCGCCGCCGGCTCGCCGGCCAGCTCCTCCACCACGCCGCGGACGGCGAGCTGCAGCGGATGCCCCGCGTCCAGGTAGGACTCGGTCGGCCACCCGGCCGCCACGCACGTCGCGAGCATCGCGGCGTGCTTGCCGGAGCAGTTCATCCGCATCCGCGACGGCCCGCCGCCGTCCCGCGCGACGGCCTGCTGTGACGCGGGATCGAGCGGCCAGCTCTCCGGGCAGCGCAGGTCACCGGCGACCAGCCCGGCGCCCGCGAGGATCTTCTCCGCCCCCTCGACGTGGAAGTCCTCCCCCGAGTGGCTGCCGGCCGCGAGCGCGAGCAGTTCGTCGTCCAGGTCGAGCCCGCAGCGCAGCATCGCGACCGCCTGCATCGGCTTGTTGGCCGACCGCGGGAAGATCGGCACATCGGGCCGCCCCACCCGCACGGCGACGGCCCCGTCCGCCGCGAGCCCGACCGCGGACCCCCGGTGCCTCGACTCCACGAACCCGGACCGCTCGACCTCGACCAGCACAGGATTGACGTCCACCGCACCCCTCCGTCCACCGATTCCATGGTCACGTACCCGGCTCGACCCATGGAAGGGAAATCGCAGCCTGTGGAAAACCCCAAGATCAGCGGGGTTTGGTCCCGAGCAGGGTGCGGGCGTCGGCGGCCGGCATGGCCGGACGCTGCGCCAGCTCCGCCGCCGCCGCGGCGCGCTCGACCAGCTGGACGTTCGCCGTCACCGGCCGCCCCTTGGCGAAGGTGACCGTGTCCTCCATGCCGACGCGCAGATGCCCGCCCGCGGACAGCGCCGCGAACAAGACGGGAAGGGACGTCCGGCCGATCCCGGTCGCCGACCATGTGGCACCGGACGGCAACGCCTCGACGGCCGCGACCAGTGTGCGGGCATCGCCCGGCATCCCGCCCGGGACGCCCATCACCAGGTCGCAGTGGACGTGCCCGCCATAAGGGAGCCCGTACTTGTCCAGCAGCCGGTGCAGCGCCGCCACCTGCCCCAGATCGAACAGCTCGAACTCTGGGACGACCTCGCGTTCCTGGGTGCGCTGGTACAGCTCCGCCATGAACGGCCAGGGGTTCATGAAGACGTCGTCGCCGAAGTTGACCGTCCCGCAGGTGAGCGAGCACATGTCCGGCTCCGCGTCCAGGACGCGGAGGCGGTCCTCGTACGGGTCGGTGACCGCGCCGCCCGTGGACAGCTGGACGATCAGTCCCGTGCTCTCCCGCAGTGCCGCGACCGTGTCCCGCAGCCGGGCGGGGTCGAGGGTGGGCCGCGCGTCGTCGTCGCGGATGTGCACGTGGATCACGGCCGCGCCGGCCGCCTCGCACTCCTTGGCTGTCTGAACCAGTTCATCCAGGGTGACGGGCAGGGCCGGAACGTCCGACTTGGCGGACTCCGCGCCCGTGGGCGCCACCGTGATGAGCGTCATTGCTCCCATAGGCGGCAGAATGCATGGTCATGCGTGCGGTAGTCCAGAGGGTGAGCCAGGCCAGCGTGTCCGTCGCCGGGCGCGTCGTCGGCGAGATCGAGGGGCCGGGGCTGCTGGCGCTCGTCGGCGTGACGCACGACGACGGCCCGGAAAAGGCCCGCAGGCTGGCCGCGAAGCTGTGGGGGCTGCGCATCCTGCAGGACGAGAAGTCGTGCTCGGACGTGAACGCTCCGCTCCTCATCGTGAGCCAATTCACCCTCTACGGGGACGCCCGCAAGGGCCGCCGCCCGTCCTGGACGGCCGCCGCGCCCGGTGACGTCGCCGAGCCCCTCGTGGACGCCGTCGTCCGCGAACTGCGCGTGCTCGGCGCCGAGGTCGAGACCGGCGAGTTCGGCGCGGACATGAAGGTCGCCCTCACCAACGACGGCCCCATCACCCTGATCCTCGACGTCTGACCGGACGCCCCGCAGCCCGAGGCCGCCAGCCCGAGCCCGCCAGCCCGAGCCAGCGCGGTCAGCGGAAGCCGTAGACGGTGCCGATCACAACGGCGATCGTGGCGCCGGCGGCGAGCAGGATGAGGGCCCGGTCGAGCAGCGTGAGGCGCCCGCGAACGTCCGAGGAGACGACCACGACCCCCGTCTCGCCGTCGCCCCGCGCGGGCTCCCTCTGGAACGGGTTGCGGAGGCCGGCGAGCCGCCACAGCGCGTCGTTGCGGAGATGCTGGTGCTCGGGTCCGCAGGCGAACAGCCGTCCCCGGGTGCGTTCGGTGCAGGCGGCGCCCTGCTGGCTCAGGATGCGGCACATGGTCGGGACGAGCATGAACTGGTACAGGCACCAGGCCAGCAGGCCCAGCAGCGCGACCCGCCACGACTGCAGCCACCACGCGAAACCGGCGAACGCCGCGAACAGGGCCCACCACACCAGCGGGGACTCGCGGCGCGGGCGGCGCCGCGTCCCCCTCCTGGCAGCCGGCGGCTCCCGCTTCCCGAGGTTCGCGACCATTGGCAGGAATCCACCTTCCCTGGGCGACGCCGGTTAGAAATCGTCCATAGCCGACGATATTCGCCCAGGGGGCGCGCTGCTACCCGTGTTTCGCCGACCGGCGGCGGAGGGCGATCTGCGCGTTGGCCCCGGTGTCGGGCGACACGATGACCTCCTGCGCGGCCGCGACCCCGCCGGCCAGGAGTTCGGCGTCCACCGGGACGTTGCGCTTGACCATCGCCAGCGCGATCGGGCCGAGCTCGTGGTGGCGGGCCGCCGACCCGACGAAGCCGATCGCGCGGCCGCCCGGGACCTCGACCGGGTCGCCGTGCGCGGGCAGCCGGTCGACGCTGCCGTCCAGGTGCAGGAACACCAGGCGGCGCGGCGGCCGCCCCAGGTTGTGGACGCGCGCCACCGTCTCCTGCCCCCGGTAGCAGCCCTTGTTCAGGTGGACGGCCGTCTCGACGTACCCGGCCTCGTGCGGGATCGTCCGCTCGTCGGTGTCGAGGCCGAAGCGGGGGCGGTGCTCGGCGATCCGCAGCGCCTCGTAGGCCCAGCTGCCGGCCGGCGTGAGCCCCTCGGGGAACTCGCCTCGCGGGACGATCCGCGTCGTCGTCCCGGCGGCGTCCGGCCAGGCCAGACCGCCGTCCTCGGGACCGGACGGCCCGGTCACGACCATGTGCTCCGCCGACACGTCGGCGACCTCGACGCGGAGCATGAACCGCATCCGGTCGAGGAACTCCACCAGCGAGGGGGCCTCCCCCGGCTCGACGTGCGCCCAGGTGGCCGCACCGTCGTCGATGACGAACAGGTGGTGTTCGACGTGGCCCTTCGGGCCGAGCAGCAGCGCCTCGGTCGGCTCGAACGGCTTCAGCGCGCCCAGGTGCTGGCTGAGCAGGCTGTGCAGCCACTTCAGCCGGTCGGGGCCGGAGACCCGGACGACGCCGCGGTTGCTCCGGTCGACGAACGCCGTCCCTTGTTCGAGCGCGCGCTGCTCCCGGGTCGGGTCGCCGTAGTGCGCGGCGACCTCCTGATCGGGCGCATCGGCGGCGACGGCTCCGGGCGACTGCAGCAGCGGGCTCTCCATGCCGTCCACACTATGTCGCGCGGCAGTCCTTGCACTGCCCGTAGACGGTGAGGTGGTGCACGTCGGTCTCGAAGCCGAAGTCGCGCCGCAGGACGTCCGCGAGCCCGGCCGCCGCGCGCGGGTCGACGTCCTCCACCGTGTGGCAGCCCCGGCAGACGAGGTGGATGTGCTCGGCCTCCGCGGCGAGGTGGTAGTTCGGCGGCCCGTGCCCGAGATGGGCGTGCTTGACGAGCCCGAGCTCTTCGAGGAGTTCGAGCGTCCGGTACACGGTGGAGATGTTCACGCCGCGGGCGGTGCGCTGCACCTCGGTGCAGATCTCCTCGGGGGTGCCGTGCTCCAGGTGGGTGACCGCTTCGAGGACCAGCTGGCGCTGAGGGGTGACCCGGTACCCCCTGGCCCGCAGCTCCTCCTGCCACGACTCGACCATGCACCGAGTCTAGATCC
>NZ_SMJW01000387.1 GCF_004348335.1 Actinomadura bangladeshensis | reverse complement strand
GGATCGGTGGGCTCGACCGGCGGCGGCGACGACTTCGTGGGCGCGGTCGTGGTCGGGGTGTCCGGCTGCGTCGGGCTGGTGGACGGCGTCGGGCTGTCGGACGGCGACGTCGTCCCGGTGGGGTTCTGCGTGTACGACGGGCTCGTCGTCTGCTGCTCCGGCCGGTGCGTCGTCGGCGGCGCCATGCTCGGCACGACGCTGCTCGACCCGGGCGGCGCGCTCGGGTCGCTGACCTTCTGCCCCGCCTTGCCGTTGTCGCCGGTGCTGAGCATCAGCACGGACGAGACCACCACGATCGCGACGAACAGCGCGGCGGCGCCGGCCAGCGCCGCGGACCGTCCGGAACCGGCGAGCGTGTGCCGCAGCCCGCCGCGGCCGCCCCCGGCGCCCGGCTCGCCCACGAGCACGAGGTCGGGCGGCAGCGTGGCGTCGGCGGCCCATCCGGCCGGGGCGCGCCGCCGCTCGTCCTCGCCGGCGGCCGGGTCGGTCTCGACCGGGGCGCCCCCGTCCCGGAACACCGCGGCCGGCAACTCCGGGTCGTCGAACACGTCGGCGTCGTCATCGTCGAAGACCGGGTCGTCGCCGAACACCGGGTCCGGGTCGAACAGCTCGTCGTCGGCCTCGGCGGCGCGCACGGACCCGGCCGCGAGCATCGCGGTCTCGTCGGTGGCGCTCGACCGGGGCGCGGGACGTCCCGCGCCCTCCTCGTGCCCGAGCAGCCGCATCAGCACCTGCCGCGCACCGGGGCGCAGCCCCGGGTCCTTCTCCAGGCAGTCGAGCACCAGCTCGCGCAGCGCCCCGCCGAGGTCGCCGAGGTCGGGCTCCTCGTGCAGGATCCGGTTGATCACCGCGGGGATGGTGTCCTGCCCGAACGGGGGCTCCCCGGTCGCGGCGAACACCAGCGTCGCGGCCCAGCAGAACACGTCCGCGGGCGTGCCGACCTCGTCGCCGCTGATCTGCTCGGGCGCCATGTAGGACGGGGTGCCGATCACCCGGCTGGTGAGCGTGGTGGCGCCGCTGATCGCGCGGGCGACGCCGAAGTCGATGACGCGCGGGCCGTCCGGGCCGATCAGCACGTTGTGCGGCTTGAAGTCGCGGTGGACGATCTTGGCCTGGTGGATGGCGGCGAGCGCCGTCGCGGTGCCGACGGCGAGCCGGTCCAGCGCCGCGCCGTCGAGCGGGCCCTCGTCCAGGACCTGCTGGTTCAGCGACGGGCCCGGCACGTACTCGCTGACGATGTAGGGGCGGTCGCCGTCGGCGTCCGCGTCGATCACCTGGGCCGTGCAGAACGGCGCGACCTGCTTGGCGACCTCCAGCTCCCGCAGGAACCGGGCGCGCGCCTTGTCGTCGGATGTCAGCTCGGCGTGCAGCAGCTTGATCGCGACCTGCCGGCCGTCCTCGTCCACGCCGAGGAACACCGTGCCCTGACCGCCCTCGCCCACCCGGCCGATCAGGGCGTACGACCCCAGCCGGTCCGGGTCACCGGATCGCAGCGCCCCAACCTCCATGCGTGGAACCGTCCCTCTCCTCGATCGACGGGCCGTCTGGTCCGGGCCCGGATCACCCTCCGACTGTGTGACGCCCGAGCCCCGAGGGAAGTTCACCCGATCCGACGGGGTACCACCCTAATGGCGTCACTTCCCCCAGCGATACCGCCGCGCACGATGTCACACAAGCGAGACTGGAGGCATGGCAACGCTCGACGGGCGCCGCGTCCTCACGCGCGCCGACCTCATGGCCGAGCACGGGCTCGGGCGCAGCACGCTGGAGAAGTGGTACCGCGAACGGGCGTCCAACGGCCACCCCGAGCCGGCCGGGACGGTCGGCTCCCAGCTCGCCTGGGACGCCGGCGAGTGGGACCGATGGTACGCGACGCACCGCTCCCGCGGGGTCCCGACGGGCCTCGCGACCCGCGACGATCTCGCCGCGCGGCACGGCGTCAGCCGGCACCGCCTCAAGCAACTGTGGGCGGACCGCGCGTCCAACGGCCATCCCGACGTCGCGTACCGCGCCGGCAAGGCCATGTACTGGGACGAGGCCGCCTGGACGTCCTGGTACCGCGCCCTCGGCGAACAGCCCGCCGCCGAGGACCCCGACGATCTCGTCACGCTGGCGGACGCGGCCCGCATCCTCGGCCTCGCCCAGACGAGCGTCACCGTCTACACCAAGCGCCCGCCCGCCGGCTGGCCCGAACCGGCCCAGGTGGAGCCCCTGGGCGGCGGCCGCGTCCGCCGCCTCTACCGGCGCCGCGACATCCTCGCCTACGCCGCCTCCCGCACCCGCTGAGATTCAGCGTTCTCGGTACGCTGGAGTCGTCTCGCCCGTACGATGTCACCATCCGTCATCAACAGGGAGCTCAGTGTCATGGCAGTAGCGGCCGTTGCGCATTACACGCTGTCGGACACCCCTTACGCCCTATGGGTCAGGGGTGAACTCGCCGATGAACTCCACCTCCCGGACGACGGCACCCGGGTCGAGGTCATCGGAGGAGAGATCGTCGTGTCCCCCAGTCCAACGCTGGACCACAACTACATCCTGGACGACATCCACGATGCACTGCACGACGCACGGACCACCGACCCCTCCTTTCGCTGGACAGCGGCGCGCACGAGTGACCTGAACCTGATCCCGGCCGAGCAGGGCTGCGTTCCCGACCTCAACATCCTCGACCGGGAGACGCGCCTGGACACTCGGCGACGCAAGGCCAAGCGGCTGCTGCCGGACGAGGTCGAAGCGGTGATCGAAGTCACCTCGCCGTCCAACGCGAAAGACGACCGGCCGCCGAAGCTCCTGCACGACGCCACCACCAAGTGGAGCGGCTACGCCCGTTCCGGCATCCCGTTCTACCTGCTCGTCGACCGTGACCCGCGCATGCCCGGGGTCACCCTCTACGGCGAACCGGACGTACGGGCGGGTACGTACGAGGTACTGCAGACCTGGAAGTTCGGTGACGTCGTCCGCCTCCCAGAACCGCTCGGCTTTGAGATCACTACCGAACTCTGGGAGCCCTGGGACGAATGATCCCTACGGGGTGAAGTGGGTGAGGACCTCGGGGTTGGCCATGGAGTCGCGGTTGGCGGCGCGGTCGACCGGGGTGCCCTGGAGGATCTTGCGGACGGGGACCTCCAGCTTCTTGCCCGACAGCGTGCGGGGGATGCCGGGGACGGCGGTGATCTCGTCCGGGACGTGCCGGGGCGACAGCGACGACCGGATCTCGCGCCGGAGGTTCCGCACCAGGTCGTCGGTGAGGTCCGCGCCCTCGGCGAGCTGGACGTAGAGGAGCAGCCGGCCCTCCTGGCCGAGGCGGCCGGTGTCGATGACGAGGCTGTCGGTGATCTCCTCGAACGCCTCGACGACCCGGTAGAAGTCGGACGTGCCCATGCGGACGCCGCCGCGGTTGAGGGTGGAGTCGGAGCGGCCGTAGATGACGCAGCCGCCGTCCGACTGGATCTTGATCCAGTCGCCGTGCCGCCACACGCCCGGGTACATGTCGAAGTAGGAGTCGCGGTAGCGGTCGCCGTTCTCGTCGTTCCAGAAGAAGACGGGCATCGAGGGCATCGGCTCGGTGATGACCAGCTCGCCGACCTCGTCCACGACGGGCTTGCCGTCCTCGGCGAACGCCTCGACCCTGGCGCCGAGTCCGCGGCACTGGATGACGCCGGCGCGCAGCGGGAGCAGCGGCGACGGGCCGACGAAGCCGGTGCACAGGTCGGTCCCGCCGGAGAAGGAGCCGAGCAGCAGGTCCTTGCCGACCGCGTCGTAGACCCAGGCGAACCCTTCGGGCGGGAGCGGCGAACCGGTCGAGCCGATGCCGCGCAGCCCGGACAGGTCGTGCTCCTCGCCGGGACGGCGGCCCTCCTTGGCGGACGCCGTTATATAGGGCGCGCCCACACCCATGTAGGTGACGCCGTTGTCGGCGGCCAGCGACCACAGGTCGAGCGGGGCGCCGTCGTACATGACGATGGTGGAACCCACCAGGAGGCCGCCGATGAGGTAGTTCCACATCATCCAGCCGGTGGTGGTGAACCAGAAGAAGACGTCCTCGGGGCCGAGGTCCTGGTGGAACGACAGTGCCTTGAGGTGTTCGAGGACCACACCGCCGTGCCCGTGCACGATCGGCTTGGGCAGACCCGTCGTGCCGGACGAGTAGACGACCCACAGGGGGTGGTCGAACGGGACGTCCTCGAACTCCAGCGTGTCGCAGTCGGGCCGGGGCAGCTCGCCGTAGTGCATGCCCACCCGCAGCCCCTCGGGGGTCGCCGCCGGGTCGAGGTACGGGATCAGGACGGTGGCGGCCAGGCTGGGCAGGGCGGCCTCGATCTCACCGACGACGTCCCGCCGGTCGAACCGCTTGCCGTTGTAGGCGTAGCCGTCCACGGCGATCAGGACCTTCGGCTCGATCTGCGCGAACCGGTCGATGACCGAGGACGATCCGAAGTCGGGCGAGCAGGAGGACCAGATCGCGCCGAGGGACGCCGTCGCCAGGAAGCAGATCAGCGCCTCGGGGATGTTCGGGACATAGGCGGCGACCCGGTCGCCCCTGCCGACGCCCAGGTCCGCGAGGCCCGCGCGGACCTCCGCGACGTGCAGCGCCAGCTCCCGGTACGTCAGCACCCGGTGCCCACCGGCCTCCGACCGGAAGATCACCGCCGTCTCGTCCGGGGTCTCCCCGGCCCGGCGCAGCGCGTTGGCGGCGTAGTTGACGGTGGCGCCGGGGAACCATGCGAGGCCGTCCACCGGCATGGGGCCGCCCGTCCGGACGGGGCCGTCGCCGCGCTCGCCGACGACGTCGAAGTACGACCAGATCGCGTCCCAGAACGCGTCGACCTCGGTGACCGACCAGTGCCAGAGCTCGTCGTAGGACTCCGCGCGGACGCCCCGCTCCCACAGCCAGTGGATGAACCGGGTCACGCGCGCGCCGGCGACGACCTCCTCCGACGGCTCCCACAGCGCCGAACCCTCGGAAACCCCACCGGCCATCTCGCTCCCTCCCCGCCGCGCCACGGTACGCGGCCATCTCAATATCGGCCCGGCCCGCACACCGCGCAACCTGCCCGATCCGCCCGCCGCTACGCGCTCGGCGCCCAGCCTTATCCCAGGCGAAACCCCCGTCCGCGAACACCC
>NZ_SMJW01000386.1 GCF_004348335.1 Actinomadura bangladeshensis | reverse complement strand
GCCCCACCCCCGCCAACCCGCCGGGCACTCCGCGTTCACGGAGGCGCCCTTCACGCTCGATCCGTCACCGTCCGTCCGCAAACGGGCCGTCAGCAAGGCGAAGGAGGCCATCGCCGCGCATCCCGGGCGCGCGCACCGCGCCGGCGGGCAGGAGTTCGCGGTCCGGTCGGTCGCCGTCGACCGCGACGGCTCGGCCGACGTCCGGTTCGACCGCACCTACCGCGGGCTCCCCGTCTACGGCGGGGACCTCGTCGTCCACCTCAAGCCCAACGGCTCCTACCAGGGGCTGGAGACCGCCTCCGAGACCTCCGGCGCGATCGGGACGACGCCGTCGGTGCGCGCCTCGGCCGCCGCGAGACTCGCCCGCAAGCAGCTCAAGGGCACGGTGTCGTCCGTGTCGAAGCCGAAGCTGGCGATCACGATGCGGGGCCGGTCGGCCACGCTCGTCTGGCAGACCGTCGTGACGGGCGTCCGCGCCGACCGGACGCCCAGCAGGCTGCACGTGATGGTGGACGCGCGGAAGGGCCGCGTCGTCCAGAGCGATGACGAGGTCCACACGTTCGTGCCGTCCGGTGTCCGGTCGGCGCCCGCCGCCACCCGGACCGCGCTGACCCAGGGCAGCGGCCACGGCATCTACGTCGGCACCGTCAACCTGGACCTGACACAGTCCGGCAGCACCTGGACGATGCGGGACCCGTCGCACGGCAACGGGTACACCACCAACCTGAACCACGCCACGTCCGGGACCGGCACCATCTTCAGCAACTCCACCGGCGTGTTCGGCAACGGCAGCAACTCCGACCCCGCCTCGGCCGGGGTGGACGCCCACTACGGCGCCGCCATGACCTACGACTACTTCAAGAACGTCCACGACCGGAACGGCATCTTCGGCGACGGCCAGGGCGTCCCGTCCCGCACGCACTACGGCAACGCCTACGTCAACGCCTTCTGGGACGGCTCCCAGATGACCTACGGCGACGGTGAGAACAACGCCAGGCCGCTGGTCGAGATCGACGTCGCCGGGCACGAGATGAGCCACGGCGTGAGCGGCGCCCTCGTCGGCTGGGGCGAGAACGGCGAGACCGGCGGGATGAACGAGGGCACGAGCGACATCTTCGGGACGATGGTGGAGTTCTACGCCGGCAACCCGGTCGACACGCCCGACTACACCATGGGCGAGCTGATCGACATCTTCGGCAACGGCGACCCGCTGCGCTACATGTACAACCCGTCGCTGGACGGCCAGTCGCCGAACTGCTGGAACAGCGGCAACGGCGGGCTGGACCCGCACTACTCCATGGGCCCGCTGAACCACTGGTTCTTCCTGACCGCGGTCGGCAGCGGCGACCACGGGTACGGCAGCAGCCCGACCTGCAACAACTCCACGGTCACCGGGATCGGCAACGACAAGGCCGCCAAGATCTGGTTCAAGGCCCTCGCGTCCTACGCCAACAGCAACGAGGACTACGCCGACGCGCGCGTCGACTCGCTGAAGGCCGCGGCCGACCTGTACGGCACGCACTGCACCGAGTACAACACCGTGATGGCCGCGTGGGCGGCCGTCAGCGTCACCGGCTCGGACCCGGTGCCGGGCACCTGCCCCGGCCAGGGCGGCGCGCCGGTCGTCACCAGCCCCGGGAACCAGAGCACCACGGTCGGGACGGCGGTCAACCTGGCCGTCCACGCCAGCGACCCGAACGGGCAGACGCTGTCCTACGGCGCGACCGGGCTGCCGGCCGGGCTGTCGATCAACGCCTCCAGCGGCGTGATCTCCGGTACGCCGACCACGGCCGGGACGAGCACCGTCACGGTCACCGCGACGAACACCTCCGGCCTCTCCGGCACCGCCACCTTCACCTGGACGGTCAACCCGCCCGGCGGAGGCTGCTCGTCGCCGGGCAACAAGGTCTCCAACGGCGGATTCGAGAGCGGTACGTCGCCGTGGACGACGACGTCCGGTGTGGTGTCGTCCAACAGCGACGGTGAAAGCGCCCACTCCGGGACGCACTACGCCTGGCTCGACGGCTACGGCAGGTCGCACACCGACTCCGCGACCCAGTCGGTGACGATCCCCGCCGGATGCAAGGCGACCCTCACCTTCTACGTGCACATCGACACCGCGGAGACCACCGGTGTCACGGCCTACGACAACCTCACCGTGAAGATCGGCGGTAGCACCGTCGCGACCTACTCCAACCTCGACGCCAACTCCGGATACGTCCAGAAGAGCTTCGACGCGTCCGCCTACGCGGGCAAGACCGTCACGCTCTCGTTCTCCGGCACGGAGGACGCGGCCCTCTACACGAGCTTCGTCGTCGACGACGTCGCCGTGAACGCGAGCTGACGGACGCGCCCCTGCCGCCGGCCCTCACCAGGGGGCCGGCGGCAGCCGTGTTCCCGCAGGTGTGGCACCGCCCCTGCCGGGCAGCCTGGACGTGATGGAGCCGCTGCTGACGTTCGGGCACGGGACCGCGGGGCGCGGGGAACTGGCCCCCCTCCTCGGCGGCGCCGGGGTGCGGTCCGCGGTCGACGTGCGCACCGCGCCCGGCAGCCGCCGCAACCCCGACGTGCAGCGCGACGCCCTGGAGGAGTGGCTCCCGGCCGCGGGCATCGGCTACCGGTGGGACAAGCGGCTGGGCGGCTTCCGCCGGGCCGCGCCGGACTCGCCCGACACCTTCTGGCGCAACGACTCGTTCCGCGGATACGCCGGCCACACCCGCGACCCCGACTTCGTGGCCGCCATGGACGACCTCCTGCGCGAGGCCGAGGGGACCCGCACGGCCGTGATGTGCAGCGAATCGGTGTGGTGGCGCTGCCACCGCCGGCTCATCGCCGACTTCGCCGTGCTGGCGCGCGGCCGTCCCGTCCTCCACCTCGCCCATGACGGCCGCCTCACCGAGCATCCGCCGACCCCGGGGGCGCGGCTGCGCGACGACGGGTTGCTCGTCTATGACGGAGAGTGACGTCCGCCGCCCCGGCGGGCGCGCAGACTCCCGTGGCACGGGAGTCCAGGGGGCCGGCCAGTGCCCGACCCTGGTGCCGCCGCGGTGCGGGGCGGTGACAGTGGTCGGTATCGGCTCGCGGCGGACGGGGCCTCCGGGAGAAAGTTCGGCGGAGCCGTCACAGGGCGCCCGGCCGCCCTGTCCTTGATGGCGACCGGGCGGCAGGCGCCCCGGCGGACACAGGAGGGAACAGAGATGAAGATCGTGGTCATCGGCGGCACCGGCCTGATCGGCTCCAAGCTCGTGGCGAACCTCGGCGGGCAGGGCCACGAGGCGGTCGCGGCGTCGCCGAACACCGGGGTGAACACCCTGACCGGCGAGGGGCTGGCGGACGTCCTGACCGGGGCGTCGGTGGTGATCGACGTGGCGAACTCGCCGTCGTTCGAGGACGCCGCCGTGCTGGAGTTCTTCGAGACCTCGACCGGCAACCTGCTCGCCGCCGAGGAGAAGGCGGGCGTCGGGCACCATGTCGGGCTGTCGATCGTGGGCACCGAGCGGCCCCCGGTCCGCGGCTACTTCCGGGCGAAGAACGTCCAGGAGAACCTGATCGCGAAGTCGCCGGTCCCGTACTCGATCGTGCACGCCACGCAGTTCTTCGAGTTCACCCGGGGCATCGCCGACGACGCCACGGACGGCGGCACCGTCCGGATGGCGCCGGTCCTGTACCAGCCGATGGCCGGCGACGACGTCGCCGCGCAGGTCGGGAGGGTCGCCGTGGGCGCGCCGCTGAACGGCCGGGTCGAGATCGCCGGACCGGAGCGGTTCCGCATGGACGAGTTCTTCCGCGACGCGCTGGCCTTCTGGAACGACCCCCGCGAGGTGGTCACCGACCCGCACGCGCACTACTTCGGCGCCGAGGTGGAGGAGCGGAGCCTGGTCCCGCTGGGCGACGCCGTCCTCGGCTCGATCCGCTACAGCGAGTGGCCGGGCCGCGTGCCGGCCGCCGGGTAGCGCCGGCCCGCCCGGCCGCACCGGCCGCCGGGCCCGAGGAGACGGGGGGACTGCCGTGACCGTGGCCGCGATGACCGCCGAGTTCGATGACGTCGCCCGCTGGACGGCGGAGGCGGTCGAGTTGCTCGGGCACCGGCACGCGATCCCGGCCGCCTGCCGCGGCAGCGCGAGCCCGGCGGCGCTGGTCTGGCTGGGCGAGGCGTGCGAGCTCTCGCCCGGGGCGACGCTGCTGGACGTCGGCGCCGGGGCGGGCGGCCCGGCGGCCTGGGCGGCCCGGCGGTTCGGGGTCCGGCCGGTGCTGCTGGAGCGGATGCCGGCCGCGTGCCGGGCCGCCGCCCGGCTGTTCGGGCTCCCGGTGATCACCGCCGACGGCGCCCGGATCCCGCTGCGGACCGGGTCGGCGGACGCCGCCTGGTCCCTCGGTGTGCTGGACACCGTCCGGGACAAGGCCGCGCTGCTCGGCGAGATCCGGCGCGTCCTGGCGCCGGGTGCGCCGCTCGGGCTGCTGGTGGCCGTCGCGCGGACCCCGCTCGCCCTCGCGACACCCGACGGCAACCATTTCCCCACCCAGCGCGAGCTCGCCGGGCTGCTGGACGGCGCGGGCTTCGACCTCGTCGAGCAGATCGACCGGCCCGACGGCGCGCCGCTGGCCTGGTCCCGCCGCGCCGAGCGGGTCGCCGCGGTCGTGGCCGCCCGGCACGGCGGCGACCGCGCGTACGCGCTGGCCGTCCGCCAGGGCGAGCGCTTCTCCCGGCTGCTCGCCTCCGGGCAGCTGTCGATGCAACTGATCCACGCCGCCGCCCGAGGCCCCGTAAGGAGAGACGAACGTGAACGCTGAGGGGAAATTCGAGGCCGAACTCGAGTTCGAGGTCGAGGAGGAGCTGCTCCTCGCCGAGTCGAGCCGCCCTGAGGAGACCGCCGCCGCGCCGCCCTCGACGTGGCTGTTCGACCCGACGGACGTCGAGCGCGAAAGGATCGGCCTCCGCGACATCCTCGGCGCGGCCGAGGCGCTGGACGACGAGCACGCACAGTGACCGGCGCCCGGCAGCGCCTTCGACGGGCCCCCCGTCCGCGGGGGGAGAGTCCTCGCCGGGGCGGGGGCGGTGCTTGGGATGCGGCGGCGGTTCCGATGAAATGGGGAGGCACACCAGACCCGTCCCCGGCAGGAGCCCCGCATGAGCCCCGACCCCGCCGCGCCGGCCGCGTCCAAACGATCGCGGGGAGCGCTCGTGCGGCTGCTGGTGCTGGCCGTGATCCTGCTGGCCCTCGGTGTGCTGGCGGTGCTGA
>NZ_SMJW01000385.1 GCF_004348335.1 Actinomadura bangladeshensis | reverse complement strand
GTCCGGTCGGGGTCGGTCCGCCCGGCGGCGGAGTCGGCGGGGTCGGGGGCGTCATCCGCGGCACCTCGCGTCCTTGATCGGGATGCCGGCCGGCGGCGGCTGGTGCGACAGGTCCGAGCCCGCGTAGCTGACGCCGATCAACTTCACCTCGCACTGGTAGAAGTTCACCCACGACCCGTAGGAGCCGATGCGGCCGAGCGTCGCCATCTTCTGGGGCGACCGCTGCAGGAACCGCTCGAGCAGCGGCTGGTCGCGGTTGAGGTTGTCGCTGAGCCGGCCGAGCTGGACGATGTCGTCCTTCAGCGGGTCCCGGGTGACCTGGAGCAGCCCGGCCGTCGCGGTGGTCAGGTCGGCGATCGACCCGAGCGCCTCCCCGATCGGCCTGCGGTCGGTCGCGAGGCCGGAGGTGAACCGGCGCAGCGTGGTGACCAGGTCGACGAGCTGCCGGTCACGTCCGTTGATGGTCTGGACGACGCTGTCCAGGTTCTCGATGACCTGGCCGATCACCTTGTCCTTGGCGGCGAGCGTGGTGGTCAGCTGCCCCACGGTGCGCAGCAGGCTCTCGACGGTGCCGCCCTCGCCCTGGAGCACCTTCACGATCGACTCGGAGAGCTTGTTGGCGTCCCCGGGCGACAGCGCCTGCATCAGCGGCTGGAAGCCCTGGAACAGCTGCGTGAGGTTGAGCGTCCCGGCGGTGTGGCCGACCGGGATCGTCCCGCCGGGCTTCAGCACCTGGCCCGGCGAGCCGGTGCCCTGGCCGAGCGCGATGTACCGGCCGCCGACCAGGTTCAGGTACTTCACGGCGGCGGTCGCCGAGGCCGGGATCCGCCGGTCCCGGTCGACGGAGAACTTCACCCGGGCGAGCCGCCGGTCGCTGACCTTGATCTCCTCGACCTGGCCGACCTCGACGCCCGCGATCCGCACCCCGTGCCCCGGATGCAGCCCGGCCACGTCGGTGAACTTGGCGTAGTAGGTGACGCGGTCGCCGCTCGTCGCGCCGGTGATGCTGGACGCCAGCAGGGCCGTCGCCAGCACCGTCACCACGATGAAGACCAGCGAGCTGAAGAGCGGGAAGCCGAGCCCCTTCAGCCCCTGTCCGGTGAGCCTCACTTGACCGTCACCTCCGTGCCCCGGTAGATCGGCCCGACCAGCACGCTGGACCAGTCCGGCAGTTCCTCGGGCACCTCGTCGAGCGACGGCCCGGCCAGCTCGTTGACCAGGTCGTTCTCCGACGCCGAGTTCGCGGGGCCGAGTCCGCCGCCGGCCGCGCCGCCCTTGCCGGGGACCCCGCCCGCGGGCAGCACCCGCACGCCGTTCGCCGTCCCCAGGTACGGGACGCTCGGGCAGTGCGGCCCGTCGCCGCCGTCGTAGCGGGGCGCGTCCTTGCCCGGGATGTAGCGGCCCTTGTTCTCGAGCGGCACGACGACGCCGTGGACGCCGTGCTCGTCGGTGCCCTTCCCGAGGACCTCGTTCATCTTCGGGATGAAGCCGGCGAGGGTGCGGAACGTGCAGGGCGCGGCGGGGGCGTAGCGGCGCATCACCTCCAGGCTCCCGCGGCTCTCGGTCGCGAGCGCGATGATGTTGCCGGAGTTGGCGTCCAGGAAGCGCTGCAGGTCGGCGGACGAGCCCGACACCGCGTCGTACAGCGTCGCGAGCGCGGTGCGCTGCTCGGCGATCGTCCGGCTGGTCGCCGTGAAGTCGGTGAGCGCCTGGATCAGGTCGGGCGCCGCGTCGGACGCGTGCTGGGTGAACTTCGCGAGTTCCTCCAGGTTGCGGGTGAGCGCCGGTACCTCGGGGTTGAGCCTGCGCAGGAACGCGTCGAGCTGCTCGAAGTTGCGGCCGATCTGGTCGCCGCGCCCCTCCAGCGCCCGCGACATGGCGTTCAGCGTCGCCGACAGCTTCGCGGGCTGGAGCGTGTTCAGCAGGTCCATCGTGTGGTTCAGGACCTCCGACAGCTCCACCGCGTTCTGGCTGCGGTCCTCGGAGATCACGTCGCCGTCGGCGATCGGCCGGCCCGCCGACCCCGGCGGCGGGACGAGCGACACGAACCGGGCGCCGAACACCGTCGTCGGCAGCAGCCGCGCCTGGACGTCCGCCGGGATCCGGTCGGTCATCCCCGGTTTCAGCGCCAGTTCCAGCTTCGCGCCGGACCCGTCCGCCTTGATGGAGCGGACCTCGCCGACCACGACGCCGCGGACCTTCACGTCCGCCATCGGGTGCATCTCGTGCCCCGCCGTCGAGGTCCGCAGCGTCACCATCGTCGCGTCGCTGAACTGCTTGTCGTAGATCGCGATCGACAGCCAGATCAGCAGCGCCGGGACGAGCAGGAACGCCACCCCGGTGAGCCGCTGCCCGACCACGTGCCGGGTCCTGCGTTTCGCCATGTCAGCCCGTCACCTTCACCGTCGTCGTGGCACCCCAGATGGCGAGGCTGGCGAAGAAGTCCGTCACGCTGATCAGCACGATCGCGGTGCGGACCGCGCGGCCGACGGCGACGCCCACGCCGGCGGGGCCGCCGACCGCGCGGTAGCCGTAGTAGCAGTGCGCGAGCACCACCATCACGCTGAAGATCAGTACCTTGGCGAACGAGAGCAGCACGTCCTCGGGGGCGAGGAAGATGTTGAAGTAGTGGTCGTAGGTGCCGGCCGACTGCCCGTTGAACCACAGCGTCACCTGTCTGGACGCCAGGTAGGAGCTGAGCAGCCCGATGCCGTACAGCGGAACGATCGCGACCGTGCCCGCGATGATGCGGGTCGTGACGAGGTAGGGCACCGACTGGATGCCCATGCCCTCCAGGGCGTCGATCTCCTCGTTGATCCGCATCGCGCCGAGCTGCGCGGTGAACCCGGCGCCGACCGTGGCCGACAGCGCGAGCCCGGCCACCAGCGGCGCGATCTCGCGGGTGTTGAAGTAGGCCGACACGAACCCGGTGAACGCCGCCGACCCGATCTGGTCGAGCGCGGCGTAGCCGGACAGGCCGACGACGACGCCGGTGAACACCGTCATGCCGATCATCACGCCGACGGTGCCGCCGATGACGGCGAGCGCGCCGCTGCCGAACGCGACCTCGCCGAGCAGCCGCAGCGACTCGCGCAGGTAGCGGCGGAGCGCGCGCGGCGTCCACAGCAGCGACCGGACGTAGAAGCCGAGCTGGTCGCCGGGCTGGTCCAGCCACGAGACGAGCTTCACCGGCCGGAGGCGGCGAGCCCCGGGGACCGCCATGTCACGCTCCCTTCGGGGGGACGACCTGCAGGTAGATGGCGGTCAGCACGAGGTTCACGAAGAACAGCATCAGGAACGTGATGACGACCGACTGGTTGACCGCGTCCCCGACGCCCTTCGGGCCGGAGCTCGGGTTCAGCCCGCGGTAGGCGGCCACGACCCCGGCGATGAACCCGAAGATCAGCGCCTTGAGCTCGCCGATGTAGAGGTCGGGCAGCTGCGCGAGCGCGGAGAACGAGGCGAGGTAGGCGCCGGGCGTCCCGTCCTGCATCGCCACGTTGAAGAAGTAGCCGCCGGCGACGCCGACGACCGAGACCAGGCCGTTCAGCAGCACCGCGACCGCCATGCAGGCGAGGACGCGGGGGACGACGAGGCGCTGGATGGGCGAGACGCCCATCACCTCCATCGCGTCCATCTCCTCGCGGATCGTCCGGGAGCCGAGGTCGGCGCAGATCGCCGACCCGGCCGCGCCGGAGATCAGCAGCGCCACGATCAGCGGGCTCGCCTGCTGCACCACCGCGAGGACGCTGGCGCCGCCGGTGAGCGACTGCGCGCCGAGCTGCTTGGCCAGCGACCCGACCTGGAGCGAGATGACCGCGCCGAACGGGATCGACACGAGCGCCGTCGGCAGGATCGCGACCGAGGCGATGAACCAGAACTGCTGGATCAGCTCGCGGACCTGGAACGGGCGCCGGAACGACAGCGCCAGCACGGTCCCGGCGAGCGCGAACAGCCGTCCGGTCTGGCGCAGCGCGCCGGCGCCGGGGACGGCGGCGTCAGGTGCGGCCACGCGCGTCTCCTTCCGCTCGCTCGGGCACGCGCGCGTCGCCGCGCCGTGCGGTCGGGGCCTCAGTTCGCATCGGCGCTGCCCTCCTGCATGTTCCGGCGGTTGGCGTAGATCGCCTGCTGGGCCTGGTAGGACAGCCGCGGCATCATCGCGTCCACCGCCATCGCGTGCCGCCGCTCGGCCTGCCGGGGCGGTGTGCCGGGGGTCGGGCGCAGCTGCGGCGGGATCTCCAGGGTGCGGTGCGTGCGGGCCGGGGCGGCGGCCTCGGCGGCCAGCAGCGCCGCGTCCTTCTCCTCCGACATGCCGATGGGGCCGTGGGTGTCGCCGTGCAGGAACTGCAGGACGGCCGGCTCCTCGCTGGTCAGCAGCGCCTCGCGCGGGCCGAACGCGACGAGGTCGCGGCGGTACAGCATGCCGATGTTGTCGGGGACGGTCGCGGCGATGTCGATGTTGTGGGTGACGATCAGCATGGTCGCGTCGATCCGCGCGTTGACGTCGATGAGCAGCTGCGAGATGTGCGCGGTGCGGACCGGGTCCAGGCCGGAGTCGGGCTCGTCGCACAGGATGATCTCGGGGTCGAGGACGAGCGCGCGGGCCAGGCCGGCGCGCTTGCGCATGCCGCCGGAGATCTGGCCGGGCAGCTTGCGCTCCTCGCCGCCGAGGCCGACCATCTCCATCCGCTCCAGCACGATCCGCCGGATCTCCGACTCCTTCTTCTTGGTGTGCTCGCGCAGCGGGAACGCGATGTTGTCGAAGAGGGTCAGGGAGCCGAAGAGGGCGCCGTCCTGGAACATCAGCCCGAACCGCTTGCGGGCCTCGAAGACCTCGCGGTCGCGGTCGTTGACCATGTCGATGCCGTCGATCATGACCCGGCCCTCCTCGGGCTTCAGCAGGCCGACCAGCGACTTGAGGAACACCGTCTTGCCGGTCCCGGACGGCCCGAGCAGCACGCTCACCTCGCCCGGGGGGAGGGTGAGGGTGACGTCCCGCCAGATCGTCTGCCGGCCGAATACCTTCGTGAGCCCCTCGACGACGACTTCAATTCCCAACGACACCACGCTCGCAAAAATAAGGAGGTTGCGAGGACGCTACGGCGCAATAGACGCGGCGTTCAATAGCCTGCACGAACTTATTGGCACAATCCGGTAAATGGCGGCCGGAATTTGTCACCGACTTAGTCTTCGATCTCGCCGGATCCGTCGCCGGTGATTACCGGCGGGTAGGATGGCGGGGGGACGCCGGGGG
>NZ_SMJW01000384.1 GCF_004348335.1 Actinomadura bangladeshensis | reverse complement strand
GTGGTGTAGAGGTCGGCGGGGACTCTGGCGGGGTCCAGGAGGTGTTGGAAGGCCAGGCCGACGTCGAGGGCCAGGGTCAGGGTGGCTCGGTCGGCGGGGGCTATGCCGTCCGCCGGTTCGAGTTCGGCGGCCAACTGGGCGCGGCGCTCGGCGTACCAGTCGGCGATGCGCCAGCCGGCGGCGTAGTCGCGCATGCCGTAGAGCCAGAACTCGACGAGGAGGAGGGCGAGGCGGCGGGGGCCGTCCGCGGTGTCCTGGCGGTGGGACGAGCGGCCGGTTCGGTCGGTGTCCTCGCCGGCGGTGCGGAGTTCGTCGCAGACGTCGGGGCGGGTGCGGTCGCTGGTGATGCGCTCCATCAGGGCGAGCAGCAGGTCGGTCTTGCCCGCGAAGTTGGAGTAGACGGCGCCCTTGGTGAGGCCGGCGGCCGCCGCGATGTCGTCCAGGGAGGCGCCGTGGATGCCGCGTTCGGCCCAGAGGCGTTCGGCCGCCGCGAGCAGCGCGGTGCGGGTCTGCTCACGCCGGTCCCGGCGCGGCCGGGAACCGCCGCCGGACGGGCGCGGGCCGCCCCCCATGCCGGCCTCGGGCCGCGTGCCGCCGTGGGCGTCCGTCATTCGCGCTTCACTCCCTCTCCGTGACCGGTCAGATGCTTCCCTTCGAAATACACCGGGTCGCCATGGTCAGTCTGGAAGTTGCACAAGTCCGGACGGATTGGAACGCTCCGTTCGCCCGCCGGTTGTCAGTGGGGGACGGAGATAGCGGGTCCACGTGGGGCATATCACCGCATGTAGCGCGTTACTTGCGGGTAGCCAAAATGGGCAGGTGGTCATACCCTGCGTGCATGGCATCCCCGACGGTCCCTGCCAAAGGCACGCAGCTCTCCCAGACCCTGATCGAGCGGCTGACCGCCCGCGTCGTCTCGGGCGGCTCCGACAGTGCGACGATCCCCAGCCCGTTCACCGGCGAGCCCCTCGCGACCGTTCCGCTCTCCAGCGCCGACGACGTCCGCAAGGCCCATGAGCGCGCCAGGGAGGCGCAGCGGGCCTGGGCGGCGCGGCCGGCGGCGGAGCGGGTCAAGCCGTTCCTGCGGCTGGCGGACGCGCTGGTCGACCGGCGCGAGGAGATCCTCGACATCATCCAGCTGGAGACCGGCAAGGCGCGCCGCCACGCGATGGAGGAGTTCCTCGACGTGGCGCTGTGCTCGCTGTACTACGCGCGGCGGGCCCCGAAGCTGCTGAAGCCGAAGCGCCGGCAGGGCATGATGCCCGGGCTGACGCGCGTGCAGGAGCTGCGGCACCCGAAGGGCGTCGTGGCGCTGATCGCGCCGTGGAACTACCCGTTCGCGCTGGGGGCGAGCGACATCGCGCCGGCGCTCATGGCGGGCAACGCGGTGATCCACAAGCCGGACACCCAGACGTGCCTGTCCAGCCTGTGGGTGCTGGACCTGCTGGTCTCGCTCGGGCTGCCCAAGGACCTGTGGCAGATCGTCGTCGGGGAGCCGGCCGAGATCGGCGACCCGCTGGTGGAGGAGGCCGACTACGTCTCGTTCACCGGGTCGACGCGCGGCGGCAAGGCCATCGCCGAGAAGGTCGCGCCCCGGCTGGTCGGCTACTCGCTGGAGCTCGGCGGCAAGAACCCCATGATCGTCATGGCGGACGCCGACGTGGAGCGGACCGCGCGCGGCGCCGTCCGCGCGTGCTTCACCAACGCCGGGCAGCTGTGCATCTCGATCGAGCGGCTGTACGTGCACGAGGACATCTACGACCGGTTCGTCCCCCGGTTCGTGGAGCTGGTCGAGGGCATGAAGCTCGGCACCGGCCTCGACTTCGACGCCGAGATGGGCTCGCTGACCTTCGAGCGGCAGCTGGACGCGGTGACGCGGCACGTCGACCAGGCCGTGAAGGAGGGCGCGACCGTCCTGGCCGGCGGCAAGGCCCGGCCCGACGTCGGCCCGCTGTTCTACGAGCCGACGATCCTCGCGGACGTCACCGGCGACATGGACCTGTGCGCGAACGAGACGTTCGGTCCCGTCGTCTCGGTCTACAAGTACCGGGACGAGGACGAGGTCGTCGCCCGCGCCAACGACACCGCCTACGGGCTGAACGCGTCGGTGTGGACGAAGAACGCCGCGCGGGGCCGCCGCCTCGCGTCCCGCATCCAGGCCGGGACCGTCAACGTCAACGACGGGTACGGCGCCGCGTTCGCCTCCTACGACTCGCCGATGGGCGGGATGAAGCAGTCCGGCGTGGGACGCCGCCACGGGGCGGAGGGCCTGCTGAAGTTCACCGAGGTGCAGACCGTCGCGAGCCAGCACTTCATGGACCTCGAACCTCCGGGCGCCATCGGGTACGACAAGTTCGCCGACTACATGGCGTCCGGGATCAAGCTCATGAAGAAGCTGCACATCAAGTAGGGATCGTCCGTGAAGCATGACTTCGACGTGCTCGTCGTCGGATCGGGGTTCGGCGGCAGCGTGTCGGCGCTGCGGCTGACGGAGAAGGGCTACAAGGTCGGCGTGATCGAGGCGGGCCGCCGCTTCGACACGAACCCGTCGGGTGCGCCGGGGTCGCGGTATCCGGAGCTGCCCAAGACGAACTGGCGCGTCGGCCGCTACCTGTGGGCGCCGGCGCTGGGCCTGACCGGCATCCAGCGGATGCACCTGATCCGGGGCGCGAAGTCGAGCCGGGTGCTGGTGCTCGCCGGGGCGGGCGTGGGCGGCGGGTCGCTGAACTACGCCAACACGCTGTACGTCCCGCCGGAGCCGTTCTTCAAGGACCGGCAGTGGGCGCACATCACCGACTGGCAGGACGAGCTCGCGCCCTACTACGAGCAGGCCAAGCGGATGCTGGGCGTCGTCCAGAACCCCACCACGACCGAGGCCGACAAGGTCATGAAGAAGGTCGCCGACCGGATGGGCAAGGGCGACACGTTCGTCAAGACCCCGGTCGGCGTCTACTTCGGGTGCGGCGCCGGGGTCGAGAGCGCCGACCCCTACTTCGGCGGGGCGGGCCCGCGCCGGCGCGGCTGCCTGGAGTGCGGCGAGTGCATGGTGGGCTGCCGCCACGGCGCGAAGAACATGCTCACGGAGAACTACCTGTACCTCGCGGAGAAGGCCGGCGCCCGGGTGATGCCGCTCAGCCGCGTCACCTCGGTCAGGCCGCTGCCGGGCGGCGGGTACGAGGTCGAGATCGTCCGGACCGGCTCGTTCGGCCGCAACCGCAAGACGCTCACCACCGGGCAGGTGGTGTTCGCGGCCGGGACGTACGGGACGCAGAAGCTGCTGCACAAGCTGAAGACGACCGGTGCGCTGCCGCGCCTGTCGGAGCGGCTCGGCGCCCTGACCCGCACGAACTCCGAGGCGATCCTCGGCGGCGGGCGCGGTAACGGCAGGCCGGGCCCCGACTTCTCCGAGGGCGTGGCGATCACCTCGTCGTTCCACCCGGCCCCGGACACGCACGTCGAGCCCGTCCGCTACGGGCGGGGCTCCAACCTCCTCGCCGGGCTGCAGACCCTCCTCATCGACGGGGACCGTCCCGGTGAGAAGCACAGGCCCCGGCTCCTGAAGTTCGCGCGCGAGGTCGTGCGCCGCCCCCGCGACCTCGTCCAGCTGTTCGACGTCCGGCACTGGTCGGAGCGGACGGTCATCGCGCTGGTCATGCAGACCCGCGACAACTCGATCACGCTGCGGCCGAAGAAGGGTCCGTTCGGGTGGGACGTCCGCGCCTCCGCCGGGCACGGGGAGCCGAACCCGACCTGGATCCCCGAGGGGCACGAGGCCACCCGCCGGATCGCCGAGGAGATCGGCGGCATCGCGGGCGGCACCTGGGGCGACCTGTTCGACGTCCCGATGACCGCCCACTTCCTCGGCGGCTGCGCCATCGGCGACTCCGCGGACTCCGGCGTGATCGACGCCTACCACCGCGTCTACGGGCACCCCGGCCTGCACATCGTGGACGGCTCCGCCGTCTCCGCCAACCTGGGCGTCAACCCGTCCCTCACCATCACGGCCCAGGCCGAACGCGCCATGTCGTTCTGGCCGAACCGCGCCGAGGACGACCCGCGCCCGGCCCTGGGGACCCCGTATCGCCGCATCACCCCCGTCTCTCCGAAGAACCCGGCCGTCCCGGCCACGGCCCCGGCCGCCCTGAAACTGCCCATCGTCGACATCACCTGACACGCTCCGCCCCCGATCGACGTCCCTGCCGGCAGCGGATCCCGCCGCCGGGTGGTCGGCCCGCCGTCCCCTGCGACGGGCCGACCGAGTTCCATGGTCGGGGCGGCGTGCGGGTCATGGAACTGGAACGCGATTCTGTGGATAAGTCGACGGCAGCCATAGCGCCGTGGAGGTCTAGGGCGCCGTCGGCCTGGGCGCCCTTCGCATCTCGGATGCGGAGAGCCCACCGCGGTGGGGGCCGCGGTGGGCTCTTGGGAAGGCTGGGTCAGGCGCGGTAGGCGGCCCACTGGGACTGCATGCGGGCGCTCTGGCCCGGGGTGAACTCGTACATGCACGAGTCGTAGCTGTAGTCCATGAAGTTGTGGATCGGGTCGCTGCCCGGGGCCGAGCACGTGTCGCGGCCGGTGGGGCAGCCCGAGGCGGGGCTCTGCTCGGCGGGGGTGTCGGAGACCCGGTCGCCCTGGCCGCTGCAGCCGCCCTGGAACGTGTGGTAAAGGCCCATCCAGTGACCCACCTCGTGGGTGGCGGTGTCGCCTTCGTTGTAGTTGCCCAGAGAGCCGCCCGGCAGGCTCTGGTAGTGGATGACGACGCCGTCCATTGAGGGCTGGGAGCGGTAGCTGCTCGGGAACGTGGCCCAGCCGAGGAGGCTGCTCCCCAGGTCGGCGGTGTAGATGTTGAGGTCCTGCGCGTTGCCCACGTGCAGGGAGTTCTTCATCTGGCGCTCGTAGCCCTCGGGGTCGGAGAACCAGGACGCGTTCTTCGTCCGCTTGATCTCTGCCAGGGTGAACGTGACGCCGCTTCCGGCGTAGGCGTTGTTGAGCACGGAGAGCTGTTGCTGGAGCGTCGAGTCGGAGACGTTCCCCGCACTGCCGTAGACGACCTGGAAGTGCACCCGGACGGTGATGGACGCGGCCGCCCGCATCGTCTTGAGCTTGCTGACGCGGTTCTGGAAGTCCTTCTCCATCGCGGCGACCTTGGCCGCGCTCGGCTGGTTCCGTTCGGCGACGTGGGCGCCGGCCCGGACGCGGGCCTGCGCGGGCTGGTCGGCGCACTGAGTGGAGGCCGTGGACGAGGCGGGCGCGGCGAGGGTGGCGGGGGCGGCGGC
>NZ_SMJW01000383.1 GCF_004348335.1 Actinomadura bangladeshensis | reverse complement strand
GTGGGGTGCGGTCCCAGTCGAGGGTGCTGCTCCAGTCGCGGACGAACTGCTTGTCCAGGGAGTGCTGGGGGCGGCCCGGCTCCCAGTCGTCGGCGGGCCAGAAGCGGGACGAGTCCGGGGTCAGGACCTCGTCGCCGAGGACGAGGGTGCCGTCGGCGGCGCGGCCGAACTCCAGTTTGGTGTCGGCGATGATGATGCCGCGTTCGGCGGCCAGGGCGGCGCCGCGCCTGTAGATCTCCAGCGTGACGTCCTTGAGGCGGGCGGCGGTGTCCTCGCCGATCTCGGCCACGACGTCGGTGTAGGTGATGAACTCGTCGTGGCCCTCGGCGGCCTTGGTGGTCGGGGTGAAGATCGGCTCGGGGAGGCGGGACGCGTCGACGAGGCCGTCCGGGAGGGAGATGCCGGAGACGGTGCCGTTCTTCTCGTACTCCTTGAGGCCGAGGCCGGTGAGGTAGCCGCGGGCGATCCACTCCACGGGGAGCATGCCGAGGCGGCGGCAGCGGATGGCGCGGCCCGCCCATTCGGCGGGGACGTCGGTCGCCGAGACGACATGGTTCGGGATGATGTCGGCGAGCTGCTCGAACCACCACAGGGACAGCTGCGTGAGGATCTTGCCCTTGTCGGGGATCTGCGTCGGCAGGACGACGTCGTAGACGCTCACCCGGTCGGACGCCACCAGGATCAGCTCGTCGCCGTCCGCGTAGACGTCCCGCACCTTCCCCGAGTGGATCAGCTCCATGTCGCTCCTCAGCCTGCCGTCCCTGCCGGCTTGCCGTACTGCCAGCTTGCCGTCCCTGCCGGATAGGAGTCTGGCACAGCGGCGTCCGCGCGCCTCACGAGGGCCGATAGGTTTTGATCAGTCGGGTGGGGGAGGCCGTCGGGGTGCGGGCTTTTCGTGTGGCCGCTGTGGCCCTTGTGTTGGTCGCGGTGCTGGGGGCGTGCAAGGCGTCCGAGGAACGCAAGGCCGTCCCGTCGCCGGGAGCGCCGGCGCCCAGTGCGACGCCTGTCGTGCGGGACGAGACGGCCATGTGGGGCAAGTGGGGGCTCACGCCGTTGCCCCCGGCGCCTGAACCGCCGGTGGAGAAACCTCTCGAACTCCCTGGGAAGGGGCCCGTGAAGGTCTTCGACCGGGTTCCCACGGAGGAGCGGGTCGTCTTCATCACGATTGATGACGGGCAGGAGAAGGACCCCAGGTTCGTCCAGATGCTGACCGACTTGCAGGTGCCGGTCACCATGTTCCTCACCGACAACGTCATCCAGGACGACTACGCCTACTTCAAGCCGTTGCAGGCGCTGGGGAATCACGTCCAGAACCACACGCTGACCCATCCCGTCCTGCCGGTGCTCGGGCTGGACGGCCAGAAGCGTGAAATCTGCGGGGATCAGGACGTCCTGTCCAAGCAGTACGGCACGAAGCCCACTCTGCTGCGTCCGCCCTACGGGAGATGGAACTGGGCCACACAGCAGGCGGCCCGCGAGTGCGGCATCGACGGGATCGTCATGTGGCGTGCGTCCATGCAGATCCACGACATGCAGTACGACGACGTCAACAAGAAGCTGCATCCCGGCGACATCCTGCTGGCCCACTTCAGGGGCCCGGAGCAGCTCAAGGGCGAGACGATGACCGCGATGTTCGGCCACATGCTCAAGCGCATCCAGAAGCAAGGCTTCGCCGTGGCGCGCCTTGAGGACTACATCACTCTCCAATGAACACCCGGATCGGGTCTAGGGACGAGTCGGCGAGGCGCCGCGGCCCTGCTTGCGGCCGTCGCCTTCCCCGAGGCCCCGCGACCTGACGCCCGCGATCTATAGTCGCTCAAAGGGGACGAATGCGACGCCGGTCATCGGGTAGGGCGGCCATCAACGGCCGAGAGGGAGTGACCGATGAACGATCGCATACCGGCTGAGGTGGAGCTGGCCTGGGACGAGTTCCACCGGGTCGTCAACATGACCTCGGACGAGCTGCGGACGTGGCTGCTCACCGACGCCTCGGGCGAGGACGCCTTCCCCGCGGACGGGCCCGGCCCGGGGGTCGGCGAACTCGGCGCCCGTGTCGTCGACGTGCTGCGCAAGCGGAAGGTCGACCTGACCGAGAGCGACACGGAGCTGATGGTGGAGGTCGTCGACTTCGTCGAGGACCGCCTGGAGAACCGTCCGCCGAACGCGGAGCGGGACGAGCGATGGCGGCACGCGCTGATGAGCGTGGGGCACGACCCGCTGCGTCCCGAGCCGTCGAGCGCCTAGGAGGCGAGATTATGCCGAACCCGCAGCAGCCCGAGATGAGGCGGTCGGAGCGGACCTCGGTGACCGAGGAGCCGGCGCCGGAGGCCACCGACCCGAAGATGACGCGGGCCAAGGGCCACGCGCACGGCACCGACAAGGGGAAGAAGGGCGGCGGCAAGGGCGGCGGGGTTCCGCCGGACCAGCGGCCGCCGCATCCCACCTGAGCCGGCGCGCAGCGGGCCGTCCCGGACCGGACCGGGGCGGCCCGCGCATGCGCGGCCGGCGGAAGGCGCGGGATGTGCGGCCCGCGCGGTGCGGCGGGGCTTGTGGGATACGGCGGGAGGGTAGGGACAAAAGGTGATCGAGCTGTCGCCGGGCCAGGGGCTCGTCGAGATAGGCGAGCTGCTGCTGGCGATGGTGCTGTCGGCGGCGATCGGCCTGGAGCGGGGGCTGCGCAACAAGAGCGCGGGGCTGCGCACGCACACCCTCGTCGGCGTCGGCGCGGCGCTGTTCATGCTGGTCAGCAAGTACGGTTTCGAGAACGTCCCGGGGAACGTGTCGCTCGACCCGTCCCGGGTGGCGGCGCAGATCGTGTCCGGCATCGGGTTCATCGGCGGCGGGCTGATCTTCGTCCGGCGGGACGCGGTGCGCGGGCTGACGACCGCGGCGGTCGTGTGGGTGACGGCGGCGGTCGGCATGGCGGCGGGCGGCGGGCTGTGGGTCCTCGCGATCGCGGTGACCGCCATGCACTTCCTCGTCGTCTACGGGCTGAGCGCGCTGACGCGGCGGCTGCCGATGCAGCGGTTCCGCCCGGCGGGGCTTGCGCGGATGCGGCTCGTCTACCGGGACGGACGGGGTGCGCTGCGGCGGGTCCTGATGGAGTGCACGCAGCGCGGCTTCGTGATCCTGGACGTCAACGTCGACCGCGACTACCTGCCGGACGACTCCGACCGGGGCCGGGACGAACGCCGCGACCGGCGCGAACCGCCCGAACGGCGCCGCCCCGGCAACGCCGTCGTGACGGTGGTGCTGGAGGGGACGGGCTCGATCCCCGACCTCACCGCGCACCTCAGCGAACTGGAGGACATCGTCGGCGTCACGGTCGGCTCCGACCGCGACGACGACGCGGAGTGAGCCCCGGTCGGCGGGTGCCTTACGGGACTTCGGTCTGCGGGCTGTAGCCCTCGTCCTCGCCGCCCGGGGCCTCGGCCTCGGCGATCGGCGGGTCCGTCGCGCTCGGGGTGTGCTCGTCGGCGAAGTCCGCGTCGGTCTCCTGCGGCGCCTCCGCCTCGGCGCGCCGGTCGGCGAGCGGCTTGTCCTCATCGTGCTTGCCTGCGCTCATCGCGCCCCTCCTCTCGAACGACTGCGTCTCAACGGCCGCGTCTCCGCCGGCCCGTCAGCTGCGGACCTTGCCGATGGCGTCGCGGACGCGGTCGGCGACGGCGGCCATCGGGCCGACCGCCAGGTTCTTGGCCGGCGACTCGGTGCCCTGGTGCGGGTGCGTGGGGGCGACCGCCTCCGCGGCGCGCACGGCCTTGGCCATGCCGCGCATCTGCTGCGGCGTCGCGTCCTGCCGGATGCGCGGGAACTCTTCCTTCTCCTCGTGCGAGGCGTGCGCCTCCACGTCCTTGTGGAACTCGGCGAACTTCTCCGCGAAGTCGGGCGAGTCGGTGTCCATCTTCTCCAGCTCGGACAGCGCGCCCTTGGCCTTGTTCTCCTCTTTCAGCCGGTCGTCCACCACGTGGGAGCCGTCGCCGATGGCACGGCGGGCGAACGGGTGGACGACCTCCTCCTCGGCCGTCTCGTGCACGGCGAGGAGCCTGCGCAGCTGGTCGAAGGCGTCCTTGCGGGCCTTTCCGCTGCTCCGCTCGACGGTCGACGCCAGCCGGCGGATCTCGTCGTGCTGCGCGAGCAGCAGATCGACGACGTTCTCGGTCTTCTCGCTCTTCACGGCCTTGTCGGGCATGGTCATCCTCCTCATCGGCTCCGAAGGGAGGCGATACCCGGCGGGTGGGATTCAATCCCCCAGGACGCGTTCGCGGACGAACCCGATGAGGCGGGAGGCGTCCGCCGCGTCCAGGACGATCGCGAAATGCTCGGCCAGCACTGCGGGCAGTTCCTCCGGCCGGAGCACGCGCCTGTCGGACGAGCCGTCCGGCCGGGTGATGGTCAGCGTCGTCCCGTCCACCACGTAGAGGGCATCGGGCGTGAACTTCTGCGTGAACGGACGCGCCGTGAACGGTGACCGGGGATTGGTCGCCACGTAGTAGTTGAGCACGTCGAAGTCGAGGCGGAACGTCTCGTTCAACGCGAACGTGTGCCGCAGGCCCCAGCCGCCGCCCTCCACCGTCTGGTGCATCTCCCAGTTGACGGTCGGCGGGTCCCACGTCGTGACGGTGCGGCCCCGCTGAAGGCGGAACCCCCACCCGTCCTGGAAGACCTCCTCGCCGTCCACGAACCGGAGCGGCTCCATCGGCCCGGCGCCGAACCCGACGTCGCTCAGCCAGCCGGGCTCGTCCCGCGGCTGCTCCGGCGGACGGACGTGCAGCAGCGCGTGCGTCATCGGCCGGAGGCGCGCCGAGCCCAGCATCACCCGCCCGACCATGGCCGTGACCTCGTAGCCGAGCCGCTCCAGCACCGCCGCGAACAGCCGGTTGTGCTCGAAGCAGTAGCCGCCGCGCGGCCGCTCGACCAGCTTCGCCTGGACGGCGTCCAGCGACAGGTCGATCGGCCGCCCGAGCATGATCTCCAGGTTTTCGAACGGGATGGACGCGACATGCGCCCGGTGCAGCTCCCGCAGCGTCGCCGCGGTCGGCGCCAGATCGCCGTCGTAGCCGATCCGCTTGAGGTAGGCGGGCAGGTCCAGCAGCTCCCCCTGCCACCCGTAGTCGAGGTCCTCGTTCATGACTCCCCTTCACCGGTTGCAGGGGTAACACCGGACACGGTGTGGATCTTTCCCGCATTCCGGATTCAGCAGGCGATTCGGTTCATGTCGCGGCGCTCGCCGGGTGGCGGCGGGCAGGGCGGCGTGAACGGGTGGCGGGGGCGCAACCGTACAGCGGGGGTGACG
>NZ_SMJW01000382.1 GCF_004348335.1 Actinomadura bangladeshensis | reverse complement strand
GGCGGGGCCTGCTGCTGGGGCGGCTGCGGCGCGGTCTCCTGCGGCGCGGCGGGCGCCTCGGGCGCGGGCGGGGCCTGCTGCTCGGCGGCGGCCGGCGCACCGCCGCCGGCGGGCGCGTCGCCCTCGTCGCCGATGACGGCCAGCTCGGCGCCGACCTCGACGGTCTCGTCCTCGGCGACGGTGATGCTGGTCAGGATGCCCGACGCGGGCGAGGGGATCTCGGTGTCGACCTTGTCGGTGGACACCTCCAGGAGCGGCTCGTCGGTCTCGACGCGCTCGCCCTCCTTCTTGAGCCAGCGGGTGACGGTGCCCTCGGTGACGCTCTCGCCGAGCTGGGGCATGGTGACGGAGACCGGCATGTCTCAGCGACTCCTTCGTATTACTTGTGCGGCGTTCAGCCGTGCACGTGCAGTGGTTTGCCGGCGAGGGCGAGGTGGGCCTCGCCGACCGCCTCGGACTGGGTCGGGTGGGGATGGATCAGCTGGGCGACCTCGCCCGGCAGGGCCTCCCAGTTGTAGATGAGCTGGCCCTCCGCGATGAGCTCGCCGACGCGGGCGCCGACCATGTGCAGGCCGAGGACGGGACCGTCCACGGACGCGATGACCTTGACCTCGCCCTGCGTCCCCAGGATCTTGCTCTTGGGGTTGGCGGCGAGGTCGTAGGTGAACTCCTTGATCTGGTGCCCGCGCTCGCGGGCCGTCGCGGACGTGATGCCGACCGAGGCCACCTCGGGGTCGGAGTAGGTGATGCGGGGCACGCCGTCGTAGTCGATCGGCGGCGGGGTGAGCCCGCTCAGCCGCTCGGCGACGAGGATGCCCTCGGCGAAGCCGACGTGCGCGAGCTGCGGCGTCGGGATCAGGTCGCCGACGGCGGAGATCGTGGGGACGTTCGTCCGGCAGTACTCGTCCACCTTGACGAACCCGCGCTCGGTCTCGACGCCGGCCTCGGCCAGCCCGATGCCGTCGGAGACCGGGCCGCGCCCGACCGCGACGAGCAGCAGCTCCGCGTCGATGGTCTTGCCGTCCTCCAGGGTGACGGAGATGCCGCCCTGCGTCGTCTTGGCGCTCTGGAAGCGGGTGCCGAGCTCGAACTTGATGCCGCGCTTGCGGAACGCGCGCTCCAGCCGCTTGGAGCTGGACTCCTCCTCCAGCGGCAGCAGGTGCGGCAGCGCCTCCACGATCGTGACCTCGGCGCCGAACGAGCGCCACACGCTGGCGAACTCGACGCCGATGACGCCGCCGCCGAGGATGACGACGGACGCGGGGACGTGCTCCAGCCGCAGCGCGTGGTCGCTGGAGATGACGCGCTCGCCGTCGATCTCCAGGCCGGGCAGGCTCTTGGGCTGCGAGCCGGTGCCGAGGACGATGTGCCCGGCCTCGATCACGGTGGTCTCCCCGCCGGGCGCGGTGACCTCGACCGTGGTCGGCCCGGTCAGCCTCCCGGTGCCGTGCACGACCTCGATGCCCCGGGACTTGATCAGCCCGGTGAGGCCCTTGACGGTGGTGGAGACGACCTTGTCCTTGTAGGCGTTGACGCCGGCGACGTCGATGCCCTCGAAGGCGGCCTTGACGCCGAACTGCGCCGCGTCGCGCGCGTGGTCCGCCACCTCGGCCGCGTGCAGCAGCGCCTTGGTGGGGATGCAGCCCCGGTTGAGGCACGTCCCGCCGAGGGACTCCTCCCTCTCGATGAGCGCGACCGACCTGCCGAGCTCGGCGGCGCGCAACGCGCACGCGTACCCGCCGCTGCCGGCACCCAGGACGACGATGTCGAAGGGGCCGTTGTTGGCCACTGGACGCTCCCTTTCCCCTGTTGCGGCGCCGCGTGGATCGCGGCGCCCCGAGCCCTCGGGGCGGTGCGGGGCGCACCGTCGCCGGGCCCCCGCCGCCATGAGGAACCTATTGTGTTCTCCGCCGGGTGACAGCGGTGGGGTTCGCTACAGAATTCCCGCGGCGACGTCCTCGGCGATCTGGACCAGCGTGCGGGCGGCGGCTCCGGTGCCGCCCTTCGGCGTGTAGCCGTACGGCTCGCCCTTGTTGAAGGACGGGCCGGCGATGTCCAGGTGGGCCCACTTGACGCCGTCCGGCACGAACTCCTTCAGGAACGTCCCGGCGACGAGCATGCCGCCCCACCGCTCCCCGCTGATGTTGGCGATGTCGGCGACCGACGAGTCGAGGCCCTTGCGCAGCTCCGCCGGCAGGGGCATGCCCCACGACGGTTCCCCCGCGCGCTCGGCCGCCGCCACCACCTTCTCACGGACGTCGTCGTCGTTGGCCATGACGCCGGTGGTCCGGGTGCCGAGCGCGACGAGCTGCGCGCCGGTCAGCGTGGCGACGTCCACGATCAGGTCGGGGGAGTCCTCGCCGGCGCGGACGAGCGCGTCGGCCATGACGAGGCGGCCCTCGGCGTCGGTGTTGAGGACCTCGACGGTCTTGCCGCCGTAGATGCGCAGCACGTCGGACGGGCGCTGCGCGGTGCCGCTCGGCATGTTCTCGGCGATGGCGAGGTAGCCGACGACGTTGACCTTCGGGCCGAGCTCGGCGATCGCGGCGAGCGCGCCGAGCACCGCGGCGGCGCCGCCCATGTCGGACTTCATCCAGTCCATCGCTTCGGTGGGCTTGAGGGACAGGCCGCCGGAGTCGAACGTGATGCCCTTGCCGACCAGCGCGAGCGTCCGGGACGCCTCGGCGTGGGTGTAGGCGAGCCGGACGAGGCGCGGCGGGTTCACCGAGCCCTGCCCGACGCCGGCGATGCCGCCGTAGCCGCCCTCCACCAGGGCCTTCTCGTCCAGCACCTCGATCCCGAGGCCGGCCTCGGCGGCGACCCGCCCGGCCTCGGCGGCGAGGTCCTCGGGCGCCAGGTGGGACGGCGGGGTGTTGACCAGGTCGCGGACGAGCTTCACCGACGCGGCGAGGGTGCGGGCGCGGTCGACGGCGGCCTGCTCGGCCGCCGGGGCGACGAGCCGGATCTCCTCGACCGGGCCCTTGCGGCCGTCGCCGGTGCGGTAGGCGTCGAACGAGTACGCGCCGAGCAGCGCGCCCAGCGCGACGGCCTCCACGTCCGCGGCCGACTCGGCGGGCAGCGCGACGGCGGCCCGGGCGGTGCCGGCGAGCGCGCGGACGGCGGCGCCCGCGGCGCGGCGCAGGTCCTCGGCGGAGGGGGCGGCGCCGAGCCCCGCGGCGACGATGACCTTGGCGGTGACGGCGCCGAGCGACGGCAGCCGGGTGATCTCGCCGGCCTTGCCGGTGGCGCCGAGCGCGGCCAGCGCCTCCGCGAGCCGGCCGCCCATCGCGCGGTCGAGGTCGCCCGCGCCGCCCGCCGGCGCGGCGCCCTCCCCGTCCGGGGAGACGCCGATCACGATGGCGTCGGCGTCGATGCTGGCCAGGGCTGCGCTGTCAAGGCTGATGCTCGTCACGTAGCCCGATGTTAGTCGTCCCGGTGACCGGATTCGTCCTTTTGGATCAAGCATTGCCCGCGCCGGGACGCGACCCGGCGCGGGCGTGGTCATCAGGGGCGGGCGGCCAGGACGACCAGCGCGGCCGTGCCGGCGATCTCGACGAGGGCGCCGAGGACGTCGCCGGTGACGCCGCCCAGCCGCCGGACGGCGTGCCGCAGCATCACCAGGGCGGCGGCCAGCGCGACCGCGACCGCCGCCGCGCCGTGAATCGCGCCGCCCGGGCCGCCGGCCACGGCCCCGGCCCCCGCGGCGGCCGCCACGACGGCCGCCGCGGCCAGGAGGGCGGCGCGGGTCCCGACCGTCCCCGCGACCAGGGCGCCGAGCCCGCCGGGACGCGCCGCCGGGACGCTCGTCCGGCAGGCCCAGGGGAGCGCCAGCCGCCCGGCGGCGCCCGCGACGAGCGCCGCGGCGGCGGGATGCGGGGCCGAGGCCAGCGCGGCGACCTGGACCAGCAGCGCCAGCAGCAGTGCGACGACGCCGAACGGGCCGATGTCGGACCGCTTCATGACGGCCAGCGCCTCGGCGGCGGGGCGCCCGCTGCCGAGGCCGTCCGCGAGGTCGGCGAGGCCGTCCAGGTGCAGCCCGCGGGTGGCCGCGGCCGTGGCGGCGACCGCGAGCACCGCCGCGAGGAGGGCGGGCAGGCCGAGCAGGTCGCCCGCGAGCAGCACCAGCGCGGCGGCGCCGCCCGTGATGAGGCCGGCGGCCGGGGCGAGCAGCATCGCGGTGCGCGCGGTGCCCCGGTCGACCCGCGCCGTCCCCGCCGGGACGACGGTCAGCAGCGTGACGGCGAACCGCAGCCCGTCGATCACGGCAGCTCCGCGACGCGTCCCGCCACGACGAGCGCGGCCTCCTCCGACTCGGCGGCGAGCCGCTGGTTGACCAGGCCGAGCATGTCGCGGAACGCCCGCCCGGACGCGGTCGCCGGCACCACCGACAGCCCGACCTCGTCGCTGACCGCGACCGCCCGCGCCGCCGTGCCGCGCCACGCCGCGACGAGGCCGTCGACGCGCGGCAGCACCCGGGCCGGGTCGTCCCACGCGCCGGACTCGTCCATCGCGGCGGCCAGCCACGTGCCGATGCCGTCCACCAGGACCGCGCCCGTCTCCGACCCCAGCACGGCCGCCGGATCGGTCGTCTCGACCGTGCGCCACCATGCCGGACGCCGGCGCCGGTGCGCGGCGACGCGCTCCGCCCACGCGGGATCGTCGTCGCGGACCGGGCCGGTCGCGACGTAGAGGACGTCCGGGCAGGCGGCCAGCCGCAGCTCCGCCTCGGCCGACTTCCCCGACCGGCTTCCGCCGAGAACAAGGGTGCGGAACGGGCCGTCCTGTGGCCGGCTCCAGAAGGCCATGCGGCGCTCCAGTTCCGCCTCGGACGGCAGCCGGTGGTCCACGTGCACGGCGAACACCTGCGTTGCCGGCGTCACGGCCCCGGTGCGGCGCAGATACCCCAGATGCCCAGGAGAGCCCCCGAGGTCGAGCAGGACGGCCGTGTACTGCGTCCCCGGCGCCGGCTCGGGCCTCGCCCCCGGCCCCGCGGCCACCAGGACGAGCCCGCCGTCCGGGCCGCGCACCTCGTGGCCGCCGGGCACCTCCGTCCGCGGCAGGTCCTGCAGCGGCACGCCGTCGACGAGGGCCGCCACCGGTGCGTAGCGGACGCCGGCGGCGCGCAGCCGGCCGCAGGACGCGCACCGGCACCCCGGCGAGGGCCAGCCGTGCGCTGCGGCGATGCCGCGAAGCTCGATGTTCATATCGGTCGGAACTCTACGGTTACGCTCCCCTGAAAGGATCGCCACGCCCCCCAACAGGAGGACATCCGGTGGGCAACCCCCCGAACGCGCCATGGCCGCACCAGCCGGGTCAGGGCCCGCCGCCCTATGGCCCGCCCCCGATGCCTCCCGGCGGGCCCGCTCCGGGCATGCCCGGCGGGTTCGCCCCGCAGCCC
>NZ_SMJW01000381.1 GCF_004348335.1 Actinomadura bangladeshensis | reverse complement strand
GGAGGAGGGGGACGACCGCGCGCGTGTCCCGTTGGCGACGATCGTCCGGTACGCGGGCGGGGTCCCGCGCCGCCCGGGTACGCCCCTGGCGAAAAGGCGGCCCCCCGGGCTTAAGCGGGCCCGGTGGCGCGTTAATGTCCAATCATCCGAACCGATTAAAAGGACCGGAGGAACACCCGGTGAGCATGCCTCCGACTTTCGACGAGTCGTCGCGGATCCAGGCGCGGGTCGCCGAGGCGCCCCTGCTGCCTCTGGGCGACCAGCTCTTCCAGCGGCTGCTGCGCGAGCGCATTGTCTTCCTCGGCCAGCAGGTCGACGACGACATCGCCAACCGCATCTGCGCCGAGCTCCTGCTGCTGTCGGCCGAGGACGGCCGCCGCGACATCACGATCTACATCAACTCGCCAGGTGGCTCCGTCACCGCCGGCATGGCGATCTACGACATCATGCAGTACGTCCCGAACGACATCGTCACGGTGGGCATGGGCCTCGCCGCGTCGATGGGGCAGTTCCTGCTGTGCGCGGGCACCCGGGGCAAGCGCTACGCCCTGCCGCACGCCCGGATCATGATGCACCAGCCGTCCGGCGGCATCGGCGGCACGGCCTCCGACATCAAGATCCAGGCCGAGCAGATGCTGTACGTGAAGAAGACGCTCGCCGAGAAGATCGCCGAGCACACGGGTCAGGCGCTCGACCAGATCGAGCGCGACTCCGACCGCGACCGCTGGTTCACCGCCGACGAGGCCAAGGACTACGGGTTCGTCGACCACGTGGTGCTCAGTGCCACCCAGGTGCCTTCCGAGGGCACCGTCTCCTGACGACCTGAACACTTATCGGAGGCACACATGAGCGACCTGATCCGTCCCGGTTTCACCGATATCGTCCGGCCGGGCGCCGGCCCGATGCCGGTCGACAACCGCTACATCATTCCGTCGTTCGTCGAGCGCACCACGTACGGGGTCAAGGAGATGAACCCGTACAACAAGCTGTTCGAGGAGCGCATCATCTTCCTCGGCGTGCAGATCGACGACGCGTCCGCCAACGACGTGATGGCCCAGCTGATCACGCTGGAGTCCATCGACCCGGACCGCGACATCAGCATCTACATCAACTCGCCGGGCGGCTCGTTCACCGCCATGACGGCGATCTACGACACGATGCAGTTCGTCAAGCCCGACATCCAGACCGTCTGCATCGGCCAGGCCGCCTCGGCCGCCGCCGTGCTGCTCGCGGCCGGGACGCCGGGCAAGCGGGCCGCCCTGCCCAACTCGCGGATACTGATCCACCAGCCCGCGACCGAGGGCACCTACGGGCAGTCCAGCGACATCGAGATCCAGGCGCGCGAGATCATGCGGATCCGCGAGCTGCTGGAGAGCATCCTGGCCGAGCACAGCGGCCGGAGCATCGACGAGGTGCGCCGCGACATCGAGCGCGACAAGATCCTCACCGCCGACGAGGCGAAGGACTACGGGCTCATCGACGACGTCTTCGCCAGCAGGAAGCGGAAAGCCGAGGTAGTGTCGTCCTGAGACGGCACAAGGACGCGGGAGGTCCCCGAGCCCGGGCGCCACACTTCCGGGCGAGGGGCTTTCCAAGTCCGTCGGAGGCGGTAACGTCGAGTCCAACGTCGAGAGCCTTCGGGACGCAACCGAGCTGCGCCGCATCCTCCAGGGCGGGCGGCCCCACGAAAAGGAGACAGTTGGGTGGCACGCATCGGCGACGGTGGTGATCTGCTCAAGTGCTCGTTCTGCGGGAAGAGCCAGAAGCAGGTCAAGAAGCTCATCGCGGGTCCGGGCGTGTACATCTGCGACGAGTGCATCGATCTCTGCAACGAGATCATCGAGGAGGAGCTCTCCGAGACCTCCGACCTCAAGTGGGACAACCTGCCCAAGCCGCGGGAGATCTACGAGTTCCTCGACTCCTACGTCATCGGGCAGGATACGGCGAAGAAGGCACTGTCCGTCGCCGTCTACAACCACTACAAGCGGATCCAGTCGGGCGACACCGGCCGGGACGACCCGGTCGAGATCGGCAAGTCGAACATACTGCTGCTCGGCCCCACCGGATCCGGTAAGACGCTGCTCGCGCAGACGCTCGCCAAACTCCTCAACGTCCCGTTCGCCATCGCGGACGCCACGGCGCTGACGGAGGCCGGATACGTCGGGGAGGACGTCGAGAACATCCTCCTCAAACTGATCCAGGCGGCCGACTACGACGTCAAGAAGGCCGAGACCGGGATCATCTACATCGACGAGGTCGACAAGGTCGCCCGCAAGAGCGAGAACCCCTCGATCACCCGCGACGTCTCGGGCGAGGGCGTCCAGCAGGCGCTGCTGAAGATCCTGGAGGGCACCACCGCGAGCGTCCCGCCGCAGGGCGGCCGCAAGCACCCCCACCAGGAGTTCATCCAGATCGACACCACGAACGTGCTGTTCATCTGCGGCGGCGCGTTCGCCGGGCTGGAGAAGATCGTCGAGTCCCGGGTCGGCAAGCAGGGCATGGGCTTCGGCGCGCAGATCCGGTCCAAGTCCGACTTCGAGGAGTCGTCGGCCGTGCTCGGCGACGTGATGCCCGAGGACCTGCTGAAGTTCGGGATGATCCCCGAGTTCATCGGCCGGCTCCCGGTGATCACCTCCGTGCACAACCTCGACCGCGAGGCGCTGATCAACATCCTCACCGAGCCGAAGAACGCGCTGGTGCGCCAGTACCACCGCCTCTTCGAACTCGACGGGGTCGACCTGGAGTTCACCGACGACGCCCTGGAGGCGATCGCCGACCAGGCCATCCTGCGCGGCACCGGCGCCCGCGGCCTGCGCGCCATCATGGAGGAGGTCCTCCTCTCCGTGATGTACGAGGTCCCGAGCCGCCAGGACGTCGCCCGCGTCGTGATCACCCGCGAGGCCGTCCTGGAGCACGTCAACCCGACGCTGGTCCCCCGAGACCGCCCCAAGCGCGAACCGCGCGAGAAGAGCGCCTGACCCGAGAAAGAGCCCCGGCCGACGCGGCCGGGGCTTTCTCATCGGCGTTCAGCGGCCTCGGCCACGCACGCGAGCGCGCCACCTGACCGGTGAGGCGAAGCCGGAGGCGGGCCTCACCGGTCAGGTAGCGAAGCGATTCGCGCTCGCACGGGCCAGGTCACGGGGCGAGCCGCCAGACGAGCGCAGTGGGCCTGCGCTGCGATCAACGCGGCGTGGATTCGCCCAAGCCGGCTTCGCGGGCCACGACGATGGCCTGGGCGCGGTCGGCGACGTGCAGCTTCATGAAGATGTTCGAGACGTGGTTGCGGACGGTCTTCTGGCTGAGGAAGAGCGTCCCGGCGATCTCGGCGTTGCTGCGGCCCTGCGCGATCAGTTCGAGGACCTCGCGCTCCCGCTCGGTCAGCTGGGGGAACGCGGCCTGCCTCGGGTCGGGCATGTCGGTGAAGTAGGTGAGCACCCGGCGCGCGATCTCCGGGCCGTAGATGGCCTCGCCGGCCGCGACCGCGCGGACGGCGCGGGCGATCTCCTCGGCGCCGGACTCCTTCAGCAGGTAGCCGCGGGCGCCGGCGCGCATCGCCGCGAAGACGGAGTCGTCGTCGCGGAACATGGTGAGGACGAGGACGCCGATGCGCGGGCTCGTCCGGGTGATGGTGCGGGTGGCCTCGATGCCGTTGCCGCCCGGCATGTGCAGGTCCATGACGACGACGTCCGGCTGCAGCTCCGCCGCCAGCCTCACCGCCTCCGGCCCGTTCTCGGCCTCGCCGACGACCTCGACGCCCAGCGCGTGCAGGAGTCCTTTCAGGCCCTGCCGGAACACCGGGTGGTCGTCGGTGATGAGGACCCGGATGGTCTCCGACATCTACGCCCGCCTTCTTCCGACCGAGGGACGATCGTACCCGGCGGCGGGCTGCGCGGTGCCGAGCGGCAGCCGGACCGCGACGAGGGTGCCGCCGCCGTTCCGGGACGTGATCACGCAGCTGCCGCCGATCTCGGCGGCCCACTCCTTCATCGCGGCGAGGCCGCGGCGCGTCCCGGGGCGGCCGCCGCCCCGCGCCGCGTCCGGCAGGCCCGGACCGCTGTCGGTGACCACCAGGTGCAGTTCGGTGTCGCGCTTCAGCCGGACGGAGGCGCAGCTCCCCGGGGCGTGCAGCCGCACGTTCGTCAGCGCCTCCTGCGCGATGCGGTACGCGGCCACCTCCACCGCGGCGGGCAGCCCCGAGGGCTCGCCGTCGAACCGGATGTCGACCCGCTCGCAGCAGCCGTCCGCGAACGACTCGATGGCGCCGACAAGGCCGAGGTCGTCCAGGGCGGGCGGCCGCAGCCCGTGCGCCAGGTCCCGGATCTCGCCGACGGCGGTGGCCAGCCGGTCGCGGACGTCGGCGAGCAGCGGGTCGGTCCGCTCCGGCTCGCAGGCGAGCGTGATGCGGGCCGCGTCCAGCGACATGGCGAGGCTGGCGAGCGTCGGCCCGAGCCCGTCGTGCAGGTCGTGCCGCAGCCGCCGCCGCTCCTCCTCCCGGCTGGCGAGGATCCGCTCCCGGGACCTCTGCAGGTCGGCGGTGAGCCGGCGGAGGTGAGGGATGGTCGCGGCACGTGCCGCCACGGCCCCCGCGGTGAACGCGCCGGCCAGCACGGCGGCGCGTGCCAGTACCGCTCGCATCCCGTCCCTCTCTCTCCGCCCCGGTGTCGCGGACCCTTCCGGACCACCACCTTTTCGGGCGAGGCGACCCGGTGTCAGGTGACCTGTGTCCCGACCGCGGCGGGAAACGCTCTCAGCCGGGATTCTCAGTCCTCGACGTCCGCGCGGATGTCGCGCATCGTGGCCTGGAGGTCCTTGTGCCGGTCGTGCTCGGAGTCCATGGCGATGGGCGTGACGATCGCGAACGTGGTCCGCGTCGACCATGCGGCGAAGGAGGTGGTCGAACTGGTGGTGCCCGTCGGCCCCTGGGTCTGGGCGTAGACGTCGGTCCCCAGCGCGACGCCGTCGCCGCCCGCGTCCTGGCTCTTGAAGGTGCTGACGCGGTAGATGGTGGGGCCGGAGTCCCTGAACTCCGTGGAGAAGGCGCCGCTGAGGGCGGTCTCGGGATCCTTCAGCTCGTGGTCGCCGTTGACGCCCACGTACAGGTACTTCTCGCCGCCGTTCCCGTACACCGCGCTCACATTGCTGCGGGCCTTCCAGTCGGTGCCGGCGCTGTAGATGATGCCGGTCAGCTTCTCGACGGCCTTCTGGGTGCCCGATTCGGCGGGGTAGTCCCGGCTCATCCCGTCCGCGACGGCCGGGGTGGTCAGCGTGTGCGACGTGCGCGCGAAGTAGACCGCGTACCCGCCGACGCCCAGCAGCACGGCCAGGGCCGCGGCCCCGATCAGGATGGCGAGCGCCTTGCCGCCGCCCTTGCGCCGCGGCGGCCCGTAGGGCGCGCCGGGGAAGGGCGCGCCGGGGGGCACCGGCCCGCCGGGCGCCATCGGCCCGCCGGGCGCCATCGGCCCGCCGGGCGCCAC
>NZ_SMJW01000380.1 GCF_004348335.1 Actinomadura bangladeshensis | reverse complement strand
GATTTCGGGGGCGCCCTTGCGGTGGGCGTCGGCCTCCTGGTCGTCCTCCTGGGTCTGGGAGGCGCGTTCGGCCTCGACCCGCTTGCGGTAGTACTCGATCTCGCGGTCGCGCTGCTTCTTGGACCAGCCGAGGACCGGGGCGAGCAGGTCGGCGGCCTCCTGGGCGGCGCCGACGCCGCGGTCCCAGGTCTCTATGGAGACGCGGGTGCGGCGGGACAGGACGTCGTTGAGGTGCCGGGCGCCCTCGTGGGTGGCGGCGTAGACGACCTCGGCGCGGAGGTAGTCCTCGGCGCCGGTCAGCGGTTTGGCCAGGTCGGGCTTGTCGGCGATCAGTTCGAGCAGGTCGTCCACGAGGGTGCCGTAGCGGCGCAGCAGGTGCTCGATGCGGGCGACGTGCAGGCCGGAGCGGGACGCGAGGCGCTGGCGGGCGTTCCACATGGCCTGGAAGCCGTCACCGCCGACGAGCGGGATGCGGTCGGTGCAGGATTCGGCGACCTTGCCGTCCAGTCCGTGGGCGACGGCGTCTATGGCGTCCTTCGCCATCACGCGGTAGGTGGTGTATTTGCCGCCCGCCACCAGGACCAGGCCGGGGACGGGGTGCGCGACCACGTGTTCGCGGGAGAGTTTGGACGTTTCTTCCGTCTCGCCGGTGAGGAGTGGGCGCAGCCCCGCGTAGACGCCCTCGACGTCGTCGTGGGTGAGCGGGGTCGTGAGGACCGAGTTGACGTGGTCCAGGATGTAGTCGATGTCGGCCTTGGACGCCGCAGGGTGGGCCCTGTCGAGGTCCCAGGCGGTGTCGGTGGTGCCGATGATCCAGTGCCGTCCCCACGGGATCACGAACAGCACGGACTTCTCCGTGCGCAGGATGATCCCGGTCGAGGAGTGGATGCGGTCCTTCGGGACGACCAGGTGGATGCCCTTGGACGCCTTCACATGGATCTGGCCGCGCCCGCCGACGAGTTCCTGGATGTCGTCCGTCCACACGCCGGTGGCGTTCACGACCTGCTTCGCGCGCACCTCGCTGGTCGTGTTCCCCTCAAGGTCGCGGATGCGCAGCCCGGTGACGCGCTCACCCTCGCGCAGGAAGCCGAGGCACTGGGTGCGGGACGCGATCTGGGCGCCGTACTCCGCGGCCGTCCGCAGCACCGTCATCACGTAGCGGGCGTCGTCGACCTGCGCGTCCCAGTACTGGATCGCGCCGGTGAAGGAGTCCTTGCGCAGGGACGGCGCGAGCCGCAGCGCGCCCCGCCGCGTCAGGTGCCGGTGGTGCGGGACGCCGCGGGTGCTGCCCATCTGGAACGAGAGCAGGTCGTAGAGGGCCACGCCCGCGCCGAGGTACGCGCGCTCCCACACGCGATGCGTGGTCGGCAGCAGGAACGGGACGGGCTTCACCAGGTGCGGCGCGATCTGCTGCAGCAGCAGGCTGCGCTCGGTCAGCGCCTCCCGGACGAGGTCGAAGTTGTACTGCTCCAGGTAGCGCAGGCCACCGTGGATCAGCTTGGACGACCGCGACGACGTGCCGGAAGCGAAGTCGCGCGCCTCGACCACCGCGACCGAGAGTCCTCGGGTGGCGGCGTCCAGTGCCGCGCCCGCCCCGACGATGCCGCCGCCGACCACGACGACGTCGAACTCCTCGCGGGCCATCCGGTCGAGTGCCGCGGCCCGCTCGGCCGGCCCCAGACGGGAGCTTCCAAGGCCGGTCACCGGTGATGCCGTCATCGCATATCCCCCCACAGCGTTCGGTTTCCGAGCAGTACCTACCCAAGAGTAAGGACAGGCCCACCCCGGAAATCTCTCCACCGGGGGTGGGTTGCCTCTCAGTCGGTGGACCGGCGCGGCGCCACCACGACCTGTACCCTCTGGAACTCCTTCAACTCGGTGTAACCAGAGGTCGCCATGGCGCGGCGCAGGGCCCCGATGAGGTTCATGGAGCCGTCCGCGACATGGGACGGGCCGTACAGGATCTGCTCCATCGTCCCGATCGTCCCGATTTCGAGGCGGGTGCCGCGCGGGACGTCGCCGTGGTGGGCCTCGCTGCCCCAGTGGTAGCCGCGCCCCGGCGCCTCGGTCGACCGGGCGAACGGGGAGCCGACCATCACGGCGTCGGAGCCGCACGCGAACGCCTTGGCGATGTCGCCGCTGTTGACCATGCCGCCGTCGGCGATGACGTGGACGTAGCGTCCGCCGGACTCGTCCATGTAGTCGCGGCGGGCGGCGGCGACGTCCGCGACCGCGGTGGCCATGGGGACGGCGACGCCGAGGACGGTCCGCGTGGTGTGCCCGGAGCCGCCGCCGAACCCGACCAGCACGCCGGCGGCGCCGGTCCGCATCAGGTGCAGCGCGGCCGTGTAGGTGGAGCAGCCGCCGACGATCACGGGGACGTCGAGGTCGTAGATGAACTGCTTGAGGTTCAGCGGCTCGGCGCGTCCGGACACGTGCTCGGCGGACACGGTCGTCCCGCGGATGACGAACAGGTCGACGCCCGCGTCGATGACGGCCTTGTGGAACTGGGCGGTGCGCTGCGGCGACAGCCGCGCGGCGACGGTGACGCCCGCGTCCCGGACCTCGGCGATCCGGCGGCCGATCAGCTCCTCCTTGATCGGCTCGGTGTAGATCTCCTGGAGCCGCTGGGTGGCGCGCACGTCGTCCAGCGAGGCGATCTCGGCGAGCAGCGGCTCGGGGTTCTCGTACCGCGTCCAGAGCCCTTCGAGGTCGAGGACGGCGAGCCCGCCGAGCCGCCCGACGGCGATCGCCGTGGCGGGGCTGACGACGCTGTCCATCGGTGCGACGACAAGCGGCATCTCGAACCGGTAGGCGTCGATCTGCCAGGCGACGCTGACCTCCTCGGGATCGCGCGTCCGGCGGGACGGCACGATGCCGATGTCGTCGAAGGCGTACGCCCGGCGGCCGCTCTTGCCCCGGCCGATCTCCACCTCAGCAGCCACTGCGCCCCTCTTCCTCGCCCGGCGCCGTGCCGGTCATCGCCTGGTCGGTGTTCCCGCCGACCGCGGGAACAAGCCCCGAAGAGCTTACGTCAGCCCCCCGCGCACCCGAGATCCACCCACACACCACACCCCGACACGCGACACCCACCCACACGCCATGCACGCAACCACGCGGACCGCGGACGCCGCACACTGCCGCCCACGCGCAGCCGCCGCACGCTGCCGTCCGCACGCGCCGCACGATGCGTGCCGTGCGGATGCGCCGCACGCTCGGTGTGATCGGCGGGCGGTGCGCCCGCGCGCCCACGCGGCCGGTCCGATGGGGTCGGACGAGGGGGGTGGGGCGTTCCGGAGTTCGTCGGCCGGGGTCAGCGGCCCTGGTAGTTGGGGGCCTCTACGGTCATCTGGATGTCGTGGGGGTGGCTCTCGCGGAGGCCGGCGGCGCTGATGCGCATCAGCTGGCCGCGCTCCTGGAGTTCGGGGATCGTGCGGGTGCCCGCGTACCACATGGACTGGTGCAGACCGCCGACCAGCTGGTGCGCGACGTTGGCGAGCGGGCCCCGGTAGGGCACCTGGCCCTCGACGCCCTCGGGGATCAGCTTCTCCTCGGCGCTGACGTCGGCCTGCGCGTAGCGGTCCTTGGAGTAGGACGCGCCGCGCTCGCGGTTGCGCATCGCGCCGAGCGAGCCCATCCCCCGGTACGACTTGTACTGCTTGCCGTGGACGAAGATCAGCTCTCCGGGGGACTCCTCGACGCCGGCGAGCAGGCTGCCGAGCATCACGGTGTCGGCGCCCGCGACCAGGGCCTTGGCGATGTCGCCGGAGTACTGCAGGCCGCCGTCCCCGATCACCGGGACGCCGGCCGCCTTCGCCGCGCGGGCCGCCTCGGTGATCGCGGTGATCTGCGGGACGCCGACGCCGGCGACGATGCGGGTGGTGCAGATCGAGCCGGGGCCGACACCGACCTTGACCGCGTCGGCGCCCGCGTCCACGAGCACCTGCGCACCGGCGCTGGTGGCGATGTTGCCGCCGACGACCTCGACGCTCGAATTGCCCTTGATCGTGGCGATCGTGTCGGCGACGCCCTTGGAGTGGCCGTGCGCCGTGTCCACGATGACGACGTCGGCGCCGGCCTCGATGAGGGCCTTGGCGCGGCGGATCGCGTCCTCGCCGACGCCGACGGCCGCGGCGACGAGCAGCCGGCCGTCGGCGTCCTTGGTCGCGTTCGGGTACTGCTCGCTCTTGGTGAAGTCCTTGGTGGTGATGAGGCCCTTGAGCCGGCCGTCGGCGTCCACGAGCGGGAGCTTCTCGACCTTGTTGCCCGCCAGCAGCCGGAACGCCTCGTCCCGCGACACGCCGACCGGCGCCGTCACCAGCGGCATCGGGGTCATGACCTCGCGGACCGGACGGAACAGGTCCGACTCGAACCGCATGTCGCGGTTCGTCACGATGCCGACCAGCACGCCCCGGACATCGGTGACCGGTACCCCGGAGATCCGGTAGCGGGCGCAGAGCTCCTCGACGTCGGCCAGCGTCGCGTCCGGCAGGCAGGTGATCGGGTTGGTGATCATCCCGGACTCGGACCGCTTGACCCGGTCGGCCTCCTCGGCCTGGTCCTCGATCGACATGTTGCGGTGCAGGACGCCGATGCCGCCCTGGCGCGCCATCGCGATCGCCGTCCGCGCCTCGGTCACCGTGTCCATCGCCGCCGAGACCAGCGGGATCCGCAGCGAGATGCCGCGGGTGAGCCGCGTCGTGGTGTCGGCCTCGCCGGGCTGCATGTCGGAGTACCCGGGGAGCAGCAGCACGTCGTCGAAAGTCAGGCCCTGGGGGAGGATCTTGTCGGGCTCGGCGGCGGGGTTCATGACAACCTTCCCGTAATGGTGGCGGCATCGGGCCAGGTCACGCGGGACCCTGTTCCCATGGTAGGGCGTCCGGCCGCGCCGGGACCGGCTCTTGCGGACGGCGGGTACGTGGTCTTGATGACATCGCAGAACACCGGGGACGGCCCCGTACATTCCCGGCGGGCGCGCACGCAGCGCGATTGTTCGCGCACAGAGAAGAGCGGGGGGTGCACCTTTCGGTCCGTCCGGCAGTAGCGTGGGAGTGTGCACGATGACGCACCGCTCGACCCGTTCGCCGGAGACCCGGAGGATCCGGCGGCGGCGCTCGGCGACCCCGGCGACGAGGCCGCTCCGCTCAGCGTGACGGAGCGGGAGGACGTGCTGGCCGACCTCGCCGACCTGGAGGTCTTCCGCGCGCTGCTGGAGCCGCTCGGCGTGCGCGGCCTCACCGTCGACTGCGGCGACTGCGGCAAGCTCCACTACATCGACTGGGAGCTGCTGCACGGCAACCTGCGCCACCTGCTGGACGCGGGCCTGCCCCGCGTCCACGAGCCCGCCCTCTCCCCCGACCCCGTCGACTACGTCAGCTGGGAGTACGCCCGCGGCTACGTCGACGGCGTGATCGACAGCGAAGAGGGCCACGACGAGAACTAGCCCCCGTCACACCACCCTGTGCGTGGTTCACGTCGGCC
>NZ_SMJW01000037.1 GCF_004348335.1 Actinomadura bangladeshensis | reverse complement strand
CCGCCCAGCCCGGCTACGGCGCCCCCGCGCAGCCCGGGTACGGCCAGGAGGTCCACCACCACCACTACGGCTCGACCGGCCAGCTGGCCGAGTGGGGCTCGCGTGCCGGTGGCTACATCATCGATTACCTGATCTTCGCCGGTCCGGTCTTCGTCCTCTACCTGCTCGGCGGCCTGCTGGCCGGCACCGGCAGCGGCGGCGCCAGCCTGCTCGCGGTGCTGTTCTACCTGATCGGCCTGGCCCTGTCCGTGGCCGGCGGTCTGTGGATCTGCTACCAGGAGGGCACCACCGGCCAGTCCATCGGCAAGCGGCAGATGGGCATCCGCCTCGTCAGCGCGCAGACCGGCCAGCCCATCGGCTTCGGCATGGCGTTCGTCCGCAAGTTCGCCCACATCGCCGACAGCTTCCTGTGCTACATCGGCTTCCTCTGGCCGCTGTGGGACGACCGCAAGCAGACCTTCGCCGACAAGATCTGCAACACGATCGTGGTCCGCGCCTGACCGGAGACCATCAGAACGGGGCGTCCCTCACCAGGGGCGCCCCGTTTCCGTATGCGGCCGGCGCGCCGTTGCGGCTCCCTCCGACTCCGCTAGCGCTCCGTTCCGGGAACCGGGTCGTTTCCCCTGTGGGGGGCGACCCCCCACGCCCCCCGGCAAGGGCGGTCCGACCCGGCTCCCTCCACTCCGCTAGCGCTCCGTTCCGGGAACCGGGTCGAACGCGCTGTTGCATGCCGCCACCAGGGCGCGGCGGACGGCGGCGTCCAGCAGGCGGAGGGCCTCGCCGCGGCGGGTCATCTGGTCGGCGCTGAGGCCGCGGTCGTCGAGTTGGCGGGCCAGGTCGACGACGAGGGACAGCCGGCCGGCGAGCGCGGCGACGCGGTGGGCGCGCTGCGGGTAGCCGGGGGCGAGCGGATGGCCGCCGCGGTCCGGGTCGCGCAGGTCGACGAGCGCGTCGGCGATCTCGGGCGGCACGCCGGCGAAGTCGTCCACGGTCAGCAGCGCCTCGGTGGCGTCCCGCATGGCGAGGGTGAGCCGCCGGTCGGCCTCGGCGAGGGACGGGACGTCCGGGAGCCCCGCCGACGCGTCGTGCGGCGTCCAGCGGACGCCCACGTAGGACGAGCCGCGCCGGTCCTCGGAGGGGACCAGGCCCATCGCCCGCCCGTCCAGGACGGCGACGACGGCGGCGCCCGCCTCGATCGCCGCGGCGTTGAACGGCGGCGGACCGGTCAGCCCGAGCGGGTCGCCGGGCTCGGGCAGCGCCAGCCGCAGCGCCGACAGCCCGCCGACGCGCAGGTCGCCGAGGCCGCGGCGCAGCGTCACCTCGGCGGGCTCGCCGCCGAGGATCTGCGGCCCGGCGCTCTTCTCGACCGCGTCGACCGCCTCGTCGAGGCCGACGTGCCCCGTCAGCCACGCATTGCCCCAGGCGACCAGCGACGTCGCTACCGCCCCGCTCATTCTGTCGTGCTCATTCTCGGACTCTCCGCAACGGGCATGCGATCCACGATAAGCGCTCGGATCGCCGGTTCCACCGGACGTAAGGGACCTATCGCGGCGGAGGAGCACCCTGGGGCCGCCGTTTCCGGCGGGGATCCGGGGGGCCACCGCCGTCCCGGATCGCATAGGTTCTTCTCCTGAGGGCTAGATCACGGGCGACCGGGATTGGGGACGAAGGCACGCGATGGCCGGCGAGGTACTTCAACTCCGCGGAGTCGGGGTCAGGCGCGGCGGGGCGACCCTGCTGCGCGATGTGACATGGACCGTGAACGAGGGCGACCGGTGGGTCATCGTCGGCCCGAACGGAGCGGGCAAGACGACGCTGCTCCAGATCGCCGCCGCGATGCTGCATCCGTCCGCGGGCACGGTCGAGATCCTGGAGGAGGAGATCGGCCGCACCGACGTCTTCGAGCTGCGTCCCCGCATCGGCCTCGCCAGCTCGTCGGTCGCGGAGAAGGTCCCGGCCGGTGAGACGGTCATCGACCTGGTGCTGACCGCCTCGTACGCGATCCTCGGCCGCTGGCGGGAGGAGTACGACTCGACCGACGTCGGCCGCGCCGTCGCGCTGCTGGAGGCGCTCGGCTGCGCCGACCTGATCAAGCGGACGTTCACCACCCTCTCGGAGGGCGAGCGCAAGCGCGTCCAGATCGCCCGCGCCCTCATGCCCGACCCGGAGCTCCTGCTGCTGGACGAGCCCGCCGCCGGCCTCGACCTCGGCGGCCGCGAGGACCTCGTCGCCCGCCTCGCCGCGCTCGCCGCCGACCCGGCCGCCCCGACGATGGCGATGGTCACGCACCATGTGGAGGAGGTCCCCGAGGGCTTCACGCACGCGCTGCTGCTGCGCTCCGGCGAGATCGTCGCGCAGGGCAAGGTCGATGAGGTCTTCACCCCGGAGCACCTCTCCGCCGCCTTCGGCCTCCCGCTGGCGATCGACCGCCAGAACGGCCGCTGGTACGCCCGCTCCGCCCGCTGAGCCGCGCCGAGCCGCGCGGGCCGGCCCGGGGCGGTCCCGGAGCACCCCCGATCGACGCCCGTGAGCCGGTGCTCCCTACGATGTGTGCGCCCCCGAGAACCCGCAGCGCTTGGATGGGACGCACGTGAACCTGTTGGACACGGCCGCGATCTTCGCGGCCGGGGTCGCCGCCGGAAGCATCAACACGGTCGTCGGATCCGGCTCCCTGATCACCTTTCCCACGCTGCTGGCGCTCGGCTACCCGCCGGTGGTGGCGAACGTGTCCAACAACATCGGACTCGTCCCGGGCGGCGTGACGGGCGCCTACGGCTACCGGGAGGAGCTGAAGGGGCAGCGCGGGCGGCTGCTGCGGCTCGCGCCCGCGTCGCTGGCCGGCGCGGTGATCGGCGGCCTGCTGCTGCTGGGGCTGCCCGCCGAGGCGTTCAACGTCATCGTCATCGCGCTGATCGTCATCGCGCTGGTCCTGGTCGTCGTGCAGCCGCGCCTCCAGCGGCGGGTGGCGCTGCGCCGCGAGGGCGCGCATCGCCCGAACGGCGGCGCGGGGCTCTGGGCCGGCGTGTTCGGCGCGGGCATGTACGGCGGCTACTTCGGCGCCGCGCAGGGCATCATCCTCATCGCGCTGCTCGGCATCCTGCTGGACGACGACCTGCAGCGCCTGAACGGGGCCAAGAACGTCCTGTCGGCCGTGGTGAACGGGACGGCCGCGATCCTGTTCACGCTCATGTGGCTGTTCGCCGGCACCGAGATCAGCTGGTGGGCGGTGCTGCTGATCGCGGCGGGCTCCACCTGCGGCGGCGTGATCGGCGCCCGGGTCGGCCGGCGCATCCCGCCGCTGGTGCTGCGCGGCGTGATCGTCGTCGTCGGCGTGGCCGCGATCGTGAACCTGCTGCTGCCCTGACCAGCGTTTTCGGGCCCGCCACGGGGATTGCCGACCGGACATTTCGGGTATAAGTCGAATATACGTTCGACTGCCGGAGGGGCGACGCGATGAAGGGCGACAGGGTCGAGATCGTGGTGGACGCCGGGGGCGACGGAACGCGCACGTACGAGGTGACGGCGAGCCGCGCCGGACGCCGCGTGGAGGTCGCGACCCGGCGCGGCGTCGTGGAGGTCACCGAGGTCACCCGGACGGGCACCCCCGTCCGGACGGCCCGCTTCATGTCCAGTCGCGTCCTGGCCCTCGTGGAGCACCCCGTCTCCACCGAGGGCGGCGAGTCCGGCTAGAGGGGCCGGACCTGGAGGATGCCGTCCTCCGTCACGCGGCTCTCGAAGGACGGCTGGCGGGCGGTGGCGGGGCCGTGCACGACGGACCCGTCGGCGACGCGGAACATGCTGCCGTGCCAGGGGCAGACGACGCAGACGTCGGCGTTGTCGTCGGTGACGATGCGGCCCTGGTGCAGCGGCCCGGCCAGGTGGCTGCAGCGGTCGGTGAGGACGTGGACGCTGTCGCCCGTCCGCAGCACGAACAGGCTGATGTAGCCGAGCCGCCGGGTGACGGGCCAGCCGTCCGGGAGGTCGGCGGCGCTGCACAGGTCGTGCCAGCCGAGCGGCACGAGGTGGCCGACCTTGTCGGCGTGGCTGGCGCCCGCCGCCTGCCGGAAGGCCAGGTGCCCGCCGAGGTAGGTGCCGGCGAGCAGCGTGGACAGGCCGGCGAAGCCGAACGCCCGGCCGGCGCCGTCCCGTCCCTGGTGGCGGGCGATGAGGGACGCCGAGTACAGCGCGCTCGTCGTCGCCATCCCGGCGGCGTGGATCAGCCCGACGCGCTGCTGCTCGCGGTGCAGGGAGCCCCAGTCGGCGATGCCGGTGAGGACGCTCGGCAGGGCGCCGGCGAGCCCGGCGGCGACCAGGGTCTGCGCGGCGCGGCGCGTCCCCGGCATGAGGTCGAGGACGGCGGCGGAGATCCACAGCCCGACGGGCACGTCGGTGAGCGGCGGATGGGCCGGGTGGCCGAGCGGGACGCCGTGCAGGGCGTCCTTGACCGGCCCCGGGTGCAGCGTCCGCCGCACGGCCGTGGACAGGACGCGGATGGTACGGTCCAAACCGCGCGCCTGCTCCAGTGCGTCCGTGGCGTCCGCGAGCCGTGCCGGGGTCTGGGGCTGTGACCCGCGCCGGAATATGTTCACCCGTCGGGGCATGTCCCCTCCTCCGCGGTTTGTGAGACGCCTGTTGCGACACTAGTCTTCCGCGTTCTCCTGCGGCCAGTCATACCCCTACCTGTGGCCGGGAGAGGTAAACCACGGGGTCAGCGGGCCTGCGCGGTCGCCAGGGCCTCCAAGGTGACGGGGACTCCGTTGAAGACGGCGTTGCCGGACAGGGGGTCGATCTCCTGCTCGTCGGTGACCGCGTTGACGTTGACGCCCGCGTGCCGGTGCGCGACGCCGGTGCGCGTTCCGGGACGGTCGTGCCCCCATCCGTGCGGCAGGCTGACCACGCCGGGCATGACGCTGTCGGTGGGTTCGGCGACGGCGTCCACGCTGCCCGTCCGGGACGTGACGCGGACCAGGCCGCCCGCGGCGACGCCGAGCCGGTCGGCGTCGGCGGGGTTGAGCTGGAGGGTGCAGGTGTTGGAGCCGCGCACCAGCTCGGGGACATTGTGCAGCCAGCTGTTGTTGGAGCGCAGCTGGCGGCGCCCGATCAGCACCATGCCGTCGTGCCGCGGGGCGGTCAGTGCGGCGTGCAGCCGGTCGACGTCGGCGGCGAACGTGGACGGGCACAGCTCGACGCGGCCGGACGTCGTGCAGAGCACCTCGTCCAGGCGCGGCCTGAGGGCGCCGAGGTCGAGCCCGTGCGGGTGCTCGGTGCGAAGCCGGGTCAGCGTGAGACCGGACGGGTCGGCGCCGAAGCCGTCGCCGTAGGGGCCGAGGCGCAGCATCATGTCGAGCCGCTGCTCGGTGAGCGTGCCGGTGTCGAGCATCTTGCGCAGTTCGCCGGGTTCGCGGCCGTGCACGGGGGAGCCGGGGAGCGCGGTCGCCTTCGCCAGCGTCGTGCTGATGATCATTTCGTCGAGGGCGGCCGGGTCGCCGTCCGCGCCGGAGGCGACCATCGCGAGCCGGGCGAGGAGGTCGGCCTCGCTCGGGCGCCCGTCCGGCAGCGGGACGGCGGGCGGCGAGTAGCGCGCGTAGTCGCGGACGGCGAGCCCGGTCAGCGCGATGTCGTAGTGCGGCGTCTGCGCGGGGCGCGGCGGCGGCAGGACCACGTTCGCGTGCCGGGTCGTCTCGTTCAGGTACGGGTCGACGCTGACCATGAACTCCAGGCCGGCGAGCGCGCGGTCGAGCCGGGCGGCGTTCGGCGCCGACAGCGCCGGGTTCCCGCCGATGGTGATCAGCGCCCTGACCTGCCCCTCGCCCGCGGTCTCGATCTCGTCCACCAGCGTGGCGACCGGGAGCTCGCCGTTGACCTCGGGCAGCGCGCGGACGCGGCTGCGCCACCGCCCGGTCGTGAACGGCTTCTTGCGCCGGTACACGGGCATGTGCGCGGGGCGCGGGAACATCGCGCCGCCCTCGCGGTCGAGGTTGCCGGTGAGGACGTTCAGGGCGTCCACGAGCCAGCTGTTCAGCGTCCCGAACGCCTGCGTGCAGGTCCCGATGCGGCCGTAGACGGCGGCGCGGTCGGCGGCGGCCAGCTCGCGGGCCGTCCGCCGGATGACGTCCGCCGGGACGCCGGTGGCGGACGCGACGCGCTCGGGCGCGAAGTCGACGGCGAGGGCGCGCAGGTCGTCCAGGCCGTTGACGCGCCCCGGCAGGCGGTCGGTGACGAGGTCCTCGGCGAACAGGGTGTGGACGAGCGCCATGAGGAAGAACGCGTCCGTCCCGGGGCGGATGAACAGGTGCTCGTCGGCGAGGGCGGCCGTGCGCGTGCGCCGCGGGTCGACGACCGTGACCTTGCCGCCGCGCGCCTGGATCGCCTTCAGGCGTCCGGGGAAATCGGGCGCCGACGCGAGGCTGCCGTTCGACTCCAGCGGATTGGCGCCCAGCATCAGGAGATGCTGCGTCCGATCGAGGTCGGGCACGGGGATCGCGAGGGGATCGCCGAACATGTGCCCGCAGGACACGTGCTTCGGCATCTGGTCGGCGGTGCTGGCCGTGAACAGGTTGCGGGTGCCGAGCGCCTTCACGATCGCGGCGGTGTACAGCGGCCCGGCGATCGAGTGCGCGGTCGGGTTCCCGACGTAGACGGCGACCGCGTCCCGCCCGTGCCGCCCGATGACGCCCGCGAGCCCCTCCCGGACGGCCTCGAACGCCTCGTCCCACCCGGCCTTCTCGCCCTTGACCAGCGGCTCCGCCAGCCGGTCGGGATCGCCGTCGAGGCTGCCGAGCGTCGCGCCCTTGGGGCAGATGAAGCCCTTGCTGAACGGATCCTCGGCGTCACCCCGCACGCGGGTCACCGTTCCCGCGTCGTCAATGGTCAGTTCGAGCCCGCACAGGGCTTCGCAGAGGGGACAGGTGCGGAACGCCGTGCGGTCGCCCATCGGGACACTCCTTGTGAACGGGACCGTTCGCCCAATGATGACTTGTCGGTCGCGACCGCACCATGACCGGCCCCCGGGCATGGCCGTAACGGTGATTTGGGAGTTACTGCGAAGGCGAGGACTTTCGGCAGCCACTAGGGAGCTGCGACGCCCCTCACCCCAACGGCTCAGAGAACCCCGCCTACCGGGTCGGTTTTTCAGACGGTCTCTAGCTCGGTGAAGCCCACGCTGAGCTTCATGCCTTCCGGAAGCTCGGTGTCCAGCGCGTCGCGGTGGACGGTGGCGAGCTGGTAGCTGCGGCCGGACCAGTCGAGCCGGTGCTCCTCCACCGAGTGGATCGTCTCGTCGGCGTCCAGGACAACGATGAGGGTCGGGGAGGAGGTTCCAGGGGGTCGCCGCCTTCGGTGGACATGAGATGCTTGGCCGCCAGCGGGCCCGTGTGGGCTGGACGGAGGCGAGGCGATGGGCAGGCGGGGGAAGGCGGCCGCGGTCGCGGCGATGGCGGCGGTGGCGCTGACCGCGGCGGCGTGCGGAGGTTCCGGCGGCTCGGACGCGGAGGGGGCGACACCGCCGCCCGCGACGTCCGGGGCTGAGGGCGGCGCGAAGAAGCCGGCGCAGCCGGTCAAGGAGCCGATCATTCTCGCGTTCGGTGGCGACACGCATTTCGAGGGGCAGTTGCGGGCGCGGCTCGGCAATCCGTCCACGGCGCTGGGGCCGGTCGCCAAGCAGCTCCGGGCGGCGGATCTCGCCATGATCAACCTGGAGACCGCCATCACGACGGGCGGTACACCGGCGCCGGGCAAGCAGTTCACGTTCCGGGCGCCGCCGTCCACGTTCAAGGCGCTGAAGGCCGCCGGGGTCGATGTCGTCTCCATGGCCAACAACCACGGCATGGACTACATGGAGGGCGGCCTGCGCGATTCCCTGGCCGCCATGAAGCGGGCGCGGTTCCCGGTCGTCGGCATCGGCAAGAACGCCGATGACGCCTTCAAGCCGTACCGCGTGACCGTGAAGGGCAACAAGCTCGCCATCGTCGGTGCCACGCAGGTGCTGGACGACAACCTGATCCAGGCGTGGACGGCGACCGACGCCAAGGGCGGTCTCGCGTCGGCCAAGGACGTCCCGCGGATGGTCCAGGCGGTGAAGGAGGCGCGCAAGGGGGCGGACGTCGTCATCGTCCACCTGCACTGGGGCGCTGAGCTTCAGCCTTGCCCGCTGCCGCGCCAGAAGGAACTCGCTCAGCAGCTTGTCGAGGCGGGCGCCGACATCATCGTGGGGGGCCACGCGCACATCCCGCTGGGCGGCGGCTACATGGACGGCTCGTACGTCCACTACGGCATGGGCAACTTCGTGTTCTACTCCGCGAACGGCCAGACGGCGAAGTCCGGTGTGCTGCTGCTGAAGGTGCAGAACGGCAAGGTCGTGAAGGACAAGTGGAACCCGGCGCTCATCCAGGGCGGCATCCCGATTCCGATGAAGGGCGCCGCCGCGCAGGCGGAGCTCAAGCGGTGGAACGGGCTGCGCGGATGCACGGGCCTGTCGGCGCGGCCGTCCTGAGCTGGACTCTCCCCCCGTGGGAGGGCTCAGGGTGGGGCCCGTGAGCGACGATCTCCTGCCGATCGGGCGGTTCGCGCGGCTGTGCAGGCTCAGCGTCAAGCAGCTGCGGCACTACGACGACCTCGGCATCCTGCCCCCGGCGTGGACGGACCCCGCGTCCGGCTACCGGTACTACCGGCCCGACCAGGCCCGGGACGCGCTGATGGCCGGCCTGCTGCGGGCGATGGGCGTGCCGCTGCCCGCGGTGGCGCGCGTGCTGGCGGGGGACGCGGGCAGCGCGCTGCAGGAGGCGCGGGACGGGATCGAGGCCGACATCGCCCGGCGGCGGCGCGGCCTCCGGCTCCTGGACCGCGTCCTCGCCGAGGGGCTGCCGGAGCATGAGGTGGCGATCGTGCGGGAGCCGGCGCGGCGGGTGTTCGCCGCGCGGGAGTCCGCGACGCCGCTGACGATCCCGGACGCGACGGGGGCGTGCGTGCGCCGGCTGCTGCCCAGGATGTCGCCGGACGGCCTGCTCGTCGGCCTGTTCCCCCTGGACATGGCGGACGAGTTCGACGTGCGCGTGGCCGTCCAGGCACCGGACGGCGACGAGGTCCTCCCCGGCGGGACGTTCGCGGCGGCCGTCCACGTCGGCCCTTACGAGGAGATCCCGCTCACTGTCCATGGCGTGCTCGCGTGGTTCGGCGACTACGGGCATACGCCCGCCGGGCCCGTCCGCGAGGTGTACCTCAACGACCCCGCGACCACGCCGCCCGACCACCTGGAGACCCGGGTGATGGTTCGAGTGGGTGATGAGCAGTGAGCTGGTATGAGGCTTCGAGCGAGCCGGAGTTGGCCGAGCACGGGCGTGTGTCCGGCCTGGCCGTCACAGGGCGCGGTGAGCCTGCGGGTGCCGCGTACGGGGTGAGCGTGGGTGCGCTGTACGCGGTGCTGGGCGCGCTGGGTGCGCCGATGGTTCCGCTGGAGGGGCGCTGGTGGGTGGAGGACGAGCGCTCACCGTTCGACGTCCCGCGTGAGGAGTGGCGGTGGCATCTGTTCCTTCGCCTCCCGGACGACATCGTGTTGATCGGCCGCGCCCGTGAGGAGGCACGTGCGGGTGTGCCCGCGGCTGCGCGCGTCCAGTACGTCACCTACGACGACGGCCTGTGCGTGCAGATGCTGCACAGCGGCCCCTACTCGGACGAGCCCGCGTCCCTCGCGCGCATGACCGCGCTGATGGACGCCAAGGGGCTCGTGGTGAACGGGCTGCACCACGAGATCTACCTGTCCGACCCCGCGGAGACCGACCCGGAGAAGATGCGCACGATCCTGCGGCAGCCCGTGCGGTAGACGCGAGGTGGTGTCAGCTCGGGCCCGGCCGGCCGCTCCGCTTGAGGGTCTGCGTGGGGGTCTCCCCGAAGCGCTGCCGGTAGTGGGCGGCGAAGCGGCTCATGTGGAAGTAGCCGGCGGCTCTGGCGATGCCGGTGACCGTGCCCGGCCCGAGCTGCGCCACGGTGAGCGCCGCGCGCGCGTGATCGAGCCTCGTTCCGCGCAGGAGCTGGGTCGGGGTCAGGTCCCACTGATTCTGGCAGATCGCCTGGAGCTGGCGCACGCTGATGCCCACCGATGCCGCGATGTCGGTGACGCCGATGGGGCGGTGGTGGTTCGCCTCCACCCACTCGCGGATCGCGCCCGCGAGATGGTGCGGTGTCCGCGCCGGTTCCTCGGCGAGGCTGCGCGTCGCCGTGTGCGGGAGGCCGAGCAGGATCGCGGTGAGCAGCGACTCCTCCAGGGTGCGCGCCGCCAGCGGGTGGAGCCCGCCCCGGGCCGTCGCGTGGTCGAGGACATCGCACACGTGCCGCCAGGTCTGGTCGACGATGGACGCCGGAAGGACGGCGGGGCCGTCCGCGCCGTGGAAACGCAGCGGCGCGGTGCGGTCGCGTCCGAGATGGCCGGCGAGGTGGTCGGCCAGGCGTCCGGTGCTCGTCGCGATGACGAGGCAGCCCAGGGCGGGGTGCGGCGTCATCCGCATGGGCTCGTCGTGGGACAGCACAAGGCTTCCCTTGGCCGTGTCGCGGTTCCCGGTGGTCCGGTACTCGACGGCCATGGGCGCGATGGGCGCGCACATGGCGAAGTGCCCCTCCGTCGGCGGCGTGTCCACGATGACGCCGCCGCCCCCGTACCGCACCCACACCATGTTGATCGCGCCGACGCCGAGGGCGTTGACCAGGCCGTCCAGCGGGACGTCCGGCCGGCGGACCTGGAGGTCGTGGCCCACGGCGAACGGTTCGACAGTGTCGTGCAGGACGCCGATGTCCGCGCTGGCGACCCGTCGATGGGCGGACAGGGGCGGCGGGGTTGCGGGAGGAGTCATGTTCGCGTGGGCGGAGCCTTCTCAGGACGGTCGATGGGCAGGACACCTCGGGCCCGCAGGCGAGGCATGACCTCGGCGGCGAAGTAGCCCAGTTCATCAGCGTAATTGAGGAACGACAGAGCGATACCGTCGAAACCCGCACGCGCGAACTCCGCGAGCCCGTCGGCGACGGTGTCGGGGTCGCCGATCAGCGGGCAGCTGCCGTGGCCGGCGGCGAACCGGTCCCGGTAGATCTGGAGCATCTCGGGAGTGAACGACTGCGCGTGCAGCCCTTGGAGCCGCATCACCTCGTCGACGGCGGGCCAGTCGGCGTGCTCGTCGGCGTAGTAGTGCAGGAACTCCTCCGCCTCGGTCGTGGTCGGACGGCACACGACGTGCCCGAGCGTGAAGACCCCGACCGTCCGGCCGTAGGACGCGGCCTCGGCGCGGATCGCCTTCACGATCTCGGCACCGTCCTCCGGCCCGGCCACGACGGTGAACGCCCGGTCGGCGTTGCGCGCGGCGAACGAGCGCCCCTGCTTGGACGACCCGGCGTTGATGACGGGCACGCCGTGCCCGTTGAAGGGCTTGGGACGGCCCACGACGTGCTGCAACTGGAAGAACCGTCCGTCATGGTCGAACGGCTCGTCGGTCGACCAGATGCGCTTGACGACGTCCCACCACTCCTGTGCGAGCGCGTAGCGCGTGTCGTGGTCGTCGGGCAGCTTGAGGCCGAACATCTCGTACTCGGGCGCGTGCCAGCCCGCCACGATGTTCAGCCCGATCCGCCCCCGGCTGAGGTGGTCGGCGGTCGCGAGCTGCTTCGCCGCGACGACCGGATGGTGGAACGCCGTGTGGACGGTGCTGAACACGCGGAGGCGGCTGGTGTGGGCGAGCAGGCCGGACGCCCAGACCAGCGGGTCCAGGGCGCTCCGGTGGAAGTCGGTGCCGGGGCCCCAGTCCGTCCAGCGGGCGACGGGCAGCAGGAAGTCGATGCCGGTCTCGTCCGCGAGCCGGGCGAGCCGGAGATTGTTGTCCCAGGTCGCGTGCCATCGCTCCGGAGCGGTCGTGATCGCGAGTCCCGATTCGGTGTTGGGGGAGAACAAGCCAAGCTGGAATCCCATGCCGACCTCTTTTTCGTCCGGTCGCCTTCGGCATTGCCCGCCCAGTATCGGAAGCCCCCGGACGATCGGCAATGGCCCCCGAGTGCCTCGCCGCCGGCGGAAGGGGTCAGACCGGGATGGCGCCGAGGGCGAGCCGGTCGAAAGGCCCCGCCTCATTCGACCGCCGCTCCGTCATCGCGTACACGACGACCCGCGCGGGACGTTTCCGCTGCTCGCGGGCGCGCGATGCCAATTCGTGTGCGACTTCGGCGAGATGGGCGCCGCAGGAATCGCGTCCGCCGTCTCCGGGTGCGGGCCCCTCCAGCCGCACGTGAAAGCACGACTGGCGGCCGCAGTGAGGCGTTGAGCACGGTCGTTCGCCATCGAGGGGCATTAAGGGGAGCTTTCGTGAGTCGGGTGGCCGGCCCCCATCATGGCCCACCGCGCGCCGCCCTTCAACGCGAACGGGACAGACCACCGCGCGAACGGGCTAGCAATAAATAACGCAAAACGCACATTCATCCGATAAGTCATCCCGCGGCCGGGGCCCTGCCGACGTAGGGTGGCGGCCATGAGCATCCGCGTCCTCACCTTCAACACGCTCTTCAGAGGACGGGCCCGGGACCGCATCGAGGCCCTGGCCGGCGTACTCGACGACTCCGACCACGATGTCGTCTGCCTGCAAGAGGTGATATCGCCGTTCATTCTGGCCGCGCTCCGCCGCCTGACGCCCTCCTATCCCCACATGGCGCGGGCCTGGGGATTCCCGCTGGTCCGCGGCGGCCTGGTCACCCTTTCCCGATGGCCCATCGCCCGCACCCGCTACGAGCCTTTCGCTCCCGCCCGTCCGGCCCGCCCTGAATGGCTGCTGAACAAAGGCGCGCTGTTCACCCGCATAAAACTGCCGAACGGTCATCTCACGGTGGTCAACACGCACCTTTCCGCGAACATGGACATGGACTGGTCTCCGTCCAACGCCTACACAAAGGCGGAGCAGGCCGAACTCGGCCGGCTGGCGACCGCCATCAGGCGGATCGATCCGGTGGAACCGCTGGTCGCCATGGGCGACTTCAACGTCCCCCGCGACTCCCCCTACTTCGCGGCGTTCGCGTCCGCCGCCGGCCTGCGCGACGCCCTCGCCGGCAGTACGGAACCGACCTATCGCCCCGAATGCGCCGACATCGGGGCGATAGACCAACTCCTCCACAGGCCGGGGCTGACGGCGGAAGCCCGCGTCGTCTTCAAGGACGAGGTCCGCCTACCCGGCGGCGACCGCACGCACCTCTCCGACCACTACGGCATAGCCGCCACCCTGCGCCTCACCGAGTGACCTCGACGCGAGCCTCAGCGCTCCTCTCCCGCGCGGGTCAGCCGGATGGCCGTCCAGGACACCCGGGGCAGGACGGCCTTGAGCGTGGGGCCGTCGATCGACACATGCTCGTTGGGACGGAGCACGACGCGGTCGGGGGCTTCGCGGGTGTTGGTAGCGGTCAGGTCGGTGTCGGTCAGCGTGTACGTCTCGGCCGGCCGCAGCTGCTCGGGGAACAGGTGCAGGTCCACCGTCAGCTCCAGCGGGGCGTTCTGGTCGCGGTTGACGGCGAAGACGACCACGTCGCCGGACTCCGCGTCGTGGGTGGCGATCGCGTCGACCACCGGGACCTCGCCGTAGCGCGGGGTGTCGTAGGTGGGCGACGTGAGCCGGGTGCGCAGGACGTCGCCCCGGGCCAGGGCGGCGGTCTTCGCGAACGGGTGGAAGATCGTCTGCCGCCAGGCCGGGCCGCCCGGTTCGGTGCGGATCGGGGCGATGACGTTGACCAACTGCGCCTGGCAGGCGGCGGTGACCCGGTCGCTGTGCCGCAGCAGGGAGATCAGCAGGTTGCCGACGACGACCGCGTCCGCCACGTTGTACTCGTCCTCGATGACGCGCGGCGCCACGTCCCAGCCCTCGGGCGGCTCCTGGCCCTGGAAGCGGGACAGGTACCAGACGTTCCACTCGTCGAACGACAGGTTGATCTTCTTCTTGCTGCGCAGCCGCGCGCCGACGCTGTCGGCGGTGGCGACGATGCTGTCGACGAAGTGGTCCATGTCGACGGCGCTCGCCAGGAACGAGCCGAGGTCGCCGTCCAGCTCCTCGTAGTAGGCGTGGCAGGAGACGTAGTCGACGAGGTCGTACGCGTGCTCCAGGACGGTCGCCTCCCACGCGCCGAACGTCGGCATCCCCGAGCCGGAGCTGCCGCAGACCACCAGCTCCAGACCGGGTTCCGCCGAGCGCAGCGCACGGGCGGTGGACGCGGCGAGCAGCCCGTACTCGTGGGCCGTCCTGTGCCCGAGCTGCCACGGCCCGTCCATCTCGTTGCCGAGGCACCACAGCGTGATGCCGTACGGCTTGGCCGCGCCGTTCGCGCGCCGCAGGTCGGAGAGGGTGGTCCCTTCGGGATGGTTCACGTACTCGTGGACGTCCAGTGCCTCCTGGACGCCCCGGGTGCCGAGGTTCACCGCGTACATGATCTCGACGTCGGCCTTGTCCGCCCACCGGGCGAACTCGTCGATGCCGACCTGGTTCGTCTCGACGCTGTGCCAGGCGAGGTCGCGGCGGCGGGGACGCCGGTCGCGCGGCCCGATGCCGTCCTCCCAGCGGTATCCGGAGACGAAGTTGCCGCCCGGATAGCGCACCATCGTGACGCCCAGCTCGCGGGTCAGCGCGAGGACGTCGGTGCGGAACCCGTCCTCGTCCGCCGCCGGGTGGTCCGGTTCGTAGATCCCGGTGTAGACGCAGCGCCCCATGTGCTCGACGAACGAGCCGAACGTGCGGCGGCTGACCGGGGCCACGACCGAGGCGGGGTCGAGGACGGCGGATGCGTGCAGCATGGCTTCCCTTCGGGGGACGGTGTCGCGGACGGTGTGCGAGGCGAGGCGTCCGGTGCTGAACCGGGAGGTCCGGCGGGGCGCCGGGGCGGTGGTTCTCGTGGACGTCCCGTCCATCGTCGCCGGGCTCATCGCAGCGCGTTCCTCCGCCTCGGCGTGGCGCGAGTCGCATGTCGTCCCCGATGAGCACACCGCCCATCGGGTTCCACTATCCTTTTGCAGCGCTGCAAACAGGATGCACGCCGCGCTGGTGGACGGCAAGAGGGAACCTGCCGGAAGCTTGTGACGGGCGGGAGCGGGCCGCCGACCGACCGGAGGGGACGGGCATGCGACGAGGGCGCGAGGTGACCCTGCGCGACGTGGCCGAACTGGCCGGCGTCTCCAGCCGGACGGTCTCCAACGTGGTGAACGGCTACGCGAACGTCACCGAGCACACCCGGCGGCGCGTGCAGGAGGCCGTCGACCGGCTCGGCTACCGGCCCAACGTGCTCGCCCGCAACCTCGCCCGCGGGCGCTCCGGGCAGATCGCCGTCGTCGTCCCGTACCTGGACACGCCGTACTTCTCCGAGCTGCTGCAGGACATCATCCGTGCGGCCCGCGTCCAGGGCTACAACGTCCTGATCGACCAGACGGACGGCGACCGCGAGCACGAGCGGATGCTCATCGACCACGGCTCCAGCCGGCTGCTCTTCGACGGGGTGATCTTCAGCCCGCTCGGCCTCTCCCAGCGCGCCCTCGCCGACCGCGACCCGAACCTGCCGCTGGTCATCCTCGGCGAGCGGGTCAGCGATGGAACGTTCGACCACGTCGGCATCGACGACGTCGAGGCGTCCCGGCACGCCACCGAGCACCTCCTCGACCTCGGCCGCCGCCGCGTCGCCGCGATCGGGGACCAGCCGTACGAGACCGGCGAGGCGGCCCAGCTGCGCACCCGGGGCTTCCGCGAGGCGCACGAGCGCCGCGGCCTGCCCGTGCACGAGGACCTCATCATCGGCAGGCCCCGCTTCAACCGGGCCGACGGCGCCGAGGCCATGGCCTTCCTGCTCGACCGGGACGACCCGCCGGACGCCGTCTTCTGCTACAGCGACCTCGTCGCGCTGGGCGCCATCCGCACCCTCGTCTCGCGCGGGATGCGCGTGCCCGAGGACGTCGCCGTGATCGGCTACGACGACATCGAGGACGGCCGGTACTCCAACCCCACGGTCACCACGATCTCCCCGGACAAGGGCATGATCGCGGCCACCGCCGTCGAGCGCCTGCTGCTGCGCATCGGCAGCACGACCCCGCCGCCGGGGCTGGAGCTGCGGGCGCCGCACCGGCTGATCGTCCGGGAGAGCACGGCCGGGCGCGCGTCCGGCTGAGCCCGCCCCGCGGCGGCCCGGCGGGGAGTTTTCATGGCCGTATTGCGTCGCGCAGGGGGCCGGTGCATCCTGTTTTGCAGCGCTGCAATCGTCGGTCGCGGGCGGCTCGCCGCTCGCACCGCCGGCCGTCGCGGCGACGGGCGCCGGCGCCCGGCATTCCCGGAAGAAGGCGAAGGCTCCCACGTCGGCGTCGATGTTACCGGTCACACCCGCTGCTGTGCGCGCGGTCTCCCGGCCACCCGGGCCGGCTGCCGCCGCGCATGTCGGGCCGGCAGCGTCATCCGAGAGGAGAGCCCGTCACATGACCGCTCCCGTCCGGGCGCCCGATGGGACGTACATCGTCGTCACGACGGGCGACGACATCCCGATCAAGACGTCCACCGACCGGACCGCGTGGCGCAGCGCCGGGACCGCCTTCCCCGGCGGCGCGCCGTGGACCGCGTCCTACACCGGTGGCTCCCGCAGCCTGTGGGCGCCCGACATCTCCTACCACAACGGCCAGTTCTACCTGTACTACTCGGCGTCCACGTTCGGCTCGCAGCACTCCGCGATCTTCCTGGCCACCAGCCCCAGCGGCGCGGCCGGAACCTGGACGAACCGCGGCAAGGTGATCGAGAGCAGCGGCTCGGTGAACTACAACGCGATCGACCCGAACCTCGTCGTCGACGGATCGGGCCGGTGGTGGCTGACCTTCGGGTCGTTCTGGTCGGGCATCAAGATGATCCGCCTGGACGCGGGCAGCGGCCTGCGCTCGGCGTCCGACACGTCCGTCCGCTCCATCGCCTCCCGGGGCGGCGGCCCGATCGAGGCGCCGTTCATCTACCGGCACGGCGGCTACTACTACCTGTTCGTGTCCTTCGACTACTGCTGCCGGGGCGCCGCCAGCACGTACCGCGTCATGGTCGGCCGGTCGACCTCGGTCACCGGCCCGTACGTCGACCGCAACGGTGTGGCCATGAACTCCGGCGGCGGCACCGAGATCCTCGCCGGCCACGGCTCGATCCACGGGCCGGGGCACGAGGCCGTCCTCAGCGATGTCGACGGGGACGTCCTCTTCTACCACTACTACGCGGACAGCGGTGCCTCCTACCTGGGCATCAACCTCCTCGGCTGGGACGGCGCCGCCTGGCCCTACGTCTACTGAGGCCGCCGGGTTTGCCAGGATGGCCCCATGGGTGGGGACGAGCTGCGCGGGAGGAAGCCCGAGCAGGACGCGATCGCCGACCTGCTGGCGCGGGCCCGCGCGGGCACCAGTTCGTCGCTGGTGCTGCTCGGCGAGGCGGGCATCGGCAAGACGGCGCTGCTGGAGCACGCCGCCGCCGCGGCCGGGGACATGCGGCTGCTCCGCGGGACGGGGATCGAGTCCGAGGCGGAGCTGCCGTTCTCCGGGCTGCAACTGCTGCTGCGCCCGGCGCTCGGTTCCCTCGACGCGCTGCCCGAGCCGCAGCGCGCGGCGCTGGCCGCGGCGTTCGGGCTCGGGCCCGCGTCCGGCTCCGACCCGATGCTGGTCGGGCTGGCGGTGCTGTCCCTGCTGGCCGAGCACGCGGACGGGACGGGGCTGCTGTGCCTCGTCGACGACGCGCAGTGGCTCGACCGGGCGTCGCGGGACGCGCTGCTGTTCGCCGCGCGGCGCCTGCACGCCGAGGGCGTGGCCATGCTCTTCGCGGCCCGGGACACTGAGGAGCCCTTCCCCGCCTCCGGCCTGCCGGAGCTGCGGCTGTCCGGGCTGGCGCCGGAGGCGGCGGCCGCGCTGCTCGACCGGCATCCGCTCCCGCCCGCCGTGCGCTACCGCCTGCTCGCCCTCGCCGGCGGCAACCCGCTGGCCCTGCTGGAGCTGCCGGTCGCCCTGGCCGCCGAGGGCGGCGGCGCGTTCGCGCCGGGGGCGCTCCCCCTCACCGGCCGGCTGCACCTGGCCTTCCACGGCCAGGTCAGCCGGATGCCGGAGCGCTGCCAGGACCTGCTGCTGGTGGTGGCGGCCGACGAGACCGGCGAGCTCGCCGTGATCCTGCGCGCCGCCGCCGCGCTGGGGGCGGCGGCGGAGGACCTCGCCCCCGCCGAGCGGGCGGGGCTGGTGGTGCGCGGCGACGCCGACGGCACCGTGATCCGCTTCCGCCACCCGCTGATCCGTGCGGCCGTCCACCAGCGGGCGCCGCTGGGGCGGCGCCTCGCCGTCCACCGCGCGCTCGCCGCCGCGCTCGCCCCGCCGGAGCACGCCGACCGCCGGGCCTGGCATCTGGCGGCCGCCGCCACCGAGGCCGACGAGGAGGCCGCGGCCGCGCTGGAGCGCACCGCCGCGCGCGCCCGCGAGCGCGGCGGCCCCGAGGCGGCCGCGGCGGCCTACGAGCGGGCCGCCCGGCTGAGCCCCGAGCCGGCCGCCAGGGCGCACCGCGAGGCCCTCGCGGCGGAGGCGGCGCTGGAGGCGGGCGACCTGGAACGCGCCCGGGCCCTCGGCGACCGCGCGGCCGGGCGGCTGCCGGACGCCCCCGCGGTGCACGCGCGGACCGCGCAGGTCCGGGCGCTCGCGGACTTCTGGCAGGGCGCCTACCCGGCCGCCCACCGGTCGCTGCTCGACGGCGCCGACCTCGTCCGCGGCACCGATCCGGGGCAGGCCGCCGCGCTGCTGATCCAGGCGGTGCACACGTCCTGGTACCTGGGGGAACGGCAGCTCGCGGCGACGCTGGACCGGCTGGCCGCGCTGCCGCTGGACGACGCGGACCCGCTCGCACCGGTGCGGGCCCATCTCGTCCCGCTCGACCCGGACCGTGCCGACCGTCCGCCGCCACTGGCCGCCACCCTCGCGGCGGTGCGGCGGCGTGGCCGCGTCCCCGACCAGGTGCTGATGCTTGTCTGCGGGGCGGCGCTCGCCCTCGGCCAGGACGCCGACGCCGGCGAACTCGCGGCCTCGCTCGCCGCCGAGCACCGCGACCGGGGCGGCGCCGGACGGCTGCCGACGGTGCTGTTCTTCGTGGCCGAGAGCGAGGTGTTCACCGGACGGCACCTCGACGCGCTCGGCACCGCGACCGAGGCCCTCGGGCTCGCCCGCGACACCGGCCAGCGGCAGTGGGTCAGCCAGTTCGGCAGCGTCCTCGCCTACCTCGACGCGGCCGAGGGGGAGGAGGCGTCCTGCCGGCGCAACGCCGAGGAGGGGCTGGCGGGGGCCGCCGCCGGGGCCGTCTCGCCCGGCGCGCCGTGGGCGCACTGGTCGCTCGGCCTGCTCGACCTCGGGCTCGGCCGCGCCGAGGCGGCCCTCGCCCGGTTCGAGCGCCTCACCCGCGAGCCGATGCGCCATCACATCTGCGCGATGCGGTCCGTCCCCGACCTGGTGGAGTCGGCCGTGCGGGTGGGGGCGCCGGAACGCGCCGCCGAGCCGCTGGCGCGCTTCGAGCGGTGGGCCGGGTCGGTCCGGCAGCCGTGGGCCGACGCGCTCGTCCTGCGCTGCCGCGGGCTGCTCGCCGCCGACGACCGGGCCGAGGCGTCCTATGCCGCGGCCCTGGAGCTGCACGACCCGGAGCGCCGCGCGCTCGAGTACGCCAGGACGGCGCTGCTCTACGGCGAGTGGCTGCGCAGGGCGCAGCGGAAGGCCGAGGCGCGCGGACCGCTGAACGACGCCCTGGAGGTCTTCGACCGGCTCGGCATGCGTCCGTGGGGCGACCGCGCCCGCGCCGAGCTGACCGCGACCGGCGCCCGCGACCGCGGCCCCCGTCCCGCCGGCGGCGCCGCCGGCCTGACCCCGCAGGAGCTGCAGATCGCCCGCCTGGCCGCGCGGGGCCTGTCCAACCGCGCCATCGCCGCGCAGCTCTTCCTCAGCCACCGGACGGTCGGGTACCACCTCTACAAGGCGTATCCCAAGCTCGGCGTCGCCTCCCGGGGCGAGCTGCGGGATTGTGCCGACCGGCTGGGCCTGTGACACTGTCCCGATGACCATGCCGGACGAGGTGCTACCAGGGCAAACGCTCCCCGTGGACGTCGAGGGCGTCCCGCCGGTCGAGCTGGGGACCGGTGTCCTGGTGCGGACGCTCCCCGGCATGCCGGGCATCAGGACGTGGGTGATCGACCTCGCCCCGGGCGCGGAATGGCCGGACCTCGACGTCCACGAGACCTACGGCGAGGCGTACTTCGTCGTCAGCGGCGAGATCATCGAGGGCGACCGCACCCACGGACCGGGCACCTACGTCGCGTTCGGCCCGAAGACGAGCCACCGGCCCCGCACGGAGACCGGTGTGCGCGCCTTCGGGTTCAACTACGACGCCCTGGCCTGACGGGTCAGGCGCGCGCCGCGGCCTCCCGCACGGCCCGCGCGGCGGGGGCCGGGTCGTAGCCCTCGGGGACGCCGCCGACGAGGATGATGTCGCCCTCGATGTGCCGCGAGCGCAGCGGCGCGATCTCCCGGTACGCGGGCGAGTCCCACCAGGCCCGCGCCTCGGCGGTCCCGGGGAAGCCGATCATCACGACGGCCCCGGGCCAGCCGCCCTCCAGCACCTCGTGCGCGGTGGCGTGCACGAGGTAGCGGCCGCCGTGCGGCGCGAAGGTCGAGGGGAGGCGTTCGATGTACTCCGCGATCTCCGGGTGCGGGGCGGCGTCCTGCAAGTGGGCGATGACATAGGCGGTCATGACGGCTCCTTTCGGGCGGGGCGGGACGGGCCGGCCGGTCGGCCCGCCCCGGGGTGGATCAGACTCCGGCCGGCACCTTGTCGAGGAAGCCGAGCACCTGGCCGATCCGCCCGTCCGCGCCGATCCGCGCGACGTCGAAGCCGATGACGACCGGCTCGCCGCCCTCGGGCCCCAGGTGCCAGGTGAACCGCGCGATGTCGTGGTGGGCGTCCACGGCGTCGCCGAGGCTGAAGACCAGCCCGCCGAACTGCGCCTGGACCGCCGCGATGGTGGCGTCGAGCCCGTCCCGTCCCTGGACGGAGACCAGCGGGTCGATGTACTCCGCGTCCTCGGCGAAGACCTCCGCCACGACGGCCCGGCGCGCGTCGCCGTCGGTCTCGTTCCACGCGGCGATGTAGCGCTGGACCAGCTCGTTCATGTCGCTCATGGGTCTCTCCTCAGTGCTCGTTCTCCCTTGCGAGCACCAAATTACGGAGACGGGGACGACGGGGAATCTGACGTGCCTAGGTACTTTCGCGGGCGCCTTCGGTACCCGGCGGCGGCGTCACGGCCTGGTCCTTCCGGTAGTGGGTCAGGAGGGGGAGGAACAGCTCGTCGACGATGGCGGTGATGCGCTCGTCCGGGACGGGCTCGAACGTCATCAGCATGTCGTGGCGCAGCAGGTCGAACGGCAGCGTGAGCACCGATTCGGGGACGCGGTCGCGGTCGAGGTCGCCGCGCTCGACGGCGCGGCGGTAGACGTCCCGCGACCAGAGCGAACCGCCGCCGAGCATCTGTTCGCGCAGTTCGGCGGGCGTGGTCCCGGCCTCGGCGAACAGGCCGCCGAGCTGCGCGCCGACCATGGTGGCGAGCTCGATGCGGCGGCGGGTCGCCGAGCGCATCAGCGCGATGAGGTCGCCGCGCAGGCTCCCGGTGTCCGGGACGGCGACCGGATCGGCCTCCCGGCGGTGCCGGATGGCCGCGATCACCAGTTCCGTCTTGCCCGGCCACCGTCGGTAGAGGACGGCGCGGCTGGTCCCCGCCCGGACGGCGACGCGCTCCATCGTCAGCGCGGCGTACCCGGCGTCGACCAGTTCGTCCCACGCGGCGCGCAGCAGCGCGTCCTCCAGGGCCTTGCCCCGCCGGCGCCGGCCCGGCTCCTCCGCCACGGCGTCCTCCGTTAAGAGTCACTTGTGTTCCTTACTCGGGTAGCCTACCGTGAGGCATAAGGTACATTCCTGACTCTTAACGAGGTCCGTCATGGGGGAACGTCTCGACCCGAAAGTGCTGAGAACGGCCGGTGTGCTGATCGCCGGAGTCCTCGCGGTCGTCTTCGACACCACGATCGTCGGGGTGGCGCTGCACTCGCTGGCCGCCGACCTGCACACCACGGTCGCCGCCATCCAGTGGGTCACCACCGCCTACCTGCTCGCGCTCGGCATCACCGTCCCGCTGAGCACCTGGGCGATGGCCCGGTTCGGCGGCAAGCGGGTGTGGATCTTCTCGCTGGCGGTGTTCCTGGCCGGATCGCTCGCCTCCAGCACCGCCTGGGACGCCCCGTCGCTGATCGCCGGGCGGGTCGTCCAGGGCATCGGCGGCGGACTGATGCTGCCGGTGATGACCACCCTGGTCGTCCGGGCCGCGGGCGGCCGGCTGCTCGGCCGCACGACAGCGGTCATCGCGCTGCCCGCCCTCGTCGGCCCGATCCTCGGCCCGCTGGTGGGCGGCCTGATCCTCACGCACTTCAGCTGGCGGTGGATGTTCTGGGTGAACGTCCCGTTCTGCGTCGTCGGCATCTGGCTGGCCGCGCGCTTCCTCGACCGCGACGACCCCTCGGCCCGTCCGCGCCTGGACGTCCCCGGGCTGGCGCTGCTCGCCCCCGGCATGGCCGCGACGATCTTCGGCCTCTCCGAGGCGGCCACCAAGGGCTTCACGGAGCCCGGCGCCCTGACCCCGCTGCTGATCGGCGTCGGCCTGGTCGCGGGCTTCGCCGCCTATGCGCTACGCCGCCGAGCACCCCTGGTGGACGTCCGCCTGTTCGCCCACCGCCCGACGGCGTCGGCTTCGACCGTCCTCTTCTTCTCCGGCTTCACCCTCTACGGCGCCGTCCTGCTGCTGCCGCTCTTCTACCAGCAGATGCGTGGCACCACGGCCCTCGGCGCGGGCCTCGCACTCGTCCCGCAGGGCATCGGCACCCTCCTCAGCCGCTCATTGGCCGGCAGCCTCACCGACCGCCTCGGCGCCCGCCCCATCACCGTCTTCGGCTTCCTCGTCGTCGGCGCCGCCACCGTCCCCTTCGCCTACGCCGACGCCCACACGAACACCTGGACGCTCGCCGGCTGGCTGCTCCTACGCGGCATCGGCCTGGGCGCCGTCACCGTCCCCGTCATGGCCGTCGCCTACCAGGGCCTGGACCGCGAACAGATAGCCCACGCCAGCGTCCTGATCCGCGTGGCGCAACAAATAGGCGGCTCCTTCGGCACAGCGGTCCTGGCGGTGATCCTCGCGCACGTCATGACCACCGGCCACCCGGCCGACGCCTTCCACCAGTCCTTCTGGTGGGCCACGGCATTCGCCGCCCTGGCCGCCCTACTCTCCCTGACCCTCCCCGGCAGAACCGCCGCCGACCACCTCGAACTGCGCCCGGACGTCCCTTCGGAACCCGCCCGCTCCCACCCGTGACCGCCGTTCACCGGGTGCGTTGATCTGCGGCGTGTTGTTGTTATGAGCGCGTCGGAAGCAACAACACGCCGCAGATCAACGACGGTTGACCCGGTCGACGTTCGTGGACACCGCACTAGCAGGTGGTGCGGTGCTTGCCGACGTAGCCGTACCGCCTGGACGCGGCGTACGTGGTGGCCGTCCACGTCAGCAGGGCCACACCCGGCATGTCCAGCAGGGCGGCGAGCAGCGTTATAGCGCGCCTCCCGCTAGGTAGTGAAGCCGCCTGCGTGCTGCGCTGTGGTCCTGCGCCCGCAGTGGGAACTCGGCCCACAGCCGGTCTTGCCGGACGGTCTCCCTGACGCACGCGTCCGCATCCGGCCCGTACACGGCCGACTCCAGCCCCGCCGCCACCTCACGAGCCGAGAGGCGCAGCGCCAAGCGGGCCGTCCAGTGCCTTCCGTCCGCGTTGAATTCCAACGCTTCCCACCGCCGCGACGCGCGCGCCGTAGTCTCGTTGTCCATCGGGCATCGACTCCTTCGAAGTCGGTCTCCGTAGGCCCGTCCGGCGCTGCGAACGCCGGACGGGCCGCTGTGCTCCTTGGACTACTTACTGTAACTCCAAGTGTCCCTTAGTGTCTTTAGCTGTCCCTAACAATCCTCTGTCCTGCCATGTTCTGTGCAGTCATAGCGTGTCTTGCGTGGGAGAGATCGACCTTGACGGGCCGGAACCGCTCTTTGAGCAGGTAGCGGGCGTTCTGCGCAGGCGTATCGCAGCCGGGGCGTACCCGGTCGGGCGCCGCATTCCAAGCGTCCGGGACATCGCAGATGAATTCCGGGTGTCGCAGACGACGGCGGAGGCGGCCGTCCGCGTCCTCCGGCGCGAAGGGCTTACGCGCGCGACGCGGGGACGCGGCACCTTCGTCATCGCGGTGCCGCCCGCCGGTGGCGCGTAGTTGTCGGGCGGGCGGCGGCAGGGTCAGGAGGCCAGGAGGGTGGCGATCGCCTTGTCCAGGCGGGACGTGCGGGTGGCGGGGGTTCGGGCCTTGAGGAGCGGGAGGATGAGCAGGTAGCGGTCGGTTTTGCCTAGTTGCTCGAAGCGGGCGGCGGCCTCCGGGTGGGCTGACAGGGCGGCGGCCAGGTCGGGTGGGACGGCGGCGTCGCGCTGCCCGGCGTAGGCGGCGGCCCAGCGGCCGTCCGCGCGGGCGGCGTCGATCTCCGCCATCCCGGACGGACGCATCCGGCCCGCGGCGATCAGCGCCTCCGCGCGCTCGACGTTGATCCGCGACCAGGGGCTGCCCTTGCGGCGCCGCGAGTAGCGCTGCAGGTAGAAGTGCTCGTCGAGGCCCTTGCGCTGGCTGTCGATCCAGCCGTGGCACAGCGCCACCTCGCCCGCCTCCCCGATGGTGATGCAGGCGACGGGCGCGCCCTTCTTGGCGATCTTCAGCCAGGCGTCGTCCTCGGCGTCATGGTGCGCGGCGAGCCACGCATCCCACTCGGCGCCATCCCGGAAGTGCAGCATCAACGGCCCCCATGTTCGGTGAACCAGCCAAGGGTCGCACGCTCTCAGGTGGGGTTCATCAGGTGCTCAATCCGAACATGGGTAGGCACGGGGCCAGACCCTCGATGGTGACCGGTGTGGTGGCGTGGTTTTCCCAGTCGGCGCGGGTGAGGCGCATCCGGTGTTCGACGGTCATGGCGCCTCGGACGACCTGGCGCGCGGTGCCGTTGTCCCGGTATCCGAGCTTGCGCGATACGGCGAGGGAGGCACGGCTGTCGGCGAACGCGCGGGAAATGGCCTCGTCGGCGCCGAGGCCGGTGAACGCCAGGTGCAGGACGGCGGCTCTCATCTCGGTGCCGATGCCCTTCCCGTGGTGGCGCCGGCCGAGCCATGAACCCGTGCCCACCTGGCGGAGGACGGCCAGGTTGCGGGCACGGAGGTCCTGCTGGCCGACCACTTCACCGGCGTGGAAGACGGTGAAGTGCAACTGCCAGTCGTCCGGCGTCCATTGGCCGAGGGTGAGCCAGTGGTGCTGGACGACTCCCCGGGCGATCTCGGCGGGCGGGCGGTCCGTCCACGGGACCAAGAACGGCATCGTGTCGGGTGCGTGGACGCCTTGCGCCGCCACGTTCGCCAGAGCGCCGAGTTCTTCGGGCGACGGCAGCCGCAATTCGAGGCGCGGGGTCCGCAGCCGCAGCCCGAGCAGCGGAAAGTGTTCGGTCGGCATTCCCTCAGACTGCCGTGTCCCTCCCCCTGAGGGCATCCCGTTTTCGCGTTGCCGGGAGCGTGTCATGGCCGCGAGGATCTCCTCGTGCCTTCGTTCGCCGCCGTTGACGGGACCGAACTCGCCTACCGCGTTGTGGGTGAGGGAGAGCCGCTGATCTGCATTCCGGGTGGGCCGATGCGCGCCTCGTCCTACCTCGGTGACCTCGGCGGGCTGTCGGAGACGCGCCGGCTCGTCCTGCTGGATCTGCGGGGGACGGGCCGCTCCGCCGTGCCGGACGACCCGGCGACCTACCGCTGCGACCGGCAGGTCGCCGATATCGAGGCGCTGCGGGAGCACCTCGGGCTGGAGTGCATTGACGTCCTCGCGCATTCGGCGGGCGGGGACATCGCTCTGATCTACGCGGCCAGGTTCCCTTGGCGGGTGCGGAGCCTCGTTCTCGTTACGGCTCGTGCTCGCGCGCTGGGGGTCGACTTCACCGTGGAGCAACGCCTGGAGGCCGCTGAGCTAAGGCAGGGGGAGCCATGGTTCAAGGCCGGCTGGGACGCCTACAAGGCCATCTGGGCGGGGACGGCGACCGACGCCGACTGGGATGCCGCCGCACCCTTCTTCTATGGACGGTGGGACGACGCCGCCCGGGAGCATGCCGCCGCCGAGGTGGAGCAGACGAATGAGGAGGCCGCTGAACTGTACGCGTCCAGCGGCGCTTTTGAGCCGGTGACCGTGGCCGATACGCCCGCCTTGCTTCTTGCGGGCGAGTTGGACGGTGGGCCGCTCCCGCGCGTGGCCGCCGACATCGCCGGGCTCTTCGCGAATGCCGAACTGGTCGTCCAGCCGGGGGCCGGTCATTACCCGTGGCTCGATGACCCCGACAGCTTTGTCCGGACGGTGACGGGCTTCCTCAGAAGCCGATGATGACGAAGATGATGCCGCCGACGACGTGCGCGACGATCGTGATGATCAGGATGGCGACGAAGACGTTCTTCGCCGTCGGATGATCGAACTGGGAGCCGGGGCGGCCGCGCTGTGCGGAGCGCGCCTCGGCCTGCCGTTCGAGGTCGTCCAGCGACGGCAGGAAGGACGGTCGTCGCAAGGCCATCGGGGCAACATCCATCCTGGTCGGAAGAGGGTTTCATCATTGTCAACGCCGCGGGGGCGCGGTTGTAATCCGGTCGGTGGGGCTCGGCCGCACGATGCCCTCTTGGGTAGCTTGTGAGGCATGTCGTCCTCTCTCGTCTCCGGCCCCGCGCGGCAGGTTTCACCGTCGACGCGGCGGCGCAACCTCGGGGCCGTGCTGCGGGAGGTGCACCGGGACGGAGCGGTGCTGCGCACCGATCTCGCCGACCGGATGGGCGTCAACCGGAGCACGATCCTCACCCTGATCGCCAAGCTCGCCGCCGCCGGGCTGGTCCGGGAGGAGCCGTCGGCCGGGACGGGACGGGCGGGCCGCCCGTCGCTGGTCGTCCGCGCCGAGAGCGGCCGGGTGTACGTGCTGGCGTTCGACGTCGCGGTGGACCGGGTCGCCGCCGCCAGGGTCGGGCTCGGCGGCCGGATCCTGGACCGCAGGGAGACGTCGCGCCGTCGGGGCCGGGACGACCTGGACGAGGTGGTCGACGTCCTCGCCGGGTTCGGCGCCGAACTCGTCGCCGCCGCGCCGCCGGAGGCGGCGTGCGTCGGCGTGGGCGTGTCGTACTGCGGCATGATCAGGGCCGCCGACGGGAAGGTGCGGCTGGCGCCCACCATGGGCTGGACCGATCTCGACGTCGGGCCGGAACTCGGCCGACGGCTCGGCCTGGGCCTGCCCGTGGCCGTCGGCAACGAGGCCCACCTGGGGGCGCTCGCCGAGCACATGCGCGGGGCGGGCGCCGGCAGCCGGAACCTCATCTACCTGCACGGGGACGTCGGAGTCGGCGGCGGCATCATCGTCGGCGGCCGGCTGCTGGACGGCGACGAGGGCTACGCCGCCGAACTCGGCCACATGATCGTCAACCCGTACGACGGCCGTCCCTGCAACTGCGGCTCGCGCGGGTGCCTGGAGGCGGAGGTCGGCGAACCGGCCCTGCTGGAGGCGGCCGGACGCGCCGGCGGCCCGTTCGGACGGGACGGCGTCCGCGCGGTCGTCGCGGCGGCGGAGACCGGGGACGAGGCCGCCCGCAGGGCCCTGGACCGGGTCGGCGGCTGGCTCGGCCTCGGCGTCGTCAACCTGATCAACCTGTTCAACCCGGGCGTCGTCGTCTTCGGCGGCATGCTGAGCGAGATCTACCGGGGCGCGGCGCCGCAGGTCCGCGAGCGGGTGACGACCAGCGGCCTGCCGGTGTCCCGGGAGCGGGTCGCGCTCCGCACCGCCGCGCTCGGCTATGACGCGACGCTGGCGGGCGCCGCCGAACTCGGCTTCGCCGCGCTGCTCGCCGACCCCGTCGGCGTCCTCGTCGCGTAGCGGGCGCGCGGCGGATCAGGCGTTGCCGCCCCAGTACGGGCCGCCGTACCGCATGAGCACGCCCTCGATCTCCTTGCGGGAGCCCCGGCTCGCAGTTCGTCCACCGCGGTGCCCCGCTCTTGCGTTGTCTCCGGGCCCGGCCCGGATGATCTTCAGATTGAAACGGACCGGCGCGGCTCGCGGTAGGTCGTGAGACGCAGAAGCGGCCCGCGATGTCACATTGGTCCGGCGGGCCGCGTCTTCCGTGCGTCGAAACGATCAGGGGAGAGCCATGGAAGCGCGGATGACCAACCCCGCCTACGTCCTGCCCAGCGCGATGGAGGGCGTCGGCGGGCTGCTCCAGGCGGTCAACGAGGGCGATCTCGCGCATGAGCTGCAGGAGCTGGTCGCGCTGCGCGCCAGCCAGATCAACGGGTGCGGCGTCGGCGTGCACGGCCACGTCCACAACCTGGCCAGGGCGGGCGAGAGCGCCGAGCGGATCTCGGCCGTCGCGGCCTGGCGGGACGCGCCCTTCTTCACGGCCGCCGAGCGGGCCGCGCTCGATCTGGCCGAGCACGTCACCCGGCTCGCCGACCGGACCGCCCCGTCGGTTCCGGACGAGCTGTGGGACGAGGTCGCCGCCCATTTCGACGAGCGGCAGCTGTCGGCCCTCATCCTCGTGATCTCCCTGGAGAACCTGTTCAACCGCATGAGCACGACCGTCCGGGAGCCCGCCGGGCTCACCCCGGACTGATCAGCGAGTCGATCTCCGCGAGGAGTTGCAGCGCCGCCTCGTCGTCCGTCCGGGCGAAGGCGGCGCCCACCGCAGCGGCGGCCGGTCCACCGGTGAGCCAGTCGATGACCTGCCGGTACGTGCCCGTCGAGGCGTCCAGGAACGCGTTGCGCAAGCGCGGACGACCGCGGCGCCACATCAGCTCGCGGGTGGCGAAATCGTGCAGGTGGCCGATGGACCGCGCCGTCTCCAGGCGGCCCCATTCGTCCAGGTACGGGGCCATGTCGGCGCCCGTGACGACGAGTGCGGCGAGGGGCGTCTCCACGGTGAGGGGACCGGCCAGCGCTTGCGTCCAGTAGGCACCCAGGAAGGCGGTGATGGCGTCGCGCTGCGGCCACTCCTGCCATCCGGCCTGGGCGAGCTTTCCGAAGACGATCTCGGGGTCGGGGAACAGGAAGGCGTCATCGGCGGACAGGTCCAGCAGGCGCGGCGCGAAGTACCGGAACTCCTCCGGCCCGGCCCACGTGTTCAGCGCCTTGGCCGCATACAGGTACAGGTCGTCGGGTTCGAGATCGCGGAGCGGGCGCCGGAGCAGCGGCCGTCCCTCGTCCGGGAGGACGCAGCAGGGGCAGCCGGGCAGGTCGGCCGGGCGCGGGACGTCCGCGAACGCCGTGTAGAGGTCCTCGACCGCCCGCGCGAACGCCCGTTCCGCCGCGTCAGGAGGGGCGTCCACCCGCGTGCTCCGCCAGTTCCAGGTCGATGAAGGCGGCGATCATCGACCGCCACACGGCCTCGGCGACCTCGGGCGCCAGGCCGGCGTCCGCCGCGCGCCGGCGCGCCAGCGCGACGACCCGCTCCACCCGGTCCGGGGCGCGGACGGCCTGCTCGTCGGCCTTGAAGGCGGCGGCGGCGCGGACCAGCGCCTGCCGCTCGGCGAGCAGCCGGACGAGCTCGCCGTCGATGCGGTCGATCCCGGCGCGCACCTCGTCCAGCGATTCCATGCGCAGATCATCCCACGATGGGGGTCATGCCGCCGAGGTGCTGAACTGGGTGATCGTGATCCGCTGCTTCGGCGGGCCGTCGTCGGTGCCGCCCTCCGTGCCGCCCTTGGCGACCCGGTCGATGATCTCCATGCCGGACGTGATCTTCCCGAACACCGGATAGTCGGCCGGGAGGTCCGGTGCGTCCTCGTAGAGGATGAAGAACTGGCTGCCGTTGGTGTTCGGCCCCGCGTTGGCCATCGCCACCGTGCCCCTGGAGTAGGACGCACCGGACGTGTTCTCGTTGGCGAACATGTAGGAGGGGCCGCCCTGCCCGGTGCCGGTCGGGTCACCGCACTGGAGCACCTTCAAGGTGGGGTTCGTCGTCAGGCGGTGGCAGGACGTGCCGTCGTAGAAGTTCTTGCTCACGAGGAAGGCCAGCGAGTTCACCGTGCAGGGCGCCGCCGCGGGGTCCAGCGTCAGCTCCAGCGTGCCCAGGTTGGTGGTGATGGTCGCCCTGGTCGGCTGCGCGCCCGCGACGCGGGTCGGCGGCGTCCCGACGGACTTGCCGTTCTGGCTCGACGACGGCGGATAACCGCACGTCCGCCCGGCCGCCGCCGTCGGGGTGACCGGTGTGCGGTCCTTCTCTCCACCGCCGCCGTTCTTCAGTAGGACGGCGGTGGCGAGTCCGCCCACCACCAGCAGCACCCCGGCCGCCGCCGCGGCGGCGACCAGCAGCGGACGCCCGCTCCGCCCGGCCGGTGGCGCGCTCCCCGCGTACGGGAACCCGGGAGGCGGCGGCAGCGGCCCACCCGCGGGCACACCGGCGCCGGGCAGCGTCCCGGCACCGAACGGCCCTCCTGCGCCGGGCGCCGTCCCGCCGCCGGACGGCGTGTCGGCGGCCTGCGGAGCCCAGGGGACGGGCGGAGGCGGCGCCATAGAGGGCTGGGGCGCAGCGGAGGGCCGGGCCGCGGCGGAGGTGCCTTCGGCGAGGAGGTTCGCGTCCGGGCCGATGCCGAGGAGGCGCTGCAGCACCTGCGTGGCGGTCAGCCGGGCCGCCGGGTCCTTGGCCAGGCAGGACGTCACCAGGTCGCGCAGCCGCTCGGTCAGCGCGCCCAGCTCCGGCTCCCCGTACAGGATGCGCTGCATGATCGCCGGGACGGAGTCGGTCCCGAACGGCGGCACCCCGTTGGCGGCGTACGCCATCGTGCAGGCCCAGGCGAACATGTCCACCGGAGCACCGCCGGGCGTCCCGGCGACCTGCTCGGGCGCCATGTAGGCGGGCGTGCCGACCGCGCCGGTCATGGTGGCGGAGGTGGCGTCGAGCGGCCGGGCGATGCCGAAGTCGATGACCTTCGGGCCGTCCGGGCCGAGCAGCACGTTGGCCGGTTTGAAGTCGCGGTGGACGACGCCCGCCTCGTGGATCGCCGCGAGCGCGGTGGCGGTGCCGATCGCTAGCCTGACCTGCTCGTCGGGGGATGCGGTGCCGTGCTCGGCGATGAGGTCGCGCAGCGACGGCCCGTCGACGTACTCGGTGACGATGTGCGGGAGGTCGTCGTCGGCGGTGGCGGCGAGGATGCGCGCGGTGCAGAACGGGGCCACGCGCTGGGCCGCGGCCAGCTCCCGCTCGAAGGCGGTGCGCGCCCGCGGGTCCCGGCCGAAGTCGGCGTGCAGGAGCTTCACCGCGACCCGCTGCCCGGTGCCCGACTCGCCCAGGAACACGGTGCCCTGGGCGCCTTCGCCGATGCGGGCCGTCAGCCGGAACCCGGCCACCTCACGCGGATCACTGGCCCGCAGCGGACGAGTCTCCGGCATCCACGACCTCCCCGACGAAACGGAGAGAGAAGACTATCGGGGTCAGCCCGGCCGGCCGATGCGGAGCAGCAGGTCGAGCAGGGCGGCCCGCTCCTCCTCCGACAGCGGCGCGAAGATCTCGGCGAGGACGTCGTCGGCGACGGCGTGCCCGGCCGCCAGGATCTTCTCGCCGGCGGGCGTGAGGTGGTGCTCGATGCTGCGGCCGCGGCCGGGGCGCCGGTCGATCAGGTTCTGGGCGGCCAGGCGCCCGCCGAGCGTCCCGAACGCCTGCTCGCTCTGGAACGTCTCCGCGGCCAGCGCCCGCGCGGACGCCCCCGGCGAGCGGCTGATCGCCCGCAGCGCGTCCCACTGCGCCAGCGTGGTGCCGACAGCGGCGAGCCTGCTGTCGAGCATCCGGTGCTTCCGCTGCTGGGCCTGCTTGACGGCTCTTCCGAGGACTTGGAGATCGACGACATCGACGGGCATGAGTCCAGCCTAGAACCGGGCTAGGACGACGCTACGAGGTCCCTGTACCAGTTGTACGACTTCTTGGGCGTGCGCTTCTGCGTCTCGTAGTCGACGTGGACGAGCCCGAAGCGCGGGTGGTACCCCTCCGCCCATTCGAAGTTGTCCAGCAGCGACCACGCGAAGTAGCCGCGGATGTCGACCCCCTCGTCGATGGCCGTCCGCACGGCCTTGATGTGGGCGTCCATGAACTCGATGCGGGACGAGTCGTCCACCGTGCCGTCCGGGCCGATCTCGTCCGGGAAGGAGCATCCGTTCTCGGTGATGTAGAGCGGCGGCAGGTCGTACCTGGTGTCGAGCGTACGGAGCAGTGACAGGAACGCGTCCGGGACGATCGGCCACCCCATCCCGGTGGTCGGGTACTCGGTGATGTCGGCGATGTCGAAGGGCAGCGGCCCCTCGGACGGCGTCGTCAGCCGCGTCGGGTGGTAGTAGTTCACTCCCAGGAAGTCGATGGGCGACGCGATGACCGACATGTCCGCGGAACGGATGTACGGCGCGTCCCCCATCAACTCGGGGTAGCGGCCGAGCAGCACCGGGTCGGTGAACAGCCGGTTCATGAACGCGTCGAACGCGTCGGCGGCGGGCTGGTCCGCCGGCGTCGCGGCCCAGGCCGGGGAGTAGTGGTTCGTCAGCCCGACGGCGCGGGCGTTGCGGCTGCGGAGCGCGTTGACGGCGAGGCCGTGGCCGAGGAGCTGGTGGTGCGCGGTGGGGAGCGCGTCGAGCATGAGGGCCCGGCCGGGCGCGTAGACGCCGAACGCGTAGCCGTAGGCCATGACGACCACGGGCTCGTTCAGGGTTATCCACATGTCGACGCGGTCGGCGAGCCGCTCGGCCGCCAGGTAGGAGAATTCGGCGAACCGGTAGGCGGTGTCGCGTTCCAACCAGCCGCCTGCGTCTTCGAGCGGCTGCGGGAGGTCCCAGTGGTAGAGGGTGGCGGCGGGCGCGATGCCGGCGGCGAGCAGCCCGTCGACGAGCCGGTCGTAGAAGTCGAGGCCCCGGGCGTTGACCGGGCCGCTCCCGGACGGCTGGACGCGCGGCCACGCGATCGAGAACCGGTAGGCGTCCACGCCGAGGCCCGACATCAGTGCGACGTCCTCCGGCCACCGGTGGTAGTGGTCGCAGGCGACGTCGCCGGTGTGGCCGTCCCGGACGCGTCCGGGCGTGTGCGCGAAGGTGTCCCAGGTGGACGGGCCCCGCCCGTCCTCGTCCACCGCGCCCTCGATCTGGTAGGCGGCGGTGGCGACGCCCCATCGGAAGCCCTCTGGAAACCCCATCGCCGTTCCCTTCCCCGCGTGCCCGGCCGAAATGCGAATAGCTTTCGGATATTAGTGCCGGGGTGGTGCGGGCGGAAGACTCCGGTGGCCCCGGGGTGCGCAACGGCAGGCCGCGCATGCCGGGCACCCCCGTGATCGGGGACAATGGCGGGGTGACCGAGATCCGGACCCCGCTCCGCCGCCGCCCCGCCCAGCGCCGCAGCGCCGAACGCGTCCAGCGGATGCTCGACGCCTGCGCGGACATCCTCGACGAGGACGGCTACGACGGCCTGACCACGACGCGCATCGCGCAGCGCGCCGAGGTGGCGATCGGCTCGGTGTACCAGTTCTTCCCCGACAAGCGCGCGGTCGCGCAGGCGCTCGCGCTGCGCAACCTGGAGGAGTTCGGCGACCGCATCTCGGCGCGCCTCGTCGAGGGCGGCTTCGACGACTGGTCCGACACGGTCGGCGCGATCATCGAGATCTTCGTGGAGATGCACCGCACCGTCCCCGGCTTCCGGGTGCTGCGGTTCGGCGACGTCGCCGACGTCAACCTGCTCGACTCCGACGCCGACAACAACGCGGTCGTCGCCGACCGGCTGCGCACGCTGATCGTCAGCACGTTCGGCGTCCAGGACAGCCCCGGCCTCGCCACCGCGCTCGCCATCGCGGTCGAGGCCGGCGACGCCGTGCTGAAGATGGCGTTCCGCCGCGACCCGGCCGGCGACCCCGAGATCGTCGCCGAGGCCGAGCGCCTCATCCACGGCTACCTCGCGTCCCACATCCGGAAGTCCTGACCCCGCGACCGGCGCCTCGTCCCACCTTGTCCTGAAAAACACGGGATGAAGGGGACGTGCTATGGCAGACTCCACCCGCACAACGCGACAGAACGGGTGAGTCCGCTGGACGAAGAGAGACTCCAGGCGCAGAGCAGGCTGCTGATCCGGCAGCGGGTGCGCCTGATGGTGAACCAGTACGAGGTGCACGCCGAGGCGCCCGGCGGCGGGGAGGGCGAGCTGCTCGCCTTCGCGCAGCAGAAGCGGCTCGCGTTCAAGGAGCAGGTCACCCTGTACTCGGACGACTCCAAGACGCGTCCGATCCTCGGCTTCAAGGCGCGCAAGCGCATCGACCTGGCCTCCGCGTACGACATCACGGACGCGCACGGCCAGCCCATCGGGGTCTTCCGCAAGGACTTCAAGAAGTCGCTGCTGGCCTCGACCTGGCATCTGGAGCAGCCGGGCCTCGGGGTGACCACGGGCAGCGAGCGCAACAAGTTCGTGGCGGTGCTCCGCCGCGTCTGGCAGATCATCCCCTACGTGGACAGCCTGCCGTTCGCCTGGCCGTACCACTTCGACTTCTACGCAGGCGACCAGGTCGTCTTCTCGGTGGAGAAGAAGTTCGGCTTCCGCGACCGGTACACCGTCGACATCAAGGACCCGCGCCTCGACCGCCGCCTGGTGATCGCGCAGGCCGTCGGCCTGGACGCCCTCCAGTCCCGTTGACCCGCGCACGCGCCCGCGTCGCCCGCGTCCCCGCTCCGGGGGTGCGGGCGACGGCCTTTCCGACGGCTTTTCCCTCGGTTGGTTCCCCGGTGACGCTGGTTTCCCCGTGCTTTACATGTTACGAAGGTATGTAAAGCCGTGGGCGGTGCTACCGGCGTCGCGAAGGCGCGGCGCAACGCCTGGAGGAGGATCCCCCCCGTGAGTTCCTTTGACCTCTACTCCACCCCGGTCCCGACCGAGACGTGGAACGTCCCCATGGCGGGAGAAACCCGCTTCACCTGGGAGTACGACGACGGACGCGACCGGCTGCTGAACCTGTACCAGAAGGGCAAGGACAAGCAGTGGGACGCGCAGAAGCGCATCGACTGGGACCTCGAGGTCGACCCGCTGAACGTCGCCGGCCTGCCGGAGAACTTCAACCCCCTCTTCGGGTCCGACATCTGGGAGAAGATGTCGCAGAAGGAGCGGGACGAGTTCGGCCGCCACCAGGGCTCCTGGTTGTTCAGCCAGTTCCTGCACGGCGAGCAGGGCGCGCTGAACGTGTCGGCGCGGATCGTCCAGTCCGTCCCCGACCTGGACTCGAAGTTCTACGCCGCCACCCAGACCATGGACGAGGCGCGGCACGTCGAGCTCTACACGAAGTTCGTGCACGAGAAGATCGGCATGTACTACCCGATCAACCAGGACCTCGCGAAGCTGCTCGCCGAGTCGCTGGAGGACAGCCGCTGGGACCTGCCCTACCTCGGCATGCAGGTCCTCATCGAGGGCCTCGCGCTCGCCGCGTTCGGGCTGTACCGCGACATGTCGACGAACCCGCTGGTCAAGCAGCTGCTCGCGTACGTCATGCAGGACGAGGCGCGGCACGTCGCGTTCGGCCGGCTCGCGCTCAAGGACTACTACGCCGAGCTCACCAGCAAGGAGCGGGCCGAGCGCGAGGAGTTCGTGGTCGAGGGCTGCTACCTCATGCGCGACCGGTTCAAGGGGCGCGAGATCTTCGAGCAGCTCGACATGCCGGTCGACAAATGCATGGAGTTCGTCGACAACTCCGATATGTACACCCTCTATCAGTCGCTGCTGTTCAGCCGGATCGTCCCGTGCGTCCGGGACGTCGGGCTGTGGGGCGACAAGGTGCAGGCCGCCTACCAGGACATGGGCGTGCTCGACAACGCCAAGGCCGACCTTGAGGCGCTGATGAAGCAGGACGAGGAGATCGCCGAGAAGGTCGACGAGGAGAAGTACGCGGCCGAGCTCGCGGCGCGCCAGGAGGAGGTCGACCAGGCCATCTCCCTCGGCTCGGCCGAGTAGTCCGGCCCCGGCGGCCGGCCCGAGCGGGCCGGTACGGGCATCCGGCCGGAGCGGGGGCGTCCTTTGCGGGGACGCCCCCGCTTCGCCGTTTTTCGGACCTTGTCGCATTTGCCGTCCCGGTCGATTTCCCGACCGGATCCGGAGATCTTTCTGCTGTTTACCAAGTGATTCTCGAATTCGCCGTGCGGGCCCCCGGGCTGTACTAATGTCCCCGCTCGACGGTGCGCCGCTCTTGCCAGCCGCGCGGGCGCACAACACACACGTGCAGGGTCACAACCGAAAACCCCGGGGGAAGAAATGAACCGAACAGCCAGGAGCCTGCTGGGCGCCGCCGTCCTCGCTCCACTGGCCGCGGCGCTCGCCGTCGCGTCCGCGCCCGCGAACGCCGCGCTCGGCGCGGCGGCCCGCGCGGACGCCGCGCCCGGCCCGTCCACCGCCCTCCTCTACGACACGGCCGCCGCGGCCTACCCGGTGACCAGGAGGCTCCCCGACCCCGTCCTGCAGAGCACCGGCCGGACCGCCGAGACGGTGACCGGCACCGTCGACCGCACGCTCGGCGTCGCGCCCGCCACGTCCGGGCTCCGCGCCGGAACCGCCCGCTGCAAGCTGAACCCGGGCAAGACGCTCAACAACGAGACCGCGGCCGGCCTCCCGGAGGCGCCGGTGCCCGGCGTCGGCGCGGCCGCGCTGGACGGCCTGCCCAAGGGCGACTGCCTGGGCAGGCGCGGTGACGTCCTCCGCAAGAGCGCGCTGCCCGTTCCGGGCGGGGCGACCGGGGCGCTGCTGCGGGGCGCGGGCCAGGTCGCCGGCGCGCTCGGCGGCGGTGAGATCGGCCGGCTCGCCGGAGCGGCGCCCGCGCTCCCGGCCGCCCGCCGCGCCGGCATGCCGGTGAGCACGGCGCTGCCCGCCGCGGCGCCGGCCGCTGTGCCCGCCGACCTGCCGAGCGTGCCGTCCGCGCTCGGCTTCGCGCAGCCCGGCGACCTGCCGGTGAGCTCGATGCTCTTCCCGGCGCGCGACCGGCGCGCCACGCCGCTGCCGTCCGACGACGTCCTCGGCCAGGCCAACGACACCGTGAACACGGCCGGCGCGAACCTCGACCGGACGGAGGAGGGCGTCGGCGAGGTCGTGGACGTCCTGAAGGCGAAGGACCCGGCCGCGCGCCCGGCCGACGGGCTGCTGTCGGACGGCCCGCTGTCGATGCCCGACGTGTCCTCGCTCGCGCTTCCCGCGCTGCCCGGCAGCGGGTGACGCATCCCTCCTCATCCCACGCTCACGGGGCGTTCCGCAGGTGCCGCCGGCACCCGCGGGACGCCCCGTTTCGTTGCCGAGCAAGCGATTGTTATATGACCGAGATCACATGGCCAAGGGCGAGTAAAGAAGATCTACAAACGCAGTTACCGTGCGGAGTTGATCGACTTCTCAGCGCAAAGAGTAGGGTGACAAACCCCACAAACCAGGGCCCTGCGTCTTGATTCACGCGGGACGCAACGTACGGTCAAGGACTTGTGCGGCGCTTTAGAGATCAAAAGTAAAGATGCTTTTCCAGCCGCACTTACCGGACGCCGGACCGCGAGGACGCGGAGCGCCTGAGAGAGCGGCGCTGGAGGCGGGCGAGCGAGCCCGCGTCGGCGGAGGACCCGGGGCCGAGCGAGGCAGCCCGGGCACGCCGTGAGTTGAGCCGGACGTCCGGGGCCCTGTCCCCTAACAAAGGACTCCTCTGTGGGTAGCCCTGTCCGGCGTCTTCTCCGAGCACGCCTGCGCACCGTTCTGATCATCTCCGGAGCCGCCGTCGCCGTCCTGGCGGCGGGCGCGTTCGCCCTCGTCAACGGCGACGGATCCGCGCGATCCGCACGCGCCGCGCAGACCGGGCCGCCGGGCGACCCGCTTGCGGGCCGGCCGAACGCCGACGCGCCGCGGGCGAGCCGCGGCGGGACACGCGCTCCGGAACCGTCGCCGACGGAGTCCCCGGAGAAGAAGCGGCCCAAGTCCGACACCGAGGCCGCGCACCTGGCGAAACCGAAGAAGAAGACCGACAAGAAGGACCGCAAGGTGCTTTCGTCGGGCTCCTGCGAGGCCTCCTACTACTGGGAGGGCCAGATGACCGCGAGCGGTGAGGCCTTCGACCCGAGCGAGCTGACGGCCGCGCACAAGACGCTGCCGATGGGCTCCAAGGTCCGGGTGACGAACAAGAACAACGGCCGCTCGGTCGTCGTCCGCATCAACGACCGGGGCCCGTACGCGGGCGGCCGCTGCCTGGACCTGTCCAGGGCGGCGATGAAGAAGGTCGGCGGCACCGGCGCGGGCGTGATCCCCGTCCGCTACGAGGTCCTGTCGCGCGGCTGATCCGCACGTTCACGGCCGATCCACCCGCCCGGCGGGCGCTCGACCGCGCCCGCCGGGCGGAGGCCGCTCACCGCCGGTGCCCGGCCACGGCGCCGGGCAGCCCTTCCGAGTCGTCCTGCCCGGCCGCGGACCAGGCCCCGTGCCGCCCGTCCTCCGCGGACGCCGCGCCCGCCGCCCGCGGCTCCGCGGGGTCGGCCAGATGGTCGCGGAACCAGTCGGTGAGGGCGGTGTCCACCTGGACGGCCTCGGTGATCGGCGGGCGCGGCTCGGTGCCGGGCTCGGCCGCCAGCGCGTGCCCCATGCGGAACGTGGTGGACTCGACCGGCCCCTCGCCGTGCCGGCGCAGCAGGTCGCGCAGGGACGCGACCTCCCGCGCGGGGACGACGCGGTCCCTGGCACCGCCGACGAGCAGCATCGGGACGTCCCGTCCGGCGAGGTCGGGGGCCAGCGCGCCGAGGTCGAGGCGGTCGGCGAGGCCGGCGGCGCGGGCCGTCCAGTCCCGGTCGCGGCCGGACCGCTTCTCCACGGCCCGCGCGGCCCGCGCCGGGGCGACGACGGGCGCCACGAGCGCGGCGGTGCGCACCGGAACGGCGCCGCGCAGCACGGCCAGCAGCGCGGCGGCGGCGCCCGCGCTGAAGCCCGCCAGGGCCACCGGGCCGTCCGGGATCGCGAGGTCGCGGCGGATGTCCGCGAGCGCGGCGGGCAGCCGCTCGGCGGCGCCGTCCACCGCCGCGCAGTACGCCTCGATCGCCTCGGTCTCCAGGATCGCGCCGGAGCCGAGCCCGCCGGACGGGCGTCCCGGCAGGTCGAGGAAGACCCGCCACACCGGCACGCCGGTCATCGGGACCGCCGCCGCGAGCGCCGCCGCCGTGCGGGGCGGGTCGAAGCCGGGCCAGGCCACGATCAGCCGAGCCGGGCCCGACGCGGTCGCGTCCACCGCGGTCGGGGGCAGCGCGACGTAGGGGTCGCCCGCCGCGGTGCCGTGGACGGGACGGTGCGTATGGTCGCCGCTCATATCCGTTCGTCAGCTCCTGCGATGCTCGACGGGTCGTGCCGGTCGTGCTGGGGAGGCGCCCGTGGGGGACATGCTGGCAGCGGACGCCAGCCAACACGCCGTGAAACGCCGCAGGTCGACCGCGAGAGTGAGGAAGAACTCACCTGAGGTCACCCCGACGAGGGGGAACATTTCCGGCGATCGTCACGTCCTAGATATGCGTGGGCGCCGCGGGGGCGCGCCCTCCTGACCGTTCCGACGAGGAGTGCTCGTGAACAGGAAGCGGAGTGCGGCCGCCGCCGGGCAGGCCTGGCAGATCTACAGCGAGACCCTTCAGCCGGACGCGCCGGGGCTCTGGACGCGGATGCGCGCCGTCCCGCGCATGCTCAAGGCGGTCCTGCGCGGGCAGTACAAGGGCATGTCGTTCGGGACGCTCGGCCTGCTCGCGCTGGGCCTGGTCTACATCGTCTCCCCGATCGACGCCATTCCCGACATGATCCCCATCGCGGGCATCGCCGACGACACCGGTCTGGCCCTGTGGCTGGCCGCCGTCCTGGTCAGGTCGGCGGGCGACTTCGTCACCTGGGAGCGCGGCGGACGCCCCACCGTCATCGTCGGCGAACCCGTCGACTGACGCACCACGCCTGACGCACCACGACCGACGCACCGCGGCGCCCTCGCCTACCGCGAGGGCGCCGCGCGCGCATTGGTGAGACCCGATATCAGGGCTGGTCGAGGTGCACCGGCGTGCCGTAGCCGGAGAAGTCGATCACGGACGTGAAGTGCACTGGATCGCGGTCGGCGATCTCGGGGGTCGCCGACCGGATGACGGTCTTCTGCTCGATCCGCCGGACCTTCTGGTCCGCGACCGTGACGGTCCCGGTGACGCGGTCGCCCGTGGGCGGCCCGCCGGTCTTGGCCGGGACGTAGCTGAACGTGTACGTCCCACCGCCTGCGGACGTCACCTTGCCGAGCGTCGACAGGCGCTTGAGCAGGGACGCCGGGTCGGCCGCGAGCGACGCCGGGGCGAGCGTGCCCCGCGACAGCACGCTGAAGCCGCCCTCGACCTCCTTCCACTCGCCGCGGTGGACGTAGGTCTTGCCGCCGATGAACCGCAGTTCCGGTGCCGTCCGCGCGGACAGCGGCCCGCGCAGGTAGCCGCGGTGCTTCGCGGCGTCGAAGGCCCCCCGGTACCGCTCGACGTGCGCGGGGCGGTCGCCCTGCCGCATCGTGTTGGCCATCTCCACCTTGAAGCTGGTCGCGGCGGTCGCCTCCACGGCGGCGACCAGGCTCGTCCGTCCGTCCGCGTCGCCGGGCGCCGTGCCGGGGGCCGTCCCGGACGCCGGGCCGGCCGCGAGCGCGACCGCCAGCGCGCCGGCCGCGGCGGCCGTGGTGGACGCCCCGAGCACCGCCGCCCGCCGGGTCCGCTTCGCCCGCCTGCCGCGCCGCAGCACCTCGTCCACCGGGGCGGGGGACGGCGGGGCGCCGGCCAGCGAGCCGAGCGCCGTCGTGAGCCGCTGATCCCGGACGTTCACAGGGAGACCTCCTCTTTCGCGCCGAGCAAGCCGCGCAGCCGCGCCATCGCCCGGGAATGCTGCTTCTTGACGGTTCCGACGGAGCATCCCAGCGCCGCCGCGACCGACTTCTCCGTCATGTCCTCGTAGTGGCGCAGGAAGACGATGGCGCGCTGCCGCTGCGGAAGCGCGAGCAGCGCGCGGCGGAACTCGTCGTCCGGCCCCGCCGGTGCCGCGGCACCGCCGTCGGGCGCGGTGGCCGTGAGCGTCTCCCTGCGGTGCCGCCGCCAGCGGCTGACGTTGCCGTTGACGAGCATGCGCCGCAGGTAGGCGTCGGGCTCGCCCGCCGAGACGCGGCGCCACCGCACGTAGAGCCGCACCAGGCAGTCCTGGAGCAGCTCCTCCGCGAGGTGCGGGTCGCCGGTCAGGAGAACGGCCAGCCCGTAATGCCGGGTCCATGCCGCCGCGACGAAGGCGCTGTACGCGTCGTCGTGCGTTGTTTCGTTCACGGCGCTACAACGCGGCGGGGGCGGCGGAAGGTTGACAGCCGGCGCGCGTCAGGATGTCGAGGGGCTCAGTTCCTTCGCGAAGCGTTCGGCGGCGTCCCGCATGATGGGCACGACGCCCGGGACGGCCTCGCGCGTCATGCGCCCGGACGGGCCGGACACCGAGATCGCCGTCAGCGCAGGCGCCCCCGGCAGCGGCACCGCGACGCAGCGGACGCCGATCTCCTGCTCCTCATCGTCCAGCGCGTAACCCTGCTCGCGGATCCGCCGCAGCTCCGCCAGCAGCGCGTCCGGATCGGTGAACGTCTTGGGCGTGTGCGCGTCCATGCCCGTCCGGGCCAGGATCTCGCGCACCTTCTGGTCGGACAGCTGCGACAGCAGCGCCTTGCCCACACCGGTGCAGTGCGGCTGGACGCGCCGTCCCACCTCGGTGAACATGCGCATCGAGTGCTTGGACGGGACCTGCGCGACGTAGACGGCCTCGTCGCCCTCCAGGACCGCCATGTTGGCCGTCTCGCCGACCTCGTCGACCAGGCGGGCCAGCACCGGCCGCGCCCACGTGCCGAGCAGCCGGCTCGCGCCCTCGCCCAGCCGGACCAGCCGCGGGCCGAGCGCGTACCGCTTGGACGGCTCCTGCCGGACGTACCCCTTGTTCACCAGCGTGCGCATCAGCCGGTAGATCGTGGGCATCGGCAGCCCGGAGACCTCCGTCAGCTCCGACAGCGCCATCTCGCCCCCCGCGTCCGCCAGATGCTCCAGCAGGTCGAACGCGCGCTCCAGCGACCGAACGGCCTCCGCCACCCCGGGTCTCCTCTCCCTCGCAACCCACCAGATTCTACGGAGAACCGATTTCACTCTACGAAAGAGGGGCGGTTGCCGGAGTGCTGCACGTTACTCCCGGCGATCACGTGGCAATAACAACCCTGTGCCCGGCGCCGCGGCGCCGCCCCCCTGGCAGCCATGCAGGAGACCGCTGGGGGGAACGGTGCGCCGAGGGACCCGCTGGGGCGCGATCGCGGCCGGCGCCGCACTGGCCGTACCGCTGACGCTGGTGAGCCCCGCCGCGGAGGCCGTCGAGGACGGGCGCCGTCCCGCCGTCCGGTTGCTGCTGGACCTGACGACCGCTGAGGGCACCGCCACCGGACGCGACCATGCGCTGAGGTACACGGTCCGCGTCCGCGCCGAAGACGGCGTCGCGCACGGCACCACCTTGCACCTCACTGCCGACCGCCCCTTTTCTTGGACGCGGCACGACCCCGGCTGCACCCGTTCCGCCTCCGGTGACCGACTCCGCTGCGCCGTAGGCGATGTGGGCGAGCGACCGGCCGCACGTACGGCCACCCTCCGGATCCCGTCGTCGGCGATGTCGACGCCGTCCGCACAACCCTTGAGCGTCGTCGCCACAGCGGACGCCTCCAACGCGCCCCGCCGCATGGTCCGCGCGGTCTTCGCCTTCTCCAGCACGACCCCGACCCCGACGAAGACACCGAC
>NZ_SMJW01000379.1 GCF_004348335.1 Actinomadura bangladeshensis | reverse complement strand
CCGCCCGAACCGCCCCGGCTCTGCGGCACGGGGTGCAGCCCCGACCCGCCCGGCCTGTGAGGTGTGCCAGTGAGTACCACGAGGAAGCTCAGAGTCGCCACGGTGATCACCCGCTTCAACGGCGGGGCCGGGCAGGTCGCGCTGAACGGCGCGCTGGCCCTCCCGGACGGCGACTACGAGCGCGCGATCGTCACCGGCGGCGTCGGCATGGACAGCACGGCAGCGTCCACGGGAAACAGCGTCCTCTACGGGGACGATGCCGTCGCGAACGCCGCCGCCGGTGACCTCACTCCGCGGGCGCACGCGGCCGGGATGGAGATCGTCCAGGTGGGGCCGCTGGTGCCGCAGATCTCGCCGCGCGACGACCTGGCCGCGCTGCGCACGCTGACGCGGGTCCTGGCCGACGGGCGTTACGACGTCGTCCACACCCACAGCGCGAAGGGCGGCGTGATCGGCCGGGTCGCGGCGGCCCGCGCCGGGGTGCCGCGCATCGTGCACACCTGGCACGGGTTCCCGTTCAACGAGTTCCAGTCGTTCGCGCGGCGGCGCCTGTATATAGGTCTCGAGCGGATCGCCGCCAAGCGCACCGACGCGTTCCTCGCGATCGGGTCGGAGACGGTGACGACGGCGCTGCGGCTCGGGCTGACGACGCCGGAGCGGGTGCGGCTGTCGTGGCCGGCCGTGGACGTGGACGCCTACGCGGCCGCGCCCGGCTCCCGGGCGCAGGCCCGACGCCGCCTCGACCTGCCGCTCGGCGTGAAGGTCGTGGGGTCGATCGGGCGGCTGACGTTCCAGAAGGGCCCGGAAATCTTCGCGAAGGCGATCGCGCGGCTGCCGGACGACGTGTTCGGCCTGTGGGTCGGCGGCGGCCCGATGGCGGACGAGCTGGAGAAGCTCACCGCCAGGCTCGGCATCGCCGAGCGGATGCGCTGGCTCGGGCACCGCGACGACGTCGCCGACGTGCTGCCCGCGTTCGACGTCATGGCGATGGCGAGCCGGTGGGAGGGGCTCCCGTGCGTGCTGGTCGAGGCGATCGGGGCGGGGATCCCGCTGGTCGCGACGGCCGTCCCGTCCAACCAGGACCTCGTGCTCGCCGGTGAGACGGGCATGCTCGTCCGGCCGGAGGACCCGGAGGGGCTCGCCGCGGGGGTGTCGGCGCTGCTGGACGACCCGGCCGCCGCCGCCCGGATGGCCGGGCGCGCCCGCGCCCGCGTCGGCGCGTGGTTCTCGCCCGCGCACCTCGGGACCGTCCTCGACGAGACCTACCGGGGGAGCTCCGCACGCCCATGACCGCGACCATCGAGGCTCCGCTGGCGGACGGACGGCCGGCGCCGGCGCCGCTGACCCGCCGGACGCGGCTGCCGGCCGTGATGATCGTCGCCGGCATCGCCTCGCTGCCGATGCTCATGCCGGCCGGGCTGGCGCCGGGGCCGGGCAACACCGCGCTGCCCGATGTCGCGCTCGTCGGCGTCACCGCGGCGATGCTGCTGTGGGCGGGTACGCGGCGGCTGCCGGTCCGGTGGCCGTTCCTCATCCCGACGCTGCTGACGATCATCGCGGGCGGCATCGCGGCCGTCGTCAACGACGCGGGCGCGCTCACCCTCGTCAAGGACCTGTTCGTGCTGCTGTGGGCGGTGGGCATCGCGAACTTCGGCCGTGACCCGTCCCTGCTGAAGGTCGCGCTCCGCGCGTTCGTGTGGATCGGGACGTTCTACGCCATCGTCATGATCGTCGGCTTCGTGCTGGGGATCGAGGCGCTGTCGGGCAAGCAGATCGACGGCGAGCGCGCGATGTTCACGTTCGGCGACGCGAACTACGCGTCCAACTGGTTCATCTGCGTCTTCTTCATCGCCCGCGCGAGCCGCTTCCCCGAGACGGCCTGGAAGCGGTGGGCGGTCTGCGGGGTCCTGCTGACCGCCGAGGTCCTGACCGGGTCGAACGGCGGGCTGCTCGCGCTGTGCGTCGCGATCCTGCTCGGCTACCTGTTCCGGCTGTTCCGCGAGGGCAAGGCGCACCACGCCATCGCGGTCGGCGCGCTCGCCGTGTTCGTGGGCGGCGGCGCCGCCGCGCTCGTCTCGGCGGTGAACGTCCAGCCGTTCCTGGACCGGGCCAGCGAGGCGTCCCCGATCCTGCGCGACTCCATCGGGCGGACGACCGGGGAGAGCACCAACTCGCGCAGCACCGTCCTCGCCACCACCATCCAGATGATCGACGACCAGACGCACCCGTGGGGCATCGGACCCGGCCAGACCGAGGAGCAGATGCTGGTGCGGCAGGAGACCTACGTCCGCGAGGCCCACAACGACTACGTGGCGTCCGTGCTCGAACGCGGATTCCTCGGCGGCGTCGCGCTCATCACGCTGGTGTTCGTCCTGCTGCTGAAGTGCGTGCGGATCGCCCGCCGGGGCGCCCTGACCGGCGAGTACGCGCGGCTCGTCCCGCGGCCCGAGCTGTTCGGCGCGCTCGTCGCCGTCTTCCTCGTCTCCGGGCTCTTCTACGAGACCCTCCACTACCGCCACGGCTGGGCGTTCTTCGGGCTCATCGCCGCCCTCGACCTGTTCGGACGCAAGGAGGCGGCATGACCGGCACGCAGTCCCCGGCCGCGGTCGCGCCCGCGCCGGAGTCCCGGCTCCGGCGCCGGCTGCTCGCGCTCGTCGCGGGCAACATGGCCGGACGGATCGGAGCGCTCGGCTCGCTCGGCATCGCCACGATCCTCGTCGCGCGGATCGGCGGGCCGAAGCTCGTCGGCGCGTTCACGCTCGTCCGGATCCTGCCGGGGCTGCTGTGCCAGCTGTCCAGCGCGGGCCTGCCCGGCGCCGCGCCGTTCTTCCTGGCCCGCTCCTCCGACTACGACCAGAGCCGGGTGCGGCCCACCCTCGCCTGGCTGACCGTGATCGGCGCGACGATCTCCGGGTTCGCCTGGCTGGCCCTCACCCCCCTCTTCTACCTGGTGTTCTTCAAGTCGTTCGGGATCTGGGTCACGATCGCCGCCGCCGCGCCGTCCTTCACGCAGGGCTTCGTCTCGGTCGGCAAGGGCCTCCTCCAGGGGACCGACGACCAGCCGGGCGCGAGCCTCGCCATCGCCGTCGAGGAGTTCGTGTTCCTGCCGATCTACCTGGTGATCCTGACCGGCTGGTACGGGCCCGGCGCGCTCATCACCGGGCTCGTGCTCGCCGACGCCGCCGCCGCCGCGTGGATCGCGCGGCGGCTCGCCCGCCGCGGGTTCTTCGCCGGCTGGGGCCGCGCCGACCGGCGGCTCGGCCGCTCCATCGCCGGGTACGGGTTCCGCGGCTACCTCGGCCAGCTCATCGACCTGCTGCAGCTCCGCTTCGACATGGCGCTGCTCGGCGCGCTCGCCGGGCCGAAGGTGCTCGGCGTCTACACGGTCGCGAGCAAGTTCGCCGAGCTGGTGCAGCTGCCGGGGCTCGCGGTCAACTACGTCCTGTACCCCGACTTCGCGAAGGAGGACCGGGAGACCGCGACGAAGCGGACGTCCCGCCTGATCCTGCCCGCGCTGGCCGTGTCGGCGCTGGCCGCGCTGCCGCTCGCGCTCCTCGCCGGGACCGCGCTGCCGTGGATCTTCGGGGACGTGTTCGACGACGCGGTCGTGCCCACCTACATCCGGCTCGCCGGCGTCGTCACGTTCGGCGTGACCGGGCTCGTCATGGCCTACCTGTACGGGGTCGGACGGCCCGGCGCCGCGTCCACCGGGCAGGGCATCGGCCTGGTGGTCGTCGTCGTGCTCGGCGCGGTCCTCATCCCGGCGCACGGCGCGATCGGCGCGGCCGTCGCCACGTCCGTCTCGTTCGTCGCGACCACGGCCGCTCTGCTGGTCTGGTTCCAGCGCGTCAAGAACACCGCATCCGAACCCCCCGCACTCCACGGCAAGGAGTGACCCATGTCCGAGCTCGCGAACCGTCCCGTCGACTCGTCCGACGGCGTCCCCCCGTCCCGGCCGCGCCGCGTGCTGGACGTCGCCGGCGCGCTCACCGGGCTGCTGCTCCTCAGCGTCCCGCTGGTGCTCATCTACGTACTGGTGCGGCTGTCCAGCCCCGGCCCCGGCGTGTTCCGGCAGCGGCGGGTCGGGCAGGGCGGGCGGCCGTTCACCATGTACAAGTTCCGGACGATGCGGCAGGGCGTCGGCGGCCTCACCGTCACCGCCAACTGCGACCCGCGCCTCACGAAGGTCGGCAAGCTGCTGCGGCAGTGGTCGCTGGACGAGCTGCCGCAGCTGGTGAACGTGCTGCGCGGCCAGATGACCCTGGTCGGGCCGCGTCCGGAGACCTACGACCTCGCCGAGCACTACGCGGCGGACTGCCGGTGGATCTTCGACCACCGGCCCGGCCTGACCGGGGTCTCGGAGGTCCGGTTCCGCGACTTCGACGTCCTCGGCCCCGGCGAGGAGGTCGACCTCGTCAACTACATCGAGCGGATCGTGCCCGCCCGCGTCGCCGTCGACGCCGTCTACCTGCGCGATCCGTCGATGCGCGCCACGTTCGGCGCGCTCTGGGACACCGTCAAGCACATCCTCGGCATCCCGATCCCGCCGCTGCGGATCGCCGGGGAGCCGCCGCCGCGCCCCGCCGAGGAGCCCGGCTCCGCCGCCTGACCCGCCCGCCATCGGGGAGCAGACCATGGACATCCGGGACGCCCGGTTCAAGGTGTCGGCGGTCGCGGCCGCGGTCGCCCTGGTGGCCGGATTCCTCCTCTACCTGCAGCACAGGACGTCCGGCTACCAGCCGTACCAGGGGCCGCTCGCGACACCGGGGTCGCCCGCCGCGCAACCCCACAAGACCCGCCGGATCGCGCTCAACACCCGGCCCGCCGACTACCCGCGGCTCAAGGCCCTCGGCTACGACCTGGTGGACGTCAAACCGGACGCGTCCCTCCTCGCCGGCGTGCCCGCCGGGATGCAGGCGCTCCTGTGGGTCGGCAACTTCACCTGCGGCGACTTCGAACTCGACTGGGACGCCTTCCAGCGGGCCGTCCGGCAGTTCGGGCACGACCCCAGGGTCTACGGCTGGTACCTGTCGGACGAGCCGAACACCGGCGACTGCCCCGAGGTCGCGGACGAGATCCGCCGCCGCGCCGCGTACATCGAGCAGAACGCGCCGGGCCAGGTCTCGTTCATCTCCCTCACGGACTGGCCGATGAAGCCCCTCACCCCGAAACGCGTCGGCGTCGACCTCGTCGGCCTCGACCCGTACCCGTGCAAGGGGTCGTCCGAGGCCCGCGAGCACTGCGACATCGGGGCGATCGACCGGATGGTCCGGATGGCCGACGCCGCCGGCGTCCCGCGCACCAGGATCGCGCCCGTCCTGCAGACGTTCGGGCAGAGCTGCACCAAGGGCGACAAGCAGTACTGGCTGCCGACGCAGGCCCAGTTCCGCAAGATCCTCGCCCGCTGGGACCGGCTCGCGCCGCGCCCGCCGCTGGAGATCTCCTACTCCTGGGGCCGCCAGGACCGGTGGGCCTGCCCCACCC
>NZ_SMJW01000378.1 GCF_004348335.1 Actinomadura bangladeshensis | reverse complement strand
GAGCAGCCGCGCCCGCGCGGCACCGCACCTCCGGCACGCGCCGGCCCGCTCTGCGGACCGGTCTGGTCTCCTCGGTCATCACGTTTCGCCCCCAACTCTGCACGGCACCATGCCGCTCCTGGTCAACGCACTGATCAACACGGTAGGCACCGGACGGAACGGCCTTGATCCCCCGCCGGTCCCTGATCCGGTTCCTACCTGCGGATGAGCCGCATCCGGCCGCGGGCCCCCGCCCGCCGCCGCGCGGTCCATCCTCCCAGCTCACCGGCCGGAAAGCGGTGCCTCAGGCGACCGCTTGCGGCCATCCGATCACGGAATGGAGTGAATTTCCGCGACCGCTCCCCCGTACGCGCGTCACGCCCCGCGCTGGGCGCGGGCCGAGGCGTAGAGGCATACGGCCGCGGCCGTCGCCAGGTTCAGGCTCTCGGCGCTTCCGTAGATGGGCACGCGGACGACCTCGTCCACGTGCCGGAGGATCTCCTCGGGCAGCCCCCACGCCTCGTTCCCGAACACCCACGCGGTGGGGCGCGCGAGCAGCCCGGTGTCGATCGCGTCGTCCAGGGTGCGGTCGCCCGCGCCGTCGGCGGCGAGGACGGTCAGGCCCGCGCCCTTCAGCTCCGGGATCAGCGCGTCGAACCGGGGGCCGGTGACGACCGGCAGGTGGAACAGGCTGCCCGCCGAGGCGCGCACGCACTTGCCGTTGTAGGGGTCGACGGACGCGTCGGTGAACACGACCGTCTCCGAGCCGGCGGCGTCGGCGGTGCGCAGCACCGTGCCGGCGTTGCCGGGGTCGCGGACGTGCGCGAGGACGGTCACCAGCCGCGGCCCCGCCTCCAGGGCCTTGCCCAGCGGGACGTCGACGAACTCGCAGACCGCGAGCAGCCCCTGCGGGGTGACGGTCTGGGCCAGCTCGGCCATGACCTCACCGCTGACCCGCAGCACCGGCGCGCCGGCGCGCTCGGCGGCGAGCACCAGTTCGGGGTGGCGGGCCTCCGCCTCGGCGGTGGTGAACAGCTCGGCGAGCCCGCCCGGGATCTGCAGCGCCTCCCGCACCGCCTGCGGCCCCTCGGCGAGGAACCGGTTCTCGCGGCGGCGGAAGGCGCGTTTGGCGAGCCGCCGAGCGGCCTTCACCCGTGGTGATCGGAGAGAGGTCAGCTCGCGGCCCGCCATGTCGCTGTGATCGCCCGTATGCCGGTCGCCCGGCTCAGGCGGCCTCCGAACCCTCGGCCGGGAGCGCGTCCTTGGCGACCTGGACGAGCGCGGCGAAGGCCGCGGCGTCGTTCACGGCCAGCTCGGCGAGCATGCGGCGGTCGACCTCGATCTCCGCCGCCTTCAGGCCCTGGATGAACCGGTTGTAGGTGATGCCGTTGGCGCGGGCCGCGGCGTTGATCCGCTGGATCCACAGCCGGCGGAACTGGCCCTTGCGGTCCTTGCGGTCCCGGAAGGCGTAGGTCATCGAGTGGAGCTGCTGCTCCTTGGCCTTGCGGTACAGGCGCGAACGCTGACCGCGGTAGCCGCTCGACCGCTCCAGGACGACCCGACGCTTCTTGGCGGCGTTGACGCCCCGCTTCACGCGTGCCACGTGCTGAACTCCTTCGTGGGGGCCGGGGCCATCGGGCCTCGGCCGGTCGCTGACATTGCTGGTCGAGTGCTACTTGCGCAGCAGCTTCTTGATGTTCTTGGCGTCGGCGTCGGCCACCACGGCCGGGCCGGACAGCCGGCGCGTCCGCTTGGTCGGCTTGTGCTCGAGCAGGTGGTTCTTGTTGGCGCGGCGGCGCATCACCTTGCCGGAGCCGGTCAGCTTGAAGCGCTTCTTGGCACCACTGTGGGTCTTGGTCTTCGGCATGGTCGCCGTCGTCTCCCTCTGTCCCTGGCCCCCGTGCCGTGCCGCACGGGGGCGCGCCTGATCGGCGCACCGCACGGAACTCCGCGGACGCGCCCGGTCAGGCTTCAATGTACGTGCGCCGCGACCCCGCTCAGCCGCGAGGTCGCGGTGTCGGGACCGCCGCGAGGCCGTCCCCGGACGGCCGTCAGGCGGTGGTCTCGGCCTCCTGCCCGCGGGCCGTCTTCTTCTTGTGCGGACCGATCACCATGATCATATTCCGGCCGTCCTGCTTGGGCCGCGACTCGACGAAGCCGAGCTCCTCGACGTCGTCGGCGAGCCGCTGCAGCAGCCGGTAGCCGAGCTCGGGGCGGGACTGCTCACGACCGCGGAACATGATCGTGACCTTCACCTTGTCCCCGGCCTTCAGGAACCGCACCACGTGACCCTTCTTGGTCTCGTAGTCGTGCGGGTCGATCTTCGGGCGGAGCTTGATCTCCTTGATGACCGTGTGCGCCTGGTTCTTCCGCGCCTCACGCGCCTTCATCGCGGACTCGTACTTGAACTTGCCGTAGTCCATGAGCTTGGCGACGGGCGGACGCGCGGTGGGCGCCACCTCGACGAGGTCGAGGTCCGACTCGCGCGCGAGTTCAAGGGCCTTGGCGATGGGCACGATGCCCACCTGTTCGCCGTTCGGGCCGACGAGCCGGACCTCGGGCACGCGAATGCGGTCGTTGATACGCGGTTCGGCGCTGATGGGACCTCCTTGGGGCCGTTCCATAAGTTCGTTGGACCGGTCGTACCCCGAGGCTTCCACGAGAAAAGCCCCGCACGACTCACGCACGGGGCCACCTTCGGTCTCCCTGGACGGACGAGCCGTCCGGGGACGACGGCGGGACGGGCGAGCAAACGCCCGTTCGCCGGACCGATACCCACCGGCCTTTGAGGTCCGGGATGCCCCAGACCTGTACCGCGGGCTCCGGCGGTGCCGCCCGTTCGGGCGGTGCGCAGGAACCGCGGCCTCGGCCGGTCAGGTGGGAGGTGGCCTCCGCTTGAGCGCCCCACGCGCACCACCGCTCGGATCGCGCGCACAGGGCCGGTCGGCCACCAAGACTACCACCCGCCGGGGCGGGCTGCGCCACGCCGCAATCGTCTCGTGACGTCCGGCGCGAGCTGGTGCCTTGGTGAGGTACGCCACTCATGTCAACGGCTCCGGGCACCCGGTCATTCCCGTCCCCCGGCCGCGGCGGCTCCGGAGGCGGGGCGGGGCCGGACACGGGCGGCCTCGGGGAGGTGACGATGTTGTGGCCGGGCGGGCGTCTCGGCGGGCGCGGCCGCGGTTGTTACGGTGGAGCGGAGACGGCCCGGTGGGGCCGGCAGCAGGGAGGTTGTCCCCGCGATGCCCTCGGTCGAGGCCGGCGCCCCCGGCCCCCTCACCGCCTTGCCGCCGATCGCGCTGCAGTTCGCGCAGAAGGCGTTCATCGTGTCCGGCGGGCGGCTGCTGCTGGTCCGCAAGTCCGCGTCCGACCCGTTCCACCCGGGCCGCTGGGAGGTGCCGGGCGGGCGGCTGGAGGCGGACGCCGACCTCGACCTCGACGACCACATCCGCCGGGAGGTCTGGGAGGAGGTCGGCCTCAAGATCGATCCCGGCCCGCCGTTCCATCTGTGGCAGTGGTACATGCCGGACCGCGGGCCCCGGGGCGGCCAGGTCCGCGTCGTCGCGGCCGCGCGCCGCTGCCGGCCGGTGACCCTCGACACCACTCTGGACAACCAGGACGCCGGCGACCACCTCGACGGCTGCGCCTGGGTGCCGCTGGCCGAGCTCGGCGGCTACGACCTCATCCCGAGCCTGCGCCCGGTGATGCGGGCGTTCCTGCTCCCGCCCGCCTGACGGCCCGTGCCATGGCCCCGCCCCGATCGCCCGCGGAGTGGCCGGGGCTCGACGGCGCCGCCGAGCGCCGGTTCGCCGTGCTCGTCATCGGCGACGCCGGGATCGAGGTCCGCGCGTCCCTTCCGGGCGTCCGGTTCGCCGACCTCGGCGCCGACCGGCTGTGCTACGCCCCCGCGCGGGCCGTCGTCGCGGGGACGGCGGTCAACCTGGCCCGGTGCGCTACCCGCCACTTCGCGCGGGTGGGGGTGCTGGCGAAGATCGGAGACGACGACTACACCCCCGTGATCCGCCGGGAGCTGCGCCGGATCGGTGCCCGCGACCACCTGTGCGTCGAGGCGGGCGTGCCGAACGCCGTCTCGGTCATGCTGCGCGACGGACCGCGCTGCGGCGGTCCCGGCGTACGGCTGCTGGTCGTGCAGGACGAGCCGCCCGGGCGCCGGCTCACCGCGGCGGAGGTCGCGGCGGCGTCGGCCGCGATCGCGGACGCGGACGTCCTGGTCGCCGACGGGTACTCGCTGCTGTCCCCGCTCTCGCGGGCGGCGCTGGAGGAGGCGGCGCGCATCGCGGGCGCGGCCGGGACGCGGTTCGCGTTCGACCTCGTCCCGCACGACGTCGACGCGCGGCTCCCGGCGTCCGCCGTGCTGCCCGTGCTGGCCCGCGCCGGCCTCGTCTTCTCGGAGGCGCCGACGCTCGCGCGCCTGCTCGGACGCCCGGCGCCGACGGGCGGCGACGGGGTGCGAGAGCTGCTCCCCGTTCTGGACCGTGAGGTGCCGGGCCGTCCGCTGTGGCTGCTGCGGTTCGGCGCGACGTCCCTGGAACGCGTGCTCGCCCACCGGCGGGGCGGGCCGCCGGTGGAGTACTCCACCGGCTACGCCGAGGGCGCGGAGCGCGCGGGGTTCGGGGACCGGCTGGCCTCGTGCGAGCTCTACTGGTGGCTGTCGGAGGGCTGATCCCCCGGCGGGAGGGCGGCCTGCGCGGCGCGCAGCACCCGGAGCGTCCGCAGGAAGCGCCGCCTGCTGCCGGGCAGGCCGAAGGTCTCCTGCCAGCGCCACGTCTCCCCCGGCCCGGCGGCCGTCACGGCCCAGCGCAGGAACTGGCTCGGCACGCCGTCGCCCGGGTGGACGGTCATGATCCCGCCCTCCTCGATCAGCAGGTAGGAGCGGCCGGTGCGGAGGTAGGCGCGGAGGGCGGCCCGCCCGGCCGGCGACCCGGGACGGCCCCGCCGCTCCACCACCGCGCGCATCCCCGGGGTTCCGGGCAGGAGATGCCAGTGCGCGTGGTCGATGCACGCGCCGCCGCCCTGCGGAGTCGCCGGGCCGTGCTCGAACAGCAGCAGTTCGCCGCTCCCGTAGGCCGCGCGGTAGAGGCGGGCGACGCGGTCGCGCCACCGGAGCGCCCGCTCCCACATCGTCCGGCCGAACTCTCCCGCGCACTGGTAGTGGTCGCGGGTCACCAGGAGCACATGCCCTTCGGTGAGGGGCGCCACGTCCGGGATGAGGAGGAAGTCCCCGTCGCGGGCGATCACGCCGGACTCGCCGGGAAGGCCGGCCATGCCGTTGAAGCGGAAGCGCAGCGGGGGGCACAGGACGCAGTCGTGACCGGGCTCGTTCCACGCCGTCGGTTCGGCCAAGCCTCCTCCAGGCACCACGGAACGGGGGACCACTCCCCTCCAGACTGCCCGGCACCGGCGGAGTGCCGACGCATGGATACAGACATGGAACCCATGCGATACAAAGCCTGTCCTAGCGGGAACAAAAAGGGCAGAAGGCAATACTGTGCACGAGACAACACCTCCCCTCCCCGCACC
>NZ_SMJW01000377.1 GCF_004348335.1 Actinomadura bangladeshensis | reverse complement strand
GGGCGGGGGCCGGGGACGGGACGTTCACCGTCGGCCACTCCGAACCCGACCACCTGGTGCCCGCCAACACCACCAGCAGCTACTCCTTCGACGTGATCACCGAGCTGTTCGACAACCTGATGACGCTCGGCACGGACGGGCAGGCCGTGCCGCTGGCCGCCGAGTCCGTCACGTCCGACGACCAGAAGGTCTGGACGGTCAAGGTCCGGCCGGGGCAGAAGTTCCACAACGGGGAGCCCGTCACCGCGCAGAGCTTCGCGGACGCGTGGAACAGCGCCGCGTACGGCCCGAACGCCATGGGCGCCAACTCCTACTTCTCCTACATCAAGGGGTACGAGGAGATGAACCCCGAGGACGAGGACGCCAAGCCGAAGGCCGACACGCTGTCGGGCGTGGAGGTGACCGGGCCGGACGCGATGAAGGTCACGCTCAACGCGCCGTTCAGCCAGTTCCCGCTGCTGCTGACGTACCCGGCGTACGCGCCGATGCCGAAGGCGGGGCTGAAGGACCTGAAGGCGTTCGACGAGCACCCGATCGGCAACGGGCCGTACATGATGGACGGCAACTGGGAGCGCAACAAGCAGGTCAAGCTCGTCGCGTTCCCGGGGTACGCAGGGCCGCGCAAGCCGAAGAACAAGGGCGTGACCTGGAAGAGCTACTCCAGCGCCGACACCGCCTACACCGATCTGCGCGCCGGCCGGATCGACGTGCTGCAGACGATCCCGGCGGCGAAGGTGCCCGAGGCGAAGCGGCTGCTCGGCGACCGGTTCCTCGCCCGCAAGATGAGCACCACCGACTACCTCGGCTTCCCGCTGTTCGACAAGCGGTTCGACAACCCCGACCTGCGCAAGGCCATCTCGATGGTCATCGACCGCCAGGGCATCAACAAGGCGGTCTACAACGGCGACTACTTCCCGGCCGACTCGCTCATCCCGTCCATCATCCCGGGCCACCGCGACAACGCGTGCGGCGAGCCGTGCACCTATGACCCGGCGAAGGCCAAGCAGCTGTTCGCCAAGGCCGGCGGGTTCAAGGGGACGATGGAGCTGTACTTCTCCAACGCGCAGCCGACCTACGCGCAGTGGATGCAGATCGTCGCGAACTCGCTGCGCGACAACCTCGGCATCACCGACATCCAGTTCCGCCAGGTGCCCGCGTCCGACTACTTCTCCATGCTGCGCGAGCACTCGGAGAAGGGCCCGTACCGGCAGAACTGGGAGGCCGACTACCCGAGCCCCCAGAACTACCTGGAGAACATGTGGGGCCCGGACAACCGCATGGGCTGGGACAGCAAGGAGTTCAACGACCTCATCGCGCAGGCGAACCGCTCGGCCGACCAGCAGCAGGCCCTCGCGCTCTACAACCAGGCCGAGGACATCGCGATCCAGGAGATGCCGATGATCCCGCTCTGGACGTGGGCGGGGCAGGGCGGCCGGTCCGAGAACGTCGACCATGTCACGATCACCCCGTTCTCCACGGGGCTGGTCGCGACGGATGTGACGGTGAAGTAGCCCGCGATGTGGCGCTACGTCCTACGGCGGCTCCTGCAGGCGGTCCCCGTCTTCATCGGCACGACGCTGCTCATCTACGTGATGGTGTTCGCGCTTCCGGGCGACCCGATCCAGGCGCTCGCCGGGGACAAACCGGTCCCGGAGAACGTCCTGCAGACGCTCCGGGACCGGTACAACCTGAACGACCCGCTGCTGGTGCAGTACGCGAAGTACATGTGGGGCCTGTTCCAGGGCGACCTGGGCGAGAACTACACGGGCCAGAGCGTGTCGGAGATGCTCAGCGGGCGGTGGACGGTGACCGCGCAGCTCGCCCTCACCGCGTGGATCTTCGAGCTGGCGATCGGGATCGCGCTCGGCACGTGGGCGGGCCTGCGCCGCGGGAGGTTCGCCGACACCCTCGTCCTCGGCGGGACGACGCTGGTGATCGCGGTGCCGGTGTTCGTCCTCGGGTACACGGCGCAGCTGCTGTTCGGGCTGCACTGGCAGATCTTCCCGACGGCCGGGACGGACGAGGGCTGGCCGATGAGCTACCTGCTGCCCGGCATCGTGCTCGGCTCGCTCGGCCTGTCGTACGTGGCGCGGCTGACGCGGACGAGCCTGTCGGAGAACCTGCGGGCCGACTACGTGCGCACCGCGAACGCCAAGGGCCTGTCGCGGGCGCGGGTGGTCGGTCGGCACGCGCTCCGCAACTCGCTGATCCCGGTGGTCACCTACCTCGGCGTCGACTTCGGCAACCTGATGGGCGGCGCGGTCGTGACCGAGGGCATCTTCAACCTGCCGGGCATCGGGCAGCAGGTGTTCCAGTCGATCCAGCTGAAGGAGGGCCCGGTCGTGGTCGGCGCGGTCACCGTGCTGGTGCTGATCTTCCTGCTGGTCAACCTGGTCGTGGACCTGCTGTACGGGGTGCTCGACCCGCGGATCAGGTACGAGTGAGGCGCGCATGACGATCAAGGAGCCGGACGCCGGGCCGCCGCCCGGCGCCGAGCCGGGACCCGAGACCGGTGCCGCCGGGACGAGCGCCGCGGCGGTCGCCGCCGCGGGCGGCGAGATCGGCCGGGCCTCGCTGTGGGACGACGCGTGGCGCGACCTGCGGCGCCGCTGGGTGTTCTGGGGGTCGGTGGCGATCCTCGCGGTCGTGGCGGTGATGGCGGCGCTGCCGCGGCTGTTCACCGGCAGGGACGTCAACCAGGGCTGCGACCCGAACGCCGCCAAGCTCGGCCCGTCCGGCGACCACTGGTTCGGCACCGACCTCGCCGGATGCGACTACTACGCGCACGTCGTGCACGGCGCCCGCCCGACGCTGCTGATCGGCGTCGCCGTCACCCTGTTCGCGCTGGCGATCGCGCTCGTGTTCGGGCTGCTCGCCGGCTACTACGGCGGCCTGCTGGACGCCCTGATCGCGCGGATCACCGACGTGTTCTTCGGGCTGCCGTTCGTGCTCGGCGCCACGGTGATCCTCGTGGCGTTCCCCTCGCACGGCGTGTGGGCGATGACGCTGGTCCTGGTGCTGCTCGGCTGGACGACGATGATCCGCATCATGCGGGGGCAGGTCATCGCCGTCCGGGACGCCGACTACGTGCAGGCGTCCCGGCTGCTCGGCGCGTCCGACGCGCGGATCATGGCGCGGCACATCCTGCCGAACGCGATCGCCCCGGTGATCGTGGTCGCCACCCTCAACGTCGGCAACGTGATCGTGGGGGAGGCGACGCTGGACTTCCTCGGCGTCGGCCTGCAGTACCCGGAGGTGTCCTGGGGGCTCCAGCTGAACCAGGCGAAGGACTCGTTCATCGACCATCCGCACCTGCTGGTCTTCCCCGCCGTGTTCCTGTCGGCGACGGTGCTGAGCTTCCTGATGCTCGGCGACGCCGCCCGCGACGCCCTCGACCCGAAGCTGCGGTGACTCCGGCCATGCTCACTGACCTGAAGGACGACCCGGCGCCGCCGCCGCTGCTGCGCGTCGACGACCTGCACGTCCGGTTCCGCGTGCGCGGCCAGGACGTCCACGCGGTGAACGGCCTGTCGTACACCCTCGACGAGGGGGAGACGCTCGCGATCCTCGGCGAGTCCGGGTCGGGCAAGAGCGTCGCGGCCCAGGCCGTCATGGGCATCCTGGACGTGCCGCCCGCCCGCGTCGAGCGCGGGTCGGTGCGGCTGCGCGGCGAGGAGCTGCTCGGCCTGCCCGAGCGGCGCCGCCGCGCCTACCGGGGCGACCGCATCTCGATGATCTTCCAGGACGCGCTGACCGCGCTGAACCCGGTGTTCACCGTCGGCGACCAGCTCGGCGAGATGTACCGGGTGCACCGCGGGCTCGGCCGGCGGGCGGCCCGCGGCAAGGCCGTCGAGCTGATGGAGCGGGTGCGGATCCCGTCCGCCGCCAAGCGGCTCGGCGACTACCCGCACCAGTTCTCCGGCGGCATGCGCCAGCGCATCATGATCGCGATGGCGCTGGCGCTGGAGCCGGACGTCCTCATCGCCGACGAGCCGACCACCGCGCTGGACGTGACCGTCCAGGCGCAGATCATGCGGCTGCTCGCCGGGCTCCAGGACGAGCTGCGCATGGGCATGGTGCTGATCACCCACGATCTCGGCGTCGTCGCCGGCGTCGCCGACCGGATCGTCGTCATGTACGCGGGGTCGGTCGCCGAGCAGGCGCCCGCCCGCGAGCTGTACGCGCGGCCCGCGCACCCCTACACCCGCGGCCTGCTCGCGTCGGTGCCGCGCCTCGACCGGCGCGGCGCGCCGCTCGTCCCGATCAAGGGGGCGCCGCCGAACCCGGCCGCGCTCCCGCCCGGCTGCCCGTTCCAGCCCCGCTGCCCCCGCGCCGAGGCGCTCTGCGCGGCGGAGCGGCCGCCGCTCGTCACCGTCGCGCCCGGCCACGAGGCCGCCTGCCACTTCGCCGAGGAGGTCCACGGTGCCGGACCCGAATGAAGCGCCCGACCCGCGTGCGGCGCCCGAGCAGGGCGGCGCGCCGATCCTCCAGGTGGAGGGGCTCGTCAAGCACTACCCGGTGACCCGGGGCGTGCTGGTCAAGCGGGCGGTCGGCCAGGTCAAGGCCGTGGACGGCGTCGACCTGGAGCTGCGGCGCGGCGAGACGCTCGGCGTCGTCGGCGAGTCCGGCTGCGGGAAGTCGACGCTGGCGAAGCTGCTGCTCGCCGCCGAGCGGCCCACCGCCGGGACGGTCCGCTTCGACGGCCGGGACGTGTTCGCGCTGCCGAAGCGGGAGCTGCGGGCGCTGCGCCGCCGCATCCAGCTGGTGATGCAGGACCCGTACTCCTCCCTCGACCCCCGGATGACGGTCGGCGACATCGTCGGCGAGCCGTTCGCGATCCACCCCGGCGCCGCGCCGAAGGGGGAGCGCCGCAGGCGGGTCCAGGAGCTGCTGGAGCTGGTCGGGCTCGAACCCGACCACGTCAACCGGTACCCGCACCAGTTCTCCGGCGGGCAGCGCCAGCGCGTCGGGATCGCCCGCGCCCTCGCGCTGCGCCCCGACGTGGTCGTGTGCGACGAGCCGGTGTCGGCGCTGGACGTCTCCGTCCAGGCGCAGGTGATGAACCTGCTCGCCGAGCTGCAGCGCGAGCTGGGCCTGGCGTACGTGTTCATCGCGCACGACCTGGCCGCCGTCCGGCACATCTCCGACCGCGTCGCCGTCATGTACCTGGGCAAGGTCGTCGAGACCGGGCACGAGGCGCAGATCTACGAGCATCCGACGCACCCGTACACCCAGGCGCTGCTGTCGGCGGTGCCCGTGCCCGACCCGGACGCGCCGGGCTGGTCGGACCAGATCCAGCTGGAGGGGGAGCCGCCCTCGCCGCTGGACCCGCCGTCCGGCTGCCGCTTCCGCACCCGCTGCTGGAAGGCGCGGGACGTCTGCGCCGACGAGGTGCCGTCCCTGGTCGAGCGGGACGGCTCGGCGCACCCCAGCGCCTGCCATTTCGCCGCCGAGCCCGCTCTCACCGAGCGAACGTGACGGTCGGCCGGTGCACCGGCGACGGGGTCCGTAGGGCGGGGGTTCCGTAGGGT